>DASSUC010000355.1:0-5946 GCA_035707405.1 Micromonosporaceae bacterium | reverse complement strand
GGCTCCAGGTCCACATGGCCGAGCGCCGGCAGCGGCGCCAGCGGGGACAGGTGGAACACCATGTGCACCCGCTCGTCGCCCACGTTGACGGCCTTGTGGCGCTCGCCGATCGGGACCATCAACGAGTCGCCCGGGCCGAGCCGGACCGCCTCGTCGCCCACGTAGAAGTCCACCTGCCCGGCGATCACGTGGATGAACTCCTCGGAGTAGGGGTGGTAGTGCTCGTTGACCCGCTCCCCGGGCTCCAGCCACAGCGACCCGCCAAAGCCCGACGTGGCCGCCACTGTCTTCGGGCTCAGCGTGATCCGGATGTCACCGCCCCGGCGCCGGTTCGGCTCCACCGTCTCCACGTTCACCTTCAGCCTGCGCTGACCGGTCACTGCAGCCTCCCGTCCTTTGCGCTCCAGACGTAGAACGGCCGTGCCATCGCGTCCTTCGGCTCGGCCCAGTTGGGGTCGTAGGGGTAGACCAGCTCCGCGAGCCGGTTGTGGATGTCCTGGTAGAGCGGGTGGCTGCGGGCCCGGTAGAGACTCGGGTTGATGTCGTCGTCCGCCTCCGCCAGGTGGATGTAGAGGTCGTGGAAGGTGAACAGGGTCCGCCGGCTGACTCCGATCAGGTGCGGCAGCTCCGTCGCGTCGGACTCGGCGAAGACGTCCGCGATCTTCTCCGGCTGGTCGGTTTTCAGCCTCGCGATGATCAGGGTCCGGTGCACGATGACCTCCCGGGAAGAAGAGTGACCTACCAGTACGGCGTGCGCGTCACCTCGAGCACGCCGCAGGACCATGTGAAGCCCGCGCCGACCGCCATGAGCATGCAGCGCTGGCCCGGGCGCAGGGCGCCGCTGCGCAGCAGGTGGGCGAGGCTCGCGATCTGGTCGCCCGCGCCCAGGTGCCCGACGGTACGGCTGAACTCCCAGTTCGTACGCTCCACCGCGACCTCGAGGTGGCGCAGATAGTTCGACTGGAGCCGGCGCACGCCGAAGTGGGGCAGCACGAACCAGTCGACCTCGCTGAGCTTGGTGCCGCTGGCGGCCAGCGCCGCGTCCATCGCGGCGCGCTGGCCGGACACGATGCGCTCCATCGCCGTGCCGTTGCCGACCTGCTCGACGAACGCCCGCTTGTGCGCGCCCAGGCTCACCGGCCGGTCGAGGACCCGCCGGCCGACGCCGAGCGCCGGCCCGGCCCGGTGCATGCCCTCCAGCTCCGGGCCGGAGACCAGCTCCAGCGCGAGCAGCCGGGCGAAGCCGTCCACCTTGGACAGCACGAGCGCGGTGCCGCCGTCGGCGTAGACGGTGCCCGGGTCGCTGTGCCACCGGTCGAAGCCGGGCAGGCAGAACCGGTCCGCGGTGGTCACCAGCGCCGCCTGCGCCCCGGGTCGGGCCCGCAGGTAGGCCCGGGCCACGTCCAGCGCCGCCATGCCCCCGTTGGACACCTGCTGGATGCCGATCGCCGGGCACTGCCCGCCGAGGGTACGCCGCTGCACGTAGCCGGCCGGCGACCACAGGTCGTTGCCCTGGTCGAACAGGTACGCGTGCAGCACCACCGCGATGTCGGACCCGTCGTACCCGGCCTGGGCCAGCGCGGTCCGGGCGGCGCGCACCGCCATCTCGGCCGGGACCTCGTCGGTGCCGTCGACGGTGACGCCGAGCATCTCGCTGCGGCGTACCGTCTGCTCGTCACAGATGCCCTGCCGGATCACGTCCTCGACCGGCACGGCGGCCGGCAGCCAGGCGCCGATCCCGGCCACGAACAGCTCCGCCGGGTGGTCCGGGGACAACCCGAGCGCTCCCATGGCCCCTCACCGCCCCGCCACGGCCAGCAGCTGCTCTGCCAGCCGCTCCAGCGACTCCCGGTCGGCCTCGTCGCCGGCGGGCCGGGCGGGCAACGCGGCCAGCACCCGGCTGCGACGGGACAGCACCTGCGGGTGCCGGCGTACGACGCTGGCCAGCCCCTGGCCCGGCCCGGTCTCCACCAGCAGGTACGCCCCCTGCGCCAGCAGCGCGTCAACGGCCGGCCAGAACAGCACCGGGGCGACGGGATGGCTGGCCCAGAACTCGGGCCTCGCCACGTCCTCGCCGGTCAGCGGCTTGGTGGTGTAGCCGGAGTGCAGCCGCACCCGCGGCGGCCGGACCGGGATCTGCGAGATCATCGGCACCGCGCCGGTGGCGACCTCGGCCAGCATCGGGCTGTGGAAGGCGGTGCTGGCCGGCACCGGGTAGACGGTGAAGTCCGCCCGCCGCAGCGCCGCGGTCACCGCGGCGAGCGGCTCGGTAGGCCCGGCCAGGATCACCTGCCGGGGCGCGTTCACCGCGCCCACCACGACCTCGTCGGTGCAGAACTCGCGTACCGCCTCGACCGTGCCGGCCACCGCCAGCAGCCCGCCCGGCGGGGCGGCGGCCAGCCGGCCGATCCGGTCCCACATCAGGGCGACCCCGTCGGCGAGGCGGAACACGCCGGCCAGCACCGCGCCCGCGATCTCGCCCACGCTGTGCCCGAGCAGCGCCGCCGGCCGTACACCCCAGCTGGCAAGCTGCGTGGCCACGGCGTAGTCGACGGCGAAGAGCAGGATCTGCGACCGCGTGACGTGGTCGATGCTCACCCGCGGCCGGTCGCTCAGCCAGTCCTCGCGCACCGCCGGCCCGTCCGCCCCGAGCGCCTCGAACACCTCGTCCATGGCGTCGGTGAACGCGTCGTAGCGGCGGTAGAGCCCGGCGGCCATCCGGCGGTGCTGCGAGCCCTGCCCGGGCAGCAGGAAGGCGACCTGGCGGTCGGCCGGGGGCGCGTCCATCACCGGCCTGCCGCCGGCGGAGCCGCAGTGTTCGCCGCCGGCGGAGCCGCGACGTTCGGGATCGACCACTGCGCGATGCGCAGCGACATGGTCACCGACTCGGTGGCGTACTTCACCATCGCCGCCTGGTAGTCGGCGACCGCGGTGGCCAGCTCCTGCTCGCCGCGGTCCACCGCGGCCAGCGCCCGGGTCAGGCCACTGGCGTCGCGCAGGGCGGTGTTGGCGCCGACCCCGCCGGAGGGCGGCATGGTGTGCACGGCGTCGCCGAGCGGCACCACGCTCGGGGGCGTGTCCCAGGGCTCGACCGGGTCGGTGGCCCGCATGGCCACCGCGAACGATGCGGAGGTGTCCGCCTGCGCCAGCACGGCGCGCAGCTCCGGGTGCCATGCTGCGGTGCGCGCCATTACCAGGTCCCACAGCTGCCGCCCGCTGAGCGTGAAGAGCCGGTCGTCGTCGATGTCGAGCAGCTCGGTGTGGATGTTGAACACGCACATGTAGTAGTCGCCGCCGGCGTCCATGGGCAGCCCCGGCCACAGCCGCGCCGCGGCCTGCCGGGGCGGGTTGCGGAACACCATCGGCATCATGCCGACGTGGTAGCCGTCGGAGCCGAGCACGTAGCTGAACCGGTCGCGCAGCCGGTCGGACATCTGCGCGTGCAGCGCGTCGCTCATCGGGATGCGCCCGAAGATCGTCCGGATGCCCAGGTCGCGCGGGCGGGCGGTGGTGGCGTACTGCTCCCGGACGCGGGAGTTGGCGCCGTCGGCGGCGACCAGGACGTCGCCGGTGGCCCGGCCGCCGCCGTCGAAGTGCGCCACCACCCGGCCGTCGGGCAGGACCTCGTGGCCGACCAGCCGGTGTCCGAAGTGGACAACGTCGTCCAGCCCGGCCAGCAGCGCGTGGCGCAGGGTGATCCGGTCGACCGAGTCGATCTTGTCCGGGTCACCGGCCCGCGGGTCGTCGAAGGTCGGCGCCCACTTCGGCGACAGCTGCTCGTCGTAGGCGGCGAGCCCGGTGCCGTACCGCACGTTCGAGGTGGCCGAGATCAGCTCCACCACGCGGGGCGGCAGGCAGTCGCGCATCGCCTGCTCGCCCTCTGGGCTGATGTGCAGCCGGTACCCCTGGTTGCGGGCGGCGACCGAGGGGTCGCGCTCGTAGACCGCGACCCGCACCCCGGCGGCGCGCAGGCCGTGCGCCAGGCACAGGCCGCCGATGCCGCCGCCGACGACCAGCACCTTCAGGCCACGCCGTGCCCTGTCCTTCTGCATGACTATGCCTTCCTGACTCAGGCCTACCGCCGCGGCCCTTCAGTACGCCGCGGTCACCTCGTAGATGCCGAACGGCGAGCTCCTGGCCGCCTGCCGGTACGGGCGCAGCGGCGCGGTGCTCTCCCGGTGGCCCGGCCCCTGCTCCCACTCGCGGAACGCGGCCAGGTCGCGCCAGGAGCTGACCACGACGAACTCGGTCGGGTCGGCGACCGAGCGCAGCAGCTCGTTGCCGACCAGGCCGGGCACCGGCGCCAGGGCACGGCTCACCTCGTGGTACGCCGCGTCGATGCCGACCGGGTCGCTGGTCGCGTGGTAGAGCAGCACCCGCAGCAGCCCGCTCACCGGGCGTTCTCCCACTCGTGGTGGGACTCGATGGTGGCCAGGCCCGGCAGGTAGGCGACCACCTGCATGGTGGTCATCGACCCGCTGCTGCGGTAGGGGTGCAGCTTCTGCCGGTGCTCCAGGTGCCGGGCGCTCGTCTCGAACTCGCGGAACCGCGGCTCGTCGATCCAGTCGCTGACGATGTAGTAGACGCCCTCCTCGTCGCTGCGCGACAGCCACTGGCCGAGGTTGGCCGGGTGGGACGTGACGGCGTCGCCGATCTCCATCCACACCCGCTCGAAGTCCGCCTCGGCACCGGGCTTGATGTCCATCCGCAGCATCACCCGGAAGGTCCCGTCGTGCGTCATCACGAGATCCCCCCGTCAACCGCGATGGTGGCCCCGGTGACGTAGCTGGCGAGGTCGCTGGCGAGCCAGAGCACCGCGCCGGCCACCTCGTCGGGTGTGCCCAGCCGGCCCAGCGCGGTCTTCGCGCTGTACCGGCTGACCATCAGCTCGCGCTGCTCGTCGGAGAGCGCGGACATGGCCTCGGTGGCGATGACCCCGAGCGCCAGCACGTTGAACCGGATCCCCTGGCCGCCGAACTCCTTCGCCAGCGACCGGTTCAGGCCGACCAGGGCGGCCTTGGTCGCGGTGTAGTGGGCGCGCAGCGGGATGCCGGCCTCGACCGACTTCGACCCGATGCTGATCACCGATGAGCCCGCGCCGAGCAGCGGGACCGCGTGCTGGATCACCAGGTGCGCGGCGGTGAGGTTGGTGGCCAGCACGCGCTGCCACTCCTCCAGCGAGAGCTTGGCGTACGGCACGTGGCTGATCGCGCCGGCGTTGTTGACCACGAGGTCGAGGTGGCCGTAGCGGGTACGGCACTCCTCCAGCAGGCCGGCGACCTGCGCCTGGTCGGCCAGGTCCGCGCGGACCACGTGGTGCTGCCCGCCGGTCTCCTTGAGCTCGCGCTCGAGCGAGTCGACCGCGTCCCCACCCTGCCGGTGGCAGGTCAGCACGTCCACGCCGTGCCGGGCGAGCGTCAGCACGATGCCTCGCCCGATGCCGCGGGTGCCGCCCGTGACGAGCGCCTTCTTGCCTCTCAGTCCAAGATCCATGACTCCTCCTACTAGATCAAAGTGGTGAGAGCGGCGCAGTTGGTCCCGAACGCCACCACCGCGAGCACGGCGCGGGCGCGGTTCCAGCCACCCCAGTAACGGCGCGGGTCGACCGATGCGAAGTCCGGCGGCAGGTTCTCCGGGTCCAGCGACTTGATCCACCTGTTGACCGGGACGTTCTTGACCAGCGAGATGACGATCGCGCCGGCGGCGAGGACAGCGCCGGTGCCGAACAGGGCCGCCGCGGCGGCCGGGACCGGGGCGGCGGCCACGAGCAGCAGGTCGCCGAGCGCGGTGACCAGCATGCAGGTGGGCATGAACGGGTCGTAGCGGCTGGCGAAGAAGGCGTGCGTGAACACGTACCGGTCCGGCGGGAGGGTGTTCAGCAGCGGCATCCCGCCCAGCTGCGTCCACATCATCACGCCGGCCGCGAGCCCGCTGGCCAGCACCACG
>DASSUC010000354.1:0-13443 GCA_035707405.1 Micromonosporaceae bacterium | reverse complement strand
CGCGGCACGCCGGTCCGGCTGACCAGCCGGTTCAGCGCGATGTCGAAGAGCTGCCCGCCCCGGGTCAGCCCGCGCAGGTAGTTGTCGTTGACGTTGTCCTCGCAGACCACGAGCGTGCCCCGCGGGCTCGTGGTGACGTTGTCCGGCAGGTCCAGCACGTCCGGGCCGGGCGACTCGTAGACCAGCTGGAGCATGCCCGCCGCGACGTGGTACCCCCAGATCTGACCGCTGCCGTTGCCGTACCCGTCCAGGATGGGCCCGGTGCTGGCCTCGGCCGGTCCGCCGCCCTGGGTGGAGGTGAAGTAGACGACGCCGTTGTCGTACACCGCGCCCTCCAGCCGGGAGAAGTAGGCCGCGCCCTGCTCCCAGCCCTGCCTGGCCACGTAGACCAGCGCGACGTCCTGCCCCGTGGTGGCCGGCACCCCGGGGGTGTAGGGGAACGCCGGCGCCGGGTCGTCGATGTCCACCCACTCCACCTGGTACGTCGCCCGCTGCGGCTGGGCCGCGGCCAGGTTGGCGTTGGGCTGGCCGCGCACCGCGAGCATCTGCAGCCGGCCGCCGTCGAGCAGCCGGCCCGCCTCGCGCGGGTCGCGCGGGGGCAGGTAGCGGTAGAAGCCGGAGGCGAAGCCGAAGTCGTCCTCGGTCAGGTAGAGCCAGCCCCCGACCGGGTCGAACGCGACCGCCTCGTGCGCGAACCGGCCGGCGGAGCGGATCGGCTGCCGGTCCGACTGGCCGTCCTTCGGGACCTCGAAGATGAACCCGTGCCGCTGCTTCAGCCCGACGTTCGGCGCGCCGGTGAAGTCGGGCCTGACGTCCGGCCCGTTGACCGTCTCCTCGCAGGTGACCCAGCTGCCCCACGGCATCGGGCCGCCGGAGCAGTTCATCTGGGTGCCGTTGAGGCTGGTGAAGGAGCGCACCACCTCCCCGAACCGGGTCACCTCCACGGTCGTGGTGCCGCCCGCCGTGGCCGTGTCGTAGGCCTGTGCGGGGTTACCGAACGGCGTACCCGGGCCGTTGACCTCGTGGTTACGTACGAGCAGCACGTTGCCGTTGGGGCCGGGGAAGGCGGCCATGCCGTCGTGCCGACCGGGCAGGACCGTGCCGTCGTCGAGCACGACGGTGAGCTCGGTGTCGTGGAAGGAGCGGTACTCGAAGCCCTCCGGCAGCCAGAGCCGCACGTTCCCGTCGCGCAGGTCCGGGATCGCGCGCAGCTGCCGGAACTCGGCGCTGTCGCGGTCGGCGAAGACCGCGTTGCGGGCAACGAAGCCGGCGAACGGCCCGCCGAGCAGGGCGCCCCCCGCCACCGCCGCGGCACCGCGCAGCACGCTCCGTCGGTCAAGGTCAGCCATGTGACAGGCCCCTCTCTCCGTTGAAAGGAAATCGGCTCACGCTAACCCCACCCGCCGCCGTGGGCCAGCCCGCCGAACCGGTACGGTCATCCGCCATGAGGCTGCCCCCGCGGATGGCGGCGCTCGACGCCGAGCTGGCCACCGTCGGCGGCACGGTCTCGGTGTGGTACGGGCGCCCGGGCCGGCCCGCTGCGTACACCCGCCTGCCTGACGTGGCGCACTACGCCGCCAGCACGATGAAGGTGGCGGTGCTCGCCGCGGTGTACCGGACCGCCGAGGCCGGCCGGCTCGACCTTGACGCGCCGGTCGAGGTGCGCAACGAGTTCCCGTCCGCGGCGCCGGGCGCGCCGCCGTTCGGCTGCGACCGCGGGTACGACAACGACGAGGCGGTGTGGCAGCGGCTGGGCGGGTGGGCTCCGCTGCGCTGGCTGGCCCGCCGCATGATCGTGCGCTCGAGCAACCTGGCCACGAACATCTGCCTCGCCTCGGTAGGGCTGGACGCGGTGGCGGAGGTCTGGCGGCGGGCCGGCGCCGGCCACAGCGTGGTCGGCCGCGGCATTGAGGACACGGCGGCGAGCCAGGCAGGCATCACCAACCTGGTCACCGCCGCCGACCTCGCCGCGCTGCTCGGCGCGGTAGCTGGGGGCGGCACCGGACCGGAAGCCACCGCCGGGCCGGAAGCCATCGCCGGGCCGGCGTCCTGCCGGGAGATGACCGAGGTGCTGCTGGCGCAGGAGCACCGCGACGACCTCGCCGCCGGCCTGCCGTCGGACGTGCCGGTGGCGCACAAGAACGGCTGGGTCCGCGGCATCCGGCACGGGGCCGGGGTGGTCTACCCCGCCGACGCGCCGCCGTACGCCATCGTCTGCTGCACCACCACCCCACTGGCCACGAACGACGCGGGTGACGAGGCGTGCCGGCTGCTGGCGAGGGTCGCCGCCGCCAGCTGGGCGGACCGGCACGCACTGGCCGGCTGAGCCGCACCCCGCAGGCCGGCTCACTCGATCTCGAGCAGGTTGGCGCGCAGCGCCTGGCACAGCGCGTCGTCCATGCCAAGACCGTGGCGTAGATACGCGTCGAAACCTCCGTACACCCGGTCGACCTCGGCGTAGGCGGCGTCGAGGTAGTCGGTGCGGGCCTCGAGGACCGGCCGGATGGCATCCTCGTCCAGCTCCGGTCGGCGCTCGCGCATCGCGGCCATGATGGCCCCGTTCACCTCGGCCGCCGCGTGGTTGGTCGCCAGGTAGTCCGCGGTGATCTCGGCCCGGTCCACGCCGAGCACGGTGAGCACGACCGCCGAGAGCCAGCCGGTGCGGTCCTTGCCTGCCGAGCAGTGCACGAGGGCCGGCAGCGCGACCGGGTCGGCGAGCACGCGGACCGCCGCCGCCAGGCTGTCCCGGGCCGACTCTCCGGTGACGAACCAGCGGTAGATCGCGGTCATCGCGCCCGGCGTGCCCTCCTCCGCCAGCGCCTCGTACCCGTCGAGCTGGTGGCCGAGCATCACCGCTGAGACGTAGGTGAACACCGGGTGCGCCGGGTCGTAGATCGGCAGGGTGGTCACCGCCGGCGCCGGGTCGGTGGGCAGGCGGTCCGGCGGGGCGAGCGCGACCTCGCTGGCGTCGCGCAGGTCGACCACCCGGGCCAGCCGTAGCCCGCCGAGGACCGCGACGTCGTCGTCGGTGAGCCGGCCCAGCGCGCTGGCGCGGACCACCCGCCCCCGGCGGACCCGGCGGCCGTCGACGGTCGGCAGGCCGCCCAGGTCGCGGGTGTTCGGCGCCCCGAGCAGGCCCAGGCCGCGCTCCACCCGACCGCCCTCCTTTCGCCTGTACCGGCGTGGCACGCGGCCGGCGGCGGAGCCGGCGGGCGCACGCGGCTCGGGAACCGTAACCCGCCGGGTCGCGTCCCAGCCAGGAGACTGGAGGTTCCCATGCGCATCCGCCCGATCGCCGCCGTGCTGCCCGTCCTGCTCGCCGGCGTTGCCGCCTGTGCCGTCACGCCCCCGAGCGGGCCCGATCCGGGGTCGGGCGGGTCGACCACCCAGCCGGAGCAGGGCGTGGACCGGTCCACCGCGGTCTACTCGGCCGTCCTGCGGCGCTACCTCACCACCAGCGACCACTCGTACGGGGACGACCACCGGTTCGGCACGGTCTACGTGCTCGACCACTCGGTGGCCGGGGCGGCCGACCCGATGCGCACCACGGAGTCGGGGAACCGGCAGCCGATCCCGCCGGACAGCCAGCACGCCATCGTGCGGGCCCTGGCCGACGTCGGCGCGGTGGAGTTCGTGGCCGACCGGGACGACGTGGTGGAGAACGCGAACGGCTGCGAGCGGGTACGCGGCGAGGCCGTGCTGGTCACCCTCGGCCCGGTGCCGGCCCAGGGCGACCGGGTGGAGGTCGGCGTCCACGGCTTCATGGCCTGCCTCGCCGCGACCTGGATGACCTACGTCGTGCAGCGGGGCGCCTCCGGATGGGAGGTCAAGGGCACCACCGGTCCGGTCGCCATCTCCTGAACGCCCCGGCCCGGCCGGCTACGCTGCGTCCTCGTGACCATCGCCGAGGTCCGGACCCACCGTGTCAGGGCGCCGCTGCACACGCCGTTCGTCACCGCGCTGCGCCGGGCCACCCACGTCGAGACGCTGGTCGTCGAGGTGACCGACGCCGACGGCCGGTCCGGCTTCGGGGAGGCGCCCCAGGTGTGGCAGGTGACCGGGGCCTCGCTGGCCGGCTCGGCAGCCTGCGTGGCGGAGCTGCTCGGGCCGTTGCTGACCGGCCGGGACCCGGACGACCTGGTGGCCCGGTGCCGGGAGGTGGCGGGTGCGGCCGCCGGCAACGAGGCCGCCAAGGCGGCCGTGGACGTGGCACTGCACGACCTGGCCGCGCGGCGGCTCGGCGTACCGCTGGTCCGGCTCCTCGGCGGCGCGGGCCTGCGGGTGCCCACGGACGTCACGCTCTCCGCGGGAGACCCGGCGGCGCTCACCGCCGCGGCCCGCGACCGGACCGCTGAGGGCTTCACCGTGCTCAAGGTCAAGGTGGGTACGGACGCCGCGGGCGACCTGGCCCGGGTACGCGCGGTCCGGGCGGCGGCCGGCCCGGGGGTGGCGATCCGGCTCGACGCCAACCAGGGCTGGTCCCCCCGCGAGGCGGTACGGGTGATCCGCGGCATCGAGGACGCCGGCCTCGACGTGGAGCTGGTCGAGCAGCCGGTGCCCAGCTGGGACCTTGACGGGCTGGCCTGGGTGAGCGACCGGGTCGGCACGCCGGTCCTCGCCGACGAGGCCGTGTACGGCGTGCGCGACCTGGTCGAGGTGATCCGCCGCCGGGCCGCCGACCTGGTCAACGTCAAGCTGGCCAAGTGCGGCGGCCTGCGACCGGCCCGTACGCTGCTGGAGCTCGCGTCCGAGCACGGCCTCGGCACGGTCGTCGGCTCGATGATGGAGAGCCCGGTCGGCGTCGGGGCGGCCGCCAGCCTGGTGGCCGCGTACGGCACCAGCGCGGTTTCCGACCTCGACGCCGCATGGTGGCTGGCCGCCAACCCGGTCGCGGGCGGGCTGCGGTACGAGGGCGCGACGGTCGTGCTGCCGGACGCGCCGGGGCTCGGTATCGCCGGCATACGCGCCTGAGTCCCGGCGGTCGGCAGCGTCTAAGGTGGACTGCTGGGCAGCTGTCGTTACCGAGCAGAGCGAGGTGTGGGCGTGAGTGTCGAGCCGGGCGACCACGCCGAGGTCCGGGTGGCCGTGGCGACCCTGTGGTCCGATCCGACCGCGCCGCGTCCGGTCGACGCGCGGGCCTTGGGCGTCCCGTCCGATGTCCGGGGCTGGGTCGCCGGGATGAGCCCGGAGGAGCAGATCCACCAGGGCGTGCTGACCCAGCTGCTGCTGGGTGAGCGGGTGCTGGTCGAGCAGGCCCGGGACGGCTGGGTGCGGGTGGTCGCCCTGGAGCAGCCGGCCGCCAGGCTGGACCCGCGCGGCTACCCCGGCTGGCTCCCCACCGACCAGCTCGCCAGGGTCTCCCCCGCGGACGGCCAGCCGTACGTGGTGGACGCCACCGCGACCGCGCTGCGGGACGAGCCGGCTGGCGACCCGGCGCTGACCGGGGTGGCGGTCGGCACCAGGCTGACCGTTGTCGGAGCCGCCAGCCGGGGCTGGCTGCCAGTACGTGTGCCAGGCCTGGACGTGCCGCTGTGGGTGCTGGCCCGGGACGTGGTGCCGGCGCCGGCCGGTGCGCCTGAGCCGGCCGAGGTGCTCGAGGTGGCCCGCCGGCTGCTCGACGTCGGGTATGTGTGGGGCGGCCTCTCCGCGTACGGGGTGGACTGCTCGGGCCTGGTGCACCTGGCGTGGCGGCGGTTCGGCGTGGCCGTGCCGCGCGACGCCGACGACCAGCGGGTGGCGGCCGAGCCCGTGCCGCTGGGTGAGGAGCGCCCCGGCGACCTGTACTTCTTCGCCCGCCCGGGCCAGCCGGTGCACCACGTGGGGTATGTTGCGGCGCCGCCCGAGGGCGACCGCCGGGAGATGGTGCACGCGTGCTACACGAGCCGGCGGGTCGTCGCCGAGCCGGTGGCGGGCGAGCGTGCGGACACGCTGGTCGGGGCCGGTCGGGTCCGGCCGGCCGCGGCTGGCGGCTAGCGCCCGGTCACCCCTTCTCCACCACAACCTTGTCGTCAGGTCTGGTCTCGGCCGCAGACCCGTTGAGGCGCCGGTTGTCGCGCCTCGTCTTCAGCACGCTGGCCACGGTGGCGAGGACGAGCGTGCTCAGGATCACCGTGAGCGAGAGCCAGATCGGGACCTCCGGGGCCCACGCCACCGGCCGGCCGCCGTTGAGGAACGGCAGGTTGTTGCCGTGCAGCGCCTCCAGCACCAGCTTGACGCCGATGAAGCCGAGCACGACGGCGAGCCCGACGGACAGGTACACCAGCCGGTCGAGCAGGCCGCCCAGCAGGAAGTAGAGCTGACGCAGCCCCATCAGGGCGAAGACGTTGGCGGTGAACACGAGGTATGGCTCGCTGGTGATGCCGAAGATCGCCGGGATGGAGTCGAGCGCGAAGATCAGGTCGGTGGTGCCGATCGCGATCATGACGATGAGCATCGGCGTGAACAGGTGCCGCCCGTCCACGGTCGCGGTCATCCTGGCGCCGTTGTAGCTCCGGGTTATCGGCAGCGCCCGCCGGCTCCACCGGACCAGCGCGTTCTCCTTGAAGTCGCCCGCGTCGTCCTCACCGTGGCGGGCGAGCTTGACGGCGGTGTAGATGAGGAACGCGCCGAAGATGTAGAAGACCCAGTCGAACTCGCGGACCAGCGCGGCGCCGGCGGCGATGAACGCACCGCGCATGAGCAGCGCCAGCACGATGCCGATGAGCAGGACCTTCTGCTGGTACTGCCGCGGCACCGCGAACCGGCTCATGATGATCACGAAGACGAACAGGTTGTCCACCGAGAGGCTGTACTCGGTTACCCAGCCGGTAAAGAACTGCGCGGCCGGCGTGGCGCCGTACCCTACGAAGATCCAAACGCCGAACGCGGCGGCGAGCGCGACGTAGAAAGCCACCCAGGCCAGCGACTCCCGCATGGACGGCTCGTGCGGGCGGCGACCCACCACCAGCAGGTCGCCCAGGAGCAGGGCGGTGAGGGCGACCAGCGTGACAACCCATGCGGTTGTAGAGACGTCCATCCGCGCAACCTCCGGCAGGCACCAGGCGACTGGCGGAGGTCTCTCCCGTCACCCGCAGCCAGCGCGGGCGACCGACGGTGCCGGGTCGAACCGGGGTACGGCAGCAACCGTGCTGACGACACCGTCGCGAGGGAATACTCCCCTCCTCGATCAGTATTGTCCGGCATCCCGCGCTGCGCGAGGAGGCGGTCCCGGCTTTTGGTGACCTGGCTCCCAGCAGGCTCGCTTGACCAGGCCCGCTCGCGGCGGGCCGCGCAGCCGGCGGGCCGCGCTCCGGGGCCGCGCAGCCGGGAACGGTCAGGCGCCGGCGCGGGCGAACCGGGCCCGCCGCCCGAGCACCGCGAAGCCCAGCCGCGGGTAGAGGAACCGGGCCGGGTTGTCGACGTTGACGTCGAGGAACGCCTCGGTCGTGCCGGCGGCCCGCATCCGGCGCAGCGCCTCGGCCACCAGAGCGGCACCCACGGCCCGTCCCCGCCAGTCCGGGCGTACGCCGACCTGGATGACCCAGCAGTCGTCACAGACGACAAAGCCGACATCACCGTCAGCACCGGCGTCGGCCAGCAGGCTCCACTCCGGGCGGAGGTCCCCCTCCGCGGTGACCCAGTCGACCCACTGCTGCTGCGACCACCCGGGAAAGCCGGGGCGCTCGCGGAACGCCGCGTCGTACACCCTGAAGAACCGGGGCGCGTGCCGGGCCGACCACTCCACCAGCCGGACCCCGGCCGGGAGGCGTACCGGAGGCGGCTCGGTGGCGGCGAGGTCGAAGCGCATGACGATCTCGCCGAACACCTGGGTGAGCCCCCGGCTGGTGAACAGCCGCTCCGCGGCACCGGTCAGCGACTCAGTCTCCACCGTCACCTGCGCACCGCGCTCCGCCGCCGTGCGCAGGCACCAGTCCAGCAGCTGCGCCCCGATACCGCGCCCTTCGTACGCCGGGTCGACCTGGCCGGTCGCCATGGCCCGCGGTGGCGCCCCGTCCGCTGCCGGCACCGGCCGCACCGCGGCGGAGGCCACCAGGCGGCCCCGGCTGTCGAGCGCTCCCCGCGTGGCGACGCCGGCGCCGGTGTACCGGGAGGCCGCGAACGCCTCGCCGGCGGCGACCGGCAGGCCGCCGTGTGCCGCCAGGCACCGGCCGGTGAGCGCGGCGACCTCGGCCATGTCGTCCGCGGCGAGCTCGCGCCACGTCAGCTCACCCGCCACCTCGTCCCGTCCGCCCACCTCAGCTCGCACGCGCGCTACTGCACACCGGCCAGGTCCATCGCGCGCAGCTCCTTCTTCAGCTCGGCGATCTCGTCGCGGATCCGCGCGGCCAGCTCGAACTGCAGCTCCCGGGCCGCGCCCAGCATCTGCTCGTTGAGGTCCTGGATGAGCTGGGCCAGGTCGGCCCGGGCCATGCCCGCCCGGGACGGCTGGGCGCCCCGAGAACGGGACCGCGTCTCGGGCACCGGGCCCTTCCCGCGCGACATCTGCCGCCCGCCGCCGCCGACCAGCGCACCGCCGGGACCGTGGCCGCCCAGGGCGCCCTCGGTGTCCTCCGCCTCGCGGTAGATGTCGTCAAGGATGTCATGGATCTTCTTGCGCAGCGGCTGCGGGTCGACGCCGTTGGCCTTGTTGTACGCGGCCTGCTTGGCCCGCCGGCGGTTGGTCTCCTCGATCGCC
This sequence comes from Micromonosporaceae bacterium, assembly GCA_035707405.1. Lineage (GTDB taxonomy): Bacteria > Actinomycetota > Actinomycetes > Mycobacteriales > Micromonosporaceae > DASSUC01. The sequence goes on along the minus strand of DASSUC010000354.1, from coordinate 4,769 downwards.
GCCCCCATCGAGGGGGTCACCCGGTCTGCGTACATGTGGACCTGGCCGGAGACGTTGCGGGCCGCCCGCCCGATGGTCTGGATGAGCGAGGTGCCGGAGCGCAGGAAGCCCTCCTTGTCCGCGTCGAGGATCGCCACCAGCGAGACCTCGGGCAGGTCCAGGCCCTCCCGGAGCAGGTTGATGCCGACGAGCACGTCGAAGTCGCCCTTGCGCAGCTCGCGCAGCAGCTCCACCCGGCGCAGCGTGTCCACCTCAGAGTGCAGGTAGCGCACCCGGATGCCGTGCTCGAGCAGGTAGTCGGTGAGGTCCTCGGCCATCTTCTTGGTCAGGGTGGTGACCAGGACCCGCTCGTTGCGCTCGGTGCGCACCCGGATCTCGTGCATCAGGTCGTCGATCTGGCCCTTGGTCGGCTTGACCACGACCTCCGGGTCCACCAGCCCGGTCGGGCGGATCACCTGCTCGACCACCTCGCCACCGGCGTGCTGGAGCTCCCACGGGCCGGGCGTGGCGGACAGGAACACCATCTGCCCCACCCGCTCCAGGAACTCGTCGAACCGCAGCGGCCGGTTGTCCTGGGCGCTGGGCAGCCGGAAGCCGTGCTCCACCAGGACCCGCTTGCGGGACGCGTCGCCCTCGTACATCCCGCCGATCTGGGGGACGGTGACGTGCGACTCGTCGATCACGGTCAGGAAGTCGTCGGGGAAGTAGTCGAGCAGGCAGTGCGGCGGGCTGCCCCGCTCGCGGCCATCGATGTGCATCGAGTAGTTCTCAATGCCGGAGCAGAAGCCGACCTGGCGCATCATCTCCACGTCGTACGTCGTACGCATGCGCAGCCGCTGCGCCTCCAGCAGCTTGTTCTGGCGCTCCAGCTCGGCCAGGCGCTCGGCCAGCTCGGCCTCGATGCCGCGGATCGCCCGCTCCATCCGCTCCGGGCCGGCCGCGTAGTGGGTGGCCGGGAAGATGAGCAGCTGGTCGACCTCGCGCATCACGTCGCCGGTGAGCGGGTGCAGGTAGTAGAGCTTCTCCACCTCGTCGCCGAAGAGCTCGACCCGGACCGCCAGCTCCTCGTACGCCGGGATGATCTCGATCGTGTCTCCGCGGACCCGGAACGTGCCCCGGTTGAACGCCAGGTCGTTGCGGGTGTACTGGATGTCGACCAGCCGGCGGAGCAGCTTGTCCCGGTCCAGCTCCTGGCCGGCGACGATCTTCACCGAGCGGTCCAGATACTCCTGCGGGGTGCCGAGGCCGTAGATGGCGCTCACCGTGGCGACGACGACCACGTCGCGCCGGGTCAGCAGGGACATCGTGGCCGAGTGCCGCAGGCGCTCCACCTCCTCGTTGATCGAGGAGTCCTTCTCGATGTAGGTGTCGGTCTGCGGGATGTAGGCCTCGGGCTGGTAGTAGTCGTAGTAGGACACGAAGTATTCCACCGCGTTACGCGGCAGGAGCTCGCGGAACTCCTTGGCCAGCTGGGCGCAGAGCGTCTTGTTGGGGGCGAGCACCAGGGTGGGGCGCTGCACCCGCTCGACCAGCCAGGCCGTTGTCGCGCTCTTGCCGGTGCCGGTGGCGCCGAGGAGCACGACATGCCGGTCGCCGCGGCGCACCCGACGCTCAAGCTCATCGATGGCGGTCGGCTGGTCGCCCGATGGCTGGAAGTCGCTGACGACCTCGAACCGGCCGTCCACACGAGGGATGTCCAAGCTCACGGACCTACCGTACGCCGGGGGTCGGACACTTCCGCCCGGCGCCGGGCGGCCGCCGACGCCCGGCGCGACAGTGGGTCAACGATCGGCTGCGACATAGTGATTGTGTGCCTCAGGCCACCGCGCTACCGTCGAGGGGTAGGCCGCTCGCGGCGGCCGACCGGGTTCGCGACCGGGCCTCCACACCGGCCGGTCTCACCCGGCGCAGGGGTTGCAGCGCCCGGCGCTCGCCGGTGAGCGCACCCCCGCGGGCGGCGCGCACTCGCGCTGACCGGCCGCCGCGAGCGCCCTCTGCCGTCCGACGCCCGGTTCCTGCCCGACCCCGGTTCCTGTCCGACGCCCGCCTGTCCCACGCCTGGCGCTGCCCGACGCCGACGCCCGGCGGCGTCCGACGCTCGGCGGCGTCAGGCCGGCGGTGTCCACCCGGTCCGACCGGCCCACGCCGTCATCCGCGACCACACCGCGTCGAACCACGGCTCCTTGGCCTGGGTGTACTCCGGCCGGCTCCGGATGCGGCCGGCCAGCTCGCGCTTCATCCCGGCGTACCCGTCCCGCTCGGCCGGCACGGCCCGCAGGTAGTCGCGCATCAGCAGGGCGTACCGCACGGCGGGCGAGCCGGCGGCCCGGACGTGCAGGTTCACCGGGCGGCCCGGGTCCGCGCCGCCGTGCAGCCGCTTGGTCCACGCCGCCGGGTCCGGCGCGTCGGGCTTCGGGTTGTCCACCCACTGTCCGGGGTACCGCGGGAAGCCGGCCCCGGCGAGCGCTTCCGCGGCGGCGTCCGCGTCCTCGATGCTCGCGACCACGAGCTGCGCGTCGATGACGTCCTTGGCCGCCAGACCGGGCACGGCGGTCGAGCCCACGTGGTCCACTCTCAGCGCGGTCGGCCCGACCGCCCGGGTGACCCGCGCCGCCACCCGGGCGAACTGCGCGGGCCAGCTCGGGTCGTAGGGCACGATCGCCAGCTTCGTCGGGGGGTCGGGACGGCGCAGCCGGACGTTCCGCTCGTACGGCACCAGCCGGTCCGTCCACAGTGCCCGCACCCGGCCGGCCAGCTCCGCCGGCGAGCCGTCGTTGGCCAGCACGACATCGGCCACCGCGGCCCGCTGCTCGTCGCTGGCCTGGGCCCGGATCCGGGCCCAGGCCTCGGCCTCGACCATGGCCCGACCGCGCGCCAGCCGGTCCACCCGTACCGTCTCGGCCGCCTGCACCACGACCACCAGGTGGTACGCGGGCGCGAGCCCCGCCTCCACGAGCAGTGGCACGTCGTTGACGACGACCGCGTCGGGCGGGGCCGCCAGCGTCAGCGCCTCGGCCCGGGCGCGTACCCGCGGGTGGATGATGGCCTCCAGCCGGCGCCGGGCCGCCTCGTCGCCGAAGACCAGCCGGCCGAGCGCCGGCCGGTCCAGGACTCCCCCAGTGGTGACCACGCCGGGCCCGAAGGCCGAGACCACCTCCGCCAGCCCATCCGAGCCCGGGGCGACCACCTCGCGCGCCAGGCGGTCGGAGTCGATGACCACGGCGCCCAGCTCGGCGAAGCGGGCGGCCGCCTCGCTCTTGCCGGAGCCGATCCCGCCGGTGAGCCCGACTCGAAGCACCACGACAGTCAACCGCACCCGGGCCGGCTCGCTCGCTCCCGACACACCCCTCCGGAGCACGTGACCGGAGCCACTACGCTCGCCTGTGCGCCGTCATGGCGGGAGGTCACATGTACGACGGGCCAGTCATCGATATCCATGCCCACATCGCGTTGACACCGCAGGACGCGATGACCCCCGAGCACCAGATCGGCGTGCCGGGGCTGGTGGCGGCGGTTCGCCTTGACGGTGTAGCCAGAGCGGCCGCCATCGTCATGGCCGGTCGAGGCGAGCCTGCGTGCACGAGTGACCGCAACGATGCCGTCCTGGCGGCGGCCGAAGGAAGCGACGGCTTCCTGGTGCCGGTGGTCTCGGTGCACCCGCACGACGCGGATGCGGCCCTGACGGAGCTGGACCGGGTCGCCGGTCTCGGGGCACGGATCGTCAAGCTGCATCCCAACACGCAGTCGTTCGACGTCGCCGACGACGCGGTCGCAGCCGTGACCCGGCGCGCCGGCGAGCGGGGCATGCCCGTGCTGTTCGACGCATACAACCCGCTCGATGCCGACCAGCCCGGCAAGTTCATCAGGCTGGCGGTCACATCGCCGGAGGCGACGCTGATCCTCGCCCACCTCAACGGCCCGCGCTTCGCCGACCTGCTGGCGTTCGAGATCGCGGCCCGCTACCCGTGGTGGCCGGGGAACGTCTACCACGACCTGTCCGGGACCGCCGAGATGTTCGCCGGTAGCCCGTACGCGGAGCAGCTGCGCTGGGTCGTGCGCAAGCTCGGCACGGACCGTGTCCTGTACGGCAGCGACTGGCCGCTCTGCGATCCCGCCGCCGCCCTGGCGGCAGTGCGGCAGCTGGGCTTCACCGAGGCCGAGGAACGGCAGATCATGTACGCCAACGCGGCCGGCCTGCTGGATCACCGGTAGCTCGCGAAGATACGGGCACAAGCCCGAGGGGCTCCGGTCCGCCGCCGCGTCCCGGAGCCCCTCGGTCTGAGCTGAGGTGTTACCTGCTGGGGTGTTACTTGTTGCCCGCCAGCTTCTCCCGCAGTGCGGCGAGCGCCTCGTCCGTGGCGAGCGTGCCCGACGGCTCCTCCGCCCGCGGGGCCGCGGGTGCCGCCGAGGCTCCCCCGCCCGAGGCACCGCCGCCGGCCCCCGGCTCGGCCGCCGCGTCCGCCGCACGGGCCGTCTGGACCTGCTTGGTGTGCGCCTCCCAGCGGGTGCGGGCCTCGGCGTACTGCCGCTCCCACTCCTCGCGCTGCTTGTCAAAGCCCTCGAGCCACTCACCGGTCTCCGAGTCGAAGCCCTCGGGGTAGATGTAGTTGCCCTCGGTGTCGTACGTGGCCGCCATGCCGTACAGCGTCGGGTCGAAGTGCTCCTCGCCCTCGACAAAGCCCTCGTTGGCCTGCTTGAGCGAGAGCGAGATCCGCCGCCGCTCCAGGTCGATGTCGATGACCTTGACCATGACCTCGGAGCCGACCTGC
>DASSUC010000353.1:0-4704 GCA_035707405.1 Micromonosporaceae bacterium | reverse complement strand
CGTCATCTCCTTGAACGCGTCGAGCAGCTGGTCGGTGGAGAGCTTTGCCATGTCTGGCGTCCTTCCTGTGGCTTTCAGCAAATGTGGTTCCGGGCGCCGCGCTCAGGCGGTCTCGCCCTCCTTCTCGCGCTTCTCCTGCAGCGCGGCCGCCAGACGGGCGGTCTTCACCAGCGGGGCCTGGAACAGCGCCGCCGCCTTGCTCAGGTTCGCCTTCATCGCGCCGGCGAGCTTGGCCAGCAGCACCTCCCGGCTTTCCAGGTCGGCGAGCTTGGTGACCTCAGCCGCCGACATGGCCTTGCCCTCGAAGACGCCGCCCTTGATGACCAGCATCGGGTGGGCCTTCGCGAACTCGCGCAGGCCCTTGGCCGCCTCGACCACGTCGCCGGAGACAAAGGCGAGCGCGGTAGGACCGGTGAACAGGTCGTCGAGCCCCTCAATGCCCGCGTCCGCAGCCGCGCGCTTGGCCAGCGTGTTCTTAGCCACCGCGTACGTGGCGCCCTGGCCGAGCGAGCGCCGCAGCCGGGTGATCTGGGCGACCGTGAGGCCCCGGTACTCGGTCAGGACCGTGGCCTGCGAGCTCCGGAAGCGCTCGGTCAGCTCCATAACGGCCGTGGCCTTGTCGGCCCGGACCGGCTTGTCCGCCATGTCCCTCCTCTCTCGTTGCTCCATGGCTGGCCACTGGAGCGAGAGACGCCCCGGCGCAGGGCGCACGGGGCGGGCACGGCTGGACGCCGGACACTTCCGTCCTCCCTGCGCGGGCCGCCCGCTCGCTTGCGGGACCTTCGACTGGTGGGCCGGGAACCCGGCCGCTCAGTGACCAGCGGTCTTGGGGTGGAACTTCGCCGCAAGGGTACGTGGCGACGGGCGCCTTCACCAAACCCGTTACCGTGCCTCGCCCCCATGACGCCCGAGACGCGGTAGGGCCCCGCTGCGCGGTGGCCCGGGTCGGGTCGGATGATGGTGGGCTATGTCGGCACCCCCCGTGGACGTAACGCCATCGGCAGACGCGACGCCATCGGCAGACGCGACACCGCCAGCGGATGCCGCACCCGAGGCGGATGCCGCACCCCCACCGGGCGCCCCACCGCAGGCCGGCGCCCCACCGCAGGTGCAGGCCGCTTCGCCGGTGCAGGCCCGCCCCTCGGCGGACACGCCACCGGTCGACGCCGCCGCCGAGCCTCGGCGGACCGGCGCGGCGCCGTGGCGTGCCTGGCTCGACGCGCTTCGGGCGGCACTGCCGGTGTGGCTCACCGCGTACACCGGCTACCTCCTGGTGACCACGCTGGGGTGGGGCGTGGCGGCTCGCCCGGACACCCCGGCCCCGGACCTGGACGACACCTTGAACACGTCGTGGCACCGGTGGGACGCGAAGCTCTTCGGCCACCTGGTGGAGCACGGCTACCAGCCGGAGCGGCCGGAGCTGACCGCGTTCTTCCCGCTCTACCCCGGCCTGGTACGCGAGCTCGACGGGGTCCTGCCCGGCAGCCCGTTCGTGGCGGCGATCGCGCTGTCCGCCACCGCCTTCCTCGCCGCGCTGGTGGTGCTGCACCGGCTGGTCGCCGCTGAGCTCGACCGCGAGCATGCCGGACGGGCGGTCTGGCTGCTGGTGGCGTTCCCCACGGCGTTCTTCCTGGGACTCGGCTACAACGAGTCGCTGTTCCTGTGCCTGATGCTCGCCTGCGTCTACGCGCTGCGGCGGGAGCACTGGTGGCTGGCCGGCGCCTTCGGCCTGTTCGCCACGCTGACCCGCTCGGCCGGTCTGCTGCTGGCGCTGGCGTTCGCGTACGAGTACCTGCGCCGGAGGCGCTTCTCCCCGCTCCGGATCCGCCTGAGCGTGCTCGCCGTGCTGCTCATCCCCGCGGGCCTCGGGCTGTACGCGCTCTACCTGCGCGACACCATAGGCGACCCGTTCGTGTTCATGCAGGCGCAGAAGATCGGCTGGAACCGCGAGCCGGGCTGGCCGTGGGAGGGCATTGCGAGCCTTCCCGAGTTCTTCGGCGACCTGCCGAGAACGTCCGGGCTGTGGCTGATGCTCGGCGTGCTGGACCCGATCGTGCTCGCGTTCGTGCTGGCCGTCCTGGTGCTCAGCGTGGTGGGGCCGTGGCGGATGCGCCGGGACCAGGCGGTCTTCGCGCTGCTCGCTTGGGCACTGCTGCTGTTCATGCTGAGCTTCCCGCCGGACCCGCAGGCGCGGCACCCGCTGATGTCCGTCTCCCGGCTCAGCATCGAGCTCTTCCCGCTCTTCATGGTGCTGGCCCGGGCCCGGCCGCTGCAGAACCCGTACCTGTATCTAGGGCTGGGGTTACAGACCCTGATGCTGGTGCACTTCGCCCGCGGCGGCTGGGTGGCGTAGCCGGCGGGCACGGACGCTGTGCAGCAGTGACGCCCCCACCCGGTGGCGGGGGCGTCACTGGCTGGCTGCGCTCGGTGCGGTCAATGCACCGAGCACGGCAACGTCACGCTTCGGCCGGGACCTCGTGCAGGTTCCGCGTGATGTTGGGGTCGACCGGGATTCCAGGGCCCATCGTGGTGGTGAAGAACACCTTCTTGAGGTATTTGCCCTTGGCCGCGGACGGCTTGGAGCGCAGCACCTCGTCCAGTACGGCCGCGTAGTTGTCGATCAGCTTCTCCGACGGGAACGAGGCCTTGCCGATGATCAGGTGCAGGTTGGCGTGCTTGTCCACCCGAAATGTGATCTTGCCACCCTTGATGTCCTGCACCGCCTTTGCCACATCCATGGTGACCGTGCCGGTCTTCGGGTTCGGCATGAGACCGCGCGGGCCCAGGATCCGCGCGATCCGGCCGATCTTCGCCATCTGGTCCGGCGTGGCGATGGCCGCGTCAAAGTCCAGCCAGCCCCCCTGGATACGGGCCACCATGTCGTCGGTGCCGACCGCGTCCGCACCGGCGGCCTCGGCCTCGACGGCCTTGTCCCCAGCGGCGAAGACGATCACCCGAGCGGTCTTGCCGGTGCCGTGCGGCAGGTTCACCGTGCCGCGGACCATCTGGTCGGCCTTGCGGGGGTCGACGCCGAGGCGCATCGCAACCTCGACCGTCGCGTCGAACTTGACCGGGGTGGTCTCCTTGGCGAGCCTGATGGCCTCGGACGGCGAGTAGAGCCTGGTCCGGTCGACCTGTTCCAGCGCCTTGCGGTAGTTCTTACTGCGCTGCACGTGCTTCTCCTCGTGGTGAGTACGGGCCAGCGCGGCCCTTCCACTGTTGCGGCTGCCGGTCGGCGCCGCTCAGTCCTTGACGGTGATGCCCATCGACCGGGCGGTGCCGGCGATGATCTTCTCGGCCTCATCGATGCCGTTGGCGTTGAGGTCGGCCATCTTCTTCTCGGCGATCTCCCGCAGCTGGGCACGGGTGACCGAGCCGACCTTCTCCTTGTGCGGCTCGCCCGAGCCCTTCTGTACCCCGGCCGCCTTGATCAGCAGCCGCGCCGCGGGGGGCGTCTTCAGCACAAAGGTGAAGGTGCGGTCCTCGTACACGCTGATCTCGGCGGGCACGATGTCGCCACGCTGCGCCTCGGTCTGCGAGTTGTAGGCCTTGCAGAACTCCATGATGTTCACGCCGTGCTGGCCCAGCGCCGGGCCGACCGGCGGTGCCGGCGTGGCCTGGCCCGCCGGCAGCTGCAGCGTGAAGGTCTTGACCAGCTTCTTCTTCTTTTTCGGAGGCATGTCTCTTCCTGGGCTGAGTGGTGGGGTCGCACCTGGTCGACCGCCGCGGACGCCAGCCGGGCCCGCGGCACGCCGAGCCCGCACCGCTGGCCGGATGCCGGTGCAGTGCGAGCGGTCAGCGGCGCACGGTCACCCGTGTCCGGGCAGGCGGACATTCAAGGTTAGCTCAGGCCGGCGGGCCCTACCGGCCGGGGTGGCCAGGCAGCGGGCTGGCCGTCCAGAAGCGGCGCGCCGACCTCGCGAGGCCGGCGCCGGCTACGCCTTGGTGACCTGGTTGAAGTTGAGCTCGACCGGCGTCTCCCGGCCGAAGATCGAGACCAGCGCCTTCAGCTTCTGCTGATCGGCATTGATCTCGCTGATCGTGGCGTGCAGTGACGCGAACGGGCCGTCGGTCACCGTGACCGAGTCACCGATCTCGAAGTCAAGCACCCGGACCTCCGGCTTGGCCTTCTTCGTGTCTTGGGTGACGGCGGGCGCCAGCCACTTGAGGACCTCGTCCAGGCTGAGCGGGGCCGGCCGGTCGGCCCGGTCGGTCGCGCCCACGAAGCCAGTCACACCCGGGGTGTTACGGACGCAGGAGTACGACTCCGGCGTCAGCTCCATGCGCACGAGGATGTAGCCCGGGAAGACCTTGTTCTGGACCTGGAGGCGCTTGCCGTTCTTGATCTCCACCTCTTCCCGGGTGGGCACCTCGACCTGGTAGATGTAGTCCTCCATGTCGAGGCTGGTGATCCGGGTCTCGAGGTTGGTCTTGACCTTGTTCTCGTAGCCGGCGTACGAGTGGACCACATACCAGTCGCCGGGCGCGTACCGCAGCTTCTGCCGCAGCTCCGCCACGGGGTCGAACTCGGGCTCGACCTCCGGCTGGGTGAGGACGTCCACAGGCCCGGAGGCCTCCGCCACCTCCTCGACCGCCAGGTCGGTCTCGTCGTACTCAGGCACGCTGCTCACTTCCGTCACGTCACTCGTTGTTCGGGTTGCCGAAGACCCACAGCACCGCCTTGGCGAACCCGAGGTCGAGCAG
>DASSUC010000352.1:0-22823 GCA_035707405.1 Micromonosporaceae bacterium | reverse complement strand
GTGGTAGTTCTGGATGCTGCGGGCCAGCGCGTACGCGTGCGCCTGCGAGTAGTCGGTGCTGTTCGCCGTCGCGGTGTGGTGGACCAGGATCTTGTTGGGGTTGGTCGAGATCCGGGTGAGCGGGGCGGACGGGTCGCGCGCCCCCCAGGTGGCGCAGCTGGCGATCCCCGGGTTGGGGACGGCGGCCCCGGCCGGCGCGGTGGCGCGCAGCTCGAACCCGCCAGCGGCGGCACCGACGCCGAGCACGACCGCGCCGCGGAAGACGGAACGACGGGAGAGCGCCATGGGGACCTCCAGCGGAATTCCCGAACATTGATGAAGTAGTTGAGGGATTCGTACCAGACATTGACGTTGATCAGTAGCGTCCAATCGGCGGGTTCCGCCCCGCACGCGCGTTCTAGCTGCGGTCCCGGCCGGGCTGGCGTACGCCTGGCATGCCCGTTTCGTTTCATGACGGCCATATCCGGGCATCAGTTGGCGTCCAGTCACCCCTAGGAGGTACGCAGTGAAGAGTCGACGGCTGGCCGCCATCGGCGTGAGCGCGCTCGCCGCGCTCAGCTTCGCGATAGCCGGTTGCGACGCCACGGGCGGGGGCACCGGCGGCGCGACGCCGACGACGGCTGCGCCTTCGTCGCCCGAGCCGGAGCCCAAGGAGGCGCTGGCCAAGGCGGTGACCGAGCTGAGCAAGACAAGTTTCAAGGTGAACATGGGGATCGGGCCGCTGCGCAGCACCGGCGCCATGGACCCGGGCGCCCAGCAGGGCCAGCTCTCGATGGCGATCAGCACCGGAGCCGCCAACGTGACGATCGAGACGGTGCTCAGCGGGCCGGATATGTGGGTCAAGGCGGCCGGGATCCCGGGCTCCACGGACAAGTGGATGCACCTGGACACCAGCAAGCTGCCGGCCAACTCGGCGCTCGGGGTACGCCCCGGGCAGCTCGACCCGGCCGGCGCCCAGCGGCTGGTCGGCTCGATCGCCACCGTGGAGCGCACCGGCCCGGGCCGCTACACCGGCACGCTGGACCTGACCAAGGCGGTCGACCAGAACGTGGTGGGCAAGAGCACGCTCGATGAGCTCGGCGACCGGGCCAAGGCTGTGCCGTTCGAGGCGACGGTCGACGCGCAGGGGCGGCTTACGAACCTGAAGCTGAGCCTCGGCACGATCCAGGGCATCCCGACGGTCATCGACGTGACGTACAGCGACTTCGGCACGCCGGTGTCGGTCACCAAGCCGGCGCCCGCCGAGGTGGTCGAGGCGCCCCCCGCCGTCTACCAGCTCCTCGGCAGCGGCTGAGCCCGCCAGTGCCGACAGCCGGCTGGGCGGCCATGACACGAGGCCGCTACGGCACGAGCGCCGCCCGGTCCCGGGCGGCGCTCGTTCAGCCGTGCCCTCGCGGCCCTCGCTCCGGTCGGTGCACCCGGTCACGACGGTGCTCGTCGATCCACGCGTCGATGCGGTGCCACCAGTCGTAGAGCCACTCGACCCGTTCTTCGCGCCCGGCCGGCACCTCCCCCGCGGGCACGGCGAACCAGCGCATCCGGATCGCCTTGTCCATCGGCAGCTCGCGCCACACGTCGCCGATCGTGAGCATCCGGTCCAGCCCGGTGTGCGCGACCCAGACCACGTCCGCCTCGGGCGCCGCGTCGAGCGCGGCCAGCACGCCGCCCGGGCGTGGCGCGAGCACGTGGCGCATTGCCGCCGCGCGCTTCGCCAGCCGGTGCAGGCCGAGGCTGTGCAGCCGTTCGATCGCCCGGGTACGGCGGCGCGGCGTGAAGTTGCCGCCCTCCGGAAAGATGACGAACGCGTCGTTGTGGTCCAGGTGCCGGGCCAGGTCGCCCACCCGGTCCGAGCCCCCCTCATCGGCGGTGAGGAAGCGGCTCGGCAGCCGGTTGAGCATCACGTCGATGGCCGGGGACCACTGCAGGGTGTCCTTGAGCACGATGCGCGGCTCGCGCGCGTACGTATTGACCAGCGAGTGGGCCACGATGAACGAGTCACCCGGCCCGGCGTGCCGGCAGAAGACCAGCAGCGGCCGGCCGGGCCCGACCGCGTCGGGGTCCGTGCCCTCCACGATGATCCGCAGCCGCAGCACCCAGCACCCCTGCCAGAACAGCACCCGCAGGTACCACGCGGTCAGCACGTAGTGCGCCCGCTGGAAGGCGGGCCCACGCACCCGCCACCCGAAGCCCGCGGCCAGCCACAGCACGAAGAGCGCCACCAGGGCGGCGACCTCCAGCACCAGGTAGACCGCGCCGAGCCAGATGACCCGCAGGGCCCGCATCCGGCCCGGCACCAGTGGCGAGAGCACCGTGGCCAGCAGCAGCCAGACCGGCAGCGACGCCAGCAGGACCACCGCGATGGCGACCATGGCCGGTGCCAGCACCAGCCGTCGTACCCACCGCGGTGGCAGGGGCATCAGCCGTCGCCCCCGCCCGGGCCGTCGCTGCCGGCGCCGTGCCGGCGCAGGTACTCCGCGGTCGCCGCCTCGGCCCGCGAGATCCGCCGGGCGGCCGCGGCGATGTCCCGGTACGCCAGCGGCGAGTCGTCCCGCGCCGAGCCGCCACCGGTGGGCAGCACGTGCACGGCCACCCCGTCCGGCACAGTCGACATGTCGTACGCGAAGCGGTGCCGCCGCGCGATCTCGAACGCCACCCGCGCCACCTCCCACGGGCGCTGCGGGGCGGCCAGCGGCCGGTCGATGCGCCCGACCTGGAGCACGTAGACCGTCTTCGCACCCAGCTCGACCGCGCGCCCGACCGGGATCGAGTTGACGATCCCCCCGTCCAGGAAGTGCTCTCCGTCCACCCTGGCCGGCGGCAGCAGCCCCGGCACGGCGGACGAGGCGAGCACCGCGTCCACCACCGGACCGGAGCGGAACCAGTGCTCGGCCGCGCGCTCGATGCTCGCCGCGCAGCACTGGAACGCCACAGCCAGCTCGCCGAAGGCACGCCCCGCCCCCAGCTCGGCGGTGAGCAGCCGGCGCAGCGGCTCGGGCGAGTGCAGGTGGGTGCCGGTACGGGCGAAGCGGCCCACCCGGCGGGTGATCGACTCGCCGTACACCGACCTGGCCTCGGGCGAGGACCACAGCTGCGCCAGGCGGTCGGTCACCTCGGGACGCGGGTCGGCGGCGACGAAGGCGCCGTTGACCGCGCCGACCGAGGTGCCCACGACCAGGTCCGGGGTGATGCCGGCGCGCAGCAGCGCACGCAGCATGCCGACCTGCACGGCGCCGAGCACGCCGCCCCCGCCGAGGACGAACGCGACCGGACGCAGCGACATGACGCCATTCTCCCCTCGCTCCGCCCTGGCCGGCCCGCAGTGGAGGGCGCGACCCACCTACCACGACAGCCATCGCGTCATACGAGGCCAAGATAGCCTTTTGCATGGCAGATGCAAGGGCTAACCTGGCAGCGTGCGCACCTTCCGAATCGGCGAGGCGGCGACACTGCTCGGGGTGAGCGCCGACACGGTGCGCCGGTGGGTGGACTCCGGGCGGCTGCGGGCCGCCCGCGACAGCCACGGGCACCGGGCGATCGACGGCACCGACCTGGCCGTCTTCGCCCGCACCATGGGAGCGACCGGCGAGGCCGGCGGGTCCCGCTCCTCGGCCCGCAACCGGTTCCCGGGCATCGTCACCGCGGTCACCCGCGACTCAGTCATGGCCCAGGTGGAGATCCAGGCCGGGCCGTTCCGGGTGGTCTCGCTGATGAGCCGGGAGGCCGTGGACCAGCTCGACCTGCGGGTCGGCTCGGTGGCCGAGGCCGTGGTCAAGTCGACCAACGTCATCGTGGAGCGGCCGTGACCCGCCGAGCCGTGACCCACCGGCGCGTATCGCGGGCGCTGGCGGTCGCCGTACCCCTGCTGGTGCTGGCCGCGTGCGGCGGCGGCGCACCGGCGGCCCCACCGCGGACCGTGACGGTCCTGGCCGCGGCCTCCCTCACCGAGGTCTTCACCACGCTCGGCCGCGACTTCGAGGCGGACCGGCCCGGCACCACGGTGGTCCTCAGCTTCGCCGGCAGCTCGTCGCTGGCCCAGCAGGTCAACGCGGGTGCTCCCGCGGACGTGTTCGCCGCGGCCAGTGCGGCGACCATGAGGACAGTGGCGGACGCCGGCAACGCGGCCGGGGAGCCGGTCGTCTTCGCCCGCAACCAGCTCGTCATCGCCGTGCCCCGCGGCAACCCGCGCGGCGTGAGGGGCCTGGCCGACCTGGCCGGCCCGGGCGTCAAGGTAGCGCTGTGCGCCCCACCCGTGCCGTGCGGCGCGGCGGCGCGGACCGCGCTGGCGGCGGCCGGGGTGGCGCTCACGCCGGTCACCCTGGAACAGGACGTCAAGGCGACCCTGGCCAAGCTGCGCCTCGGTGAGGTGGACGCGGCGCTGGTCTACCGGACCGACGCGGCCGCCGCCGGCGACCAGGTCACCCCGGTCGAGTTTCCGGAGTCTGCGGCGGCGGTCAACGAGTACCCGATCGTGGCGCTGGCCGGCGCGCCGAACCCGGGCGGGGCCGCGGCGTTCGTGGCCTACGTCCGGTCGCCGGCTGCCGTGGCCGTGCTCACCGCGGCCGGGTTCCAGCCGCCGTGAGGACCCCGCGGGCCGTGAGCACCGGCCGGGCTCCCCGCGGGCTGCTCGTGCCGGCGGCGGCCGGCCTGGCGTTCCTGGTGCTGCCGCTGGTCGGGCTGGTGCTGCGGGCGCCCTGGTCCACGCTGCCGGACCGGCTGGCCGACCCGGCCGTGCTCGCCGCGCTACGGCTCTCCCTGCTCACCGCGACCATGGCCACCGCGGTCTGCCTGGTGCTCGGCGTGCCCCTGGCGTACGTGCTGGCCCGGGTGCCGTTCCCCGGGCGCGGCGTGGTCCGGGCCCTGGTCACGCTGCCGCTGGTGCTGCCACCGGTGGTGGGTGGTGTGGCGCTGCTGCTCGTGCTCGGCCGGCGCCGGCTGGTCGGGTCGCACCTGGCGAGCTGGTTCGGCGTCTCGCTGCCGTTCACCCCGGCCGCGGTGGTGCTGGCCGAGGCGTTCGTGGCGATGCCGTTCCTGGTCATCGCCGTGGAGGGCGCGCTGCGCGGGGCCGACCGGCGCTACGAGGACGCCGCTGCCACGCTCGGTGCCGGCCGGTGGACCACCCTGCGCCGGGTGACCCTGCCGCTGGTCGCGCCCGGGCTCGCCGCCGGCGCGGTGCTGTGCTGGGCGCGGGCGCTGGGCGAGTTCGGCGCGACGATCACGTTCGCGGGCAGCTTCCCCGGCCGCACCCAGACCATGCCGCTCGCGGTCTACCTGGCCCTGGAGACCGACCCGGCCGACGCGGTCGTGCTCAGCCTCGTGCTGCTCGGGGTGAGCGTGGCGATCCTGGCCGGCCTGCGCGAGCGATGGCTGCCGAGCCGATGACCCCGGACCAGCCGATGACCGCCGGGCCGCCCGCAGCCGCCGGCACGGCCGCCGTCGCGGCCGAGCTCGTAGTTGACCTCGGCGGGTTCCGGCTGGAGCTGCCGCTCACCGTCACGGCCGGCGAGGTGGTCGCCCTGCTCGGCCCCAACGGAGCCGGCAAGAGTACGGCCCTGCGCGCGCTCGCCGGCCTGCGCCCGCTGCACGCCGGGCACCTGCACCTGGACGGCGCGCCGCTGGACTCGCCGGCCGACCGGCTCTTCGTCCCGCCGGAGCGCCGCCCGGTCGGCGTGGTGTTCCAGGACTACCTCCTCTTCCCCCACCTGTCCACACTGGACAATGTCGCGTTCGGCCTGCGCTGCCAGGGGCTGCGCCAGGCAGCGGCACGCCGCGCGGCGGCCGGTTGGCTGGAGCGGGTGGGGCTGGCCGGGAAGGCGCAGACCCGGCCACGCCAGCTCTCCGGCGGGCAGGCGCAGCGGGTGGCGCTGGCCCGGGCGCTCGCCGTACGCCCGCGGCTGCTGCTGCTCGACGAGCCGCTCGCCGCCCTGGACGCGCGGACCCGGCTGGACATCCGGGCGCAGCTGCGGCGCCACCTCGCCGCGCACGAGGGCGCCACGGTCCTGGTGACCCACGATCCGCTGGACGCGATGGTGCTCGGCGACCGCATCGTCGTCGTCGAGGACGGCCGGCTGGTGCAGCAGGGCGACGCCGCCGAGATCACCCGCCGGCCGCGTACCGACTATGTTGCCCGGCTGGTCGGGCTGAACCTGTTCCGGGGCGAGGGGACGGGCCGGGCGGTACGCCTCGCCGGCGGCGTGGAGATCGCGGTCGCCGAGCCGGTGGCCGGCCCGGCGTTCGTGGCGTTCCGGCCGTCGGCGGTGGCTCTGTTCCGCAGCCGTCCCGACGGCAGCCCGCGCAACACCTGGCCGGCCCGGGTGGACGGGGTGGAGCGCCACGGCGACTCCGTGCGGGTGCACCTGGACGGACCGCTGCCGGCGGCGTCGGACATCACCCCGGCCGCCGCGGCAGAGCTCGGCCTCGCCCCGGGGCAGCCGGTGTGGGCGGCGGTCAAGGCGATCGAGACATCGGCCTACCCGGCCTGACCCTACGGCTGGCGCGGCCTACTCCCAGCTCCCGTACGGTGTGGCCATGGCCCTTCGTCACCGCGTACTGCTGACCGGCTTCGATCCGTTCGGCGATGCGCCGGGAAACCCGTCACAGGACGCCGTCCGGCTCCTCGCCGGCTCCCCGCCGGAGCAGGTCGACCTGGTCACCGCCGTGCTGCCCTGCGTCTTCGGGGTCGCCTCCGACATGCTGTGGGCGGCGGTCCGCGAGCATGCCCCGGACGTCGTCATCGCCACCGGGCTGGCCGGGGGACGGGCCGGGGTGAGCGTGGAACGGGTGGCGGTCAACCTCGAGGACGCCCGCATCCCAGACAACAGCGGGGCGCAGCCCGTCGACCGCCCGGTGGTCGAGGGCGGGCCGGCCGCGTACTTCGCCACGATCCCGGTCAAGGCGTGCGCCGCCGCGGTCCGGGCGCTGGACATCCCGGTCGCGGTGTCCCACACCGCGGGCACGTTCGTCTGCAACTCCGTCTTCTACAGCGTGCTGCACCGCGCCGCCGAGCACGGGTCGGCCATCCGCGCCGGGTTCGTGCACGTGCCCCACGCAACGGGGGCGGACGCCGTACTGCCGCTGGAGGCTCTTGCCCGGGCGCTCGCCGCGGTTGCGGTCACCGCGGCCAGCACCACGACGGATCTTGCCGTGCCGGCCGGCGCCCTGCGCTGACGCGACCCGCGGCTACGAGACGATCTTGCGGTCCATCCAGCCGTCGCGGTCGTCGTCGAACATGTGCGTCTCGAAGCGCCCATCCCGGTCCTTGTCGTAGTCGGCCGCGTCGACCAGGCCGTCGCGGTCGTAGTCGCGACCGACGAAGTCCGCCCGCCCGTCGCGGTTGAGGTCGGCCACGATGTCCACGCCACCGTCCGCCCGCGCCCGGTAGGAGTGCCGGTCCCAGCGGCCGTCGCCGTCCACGTCCACCCGGGTCTGGTAGCCGGCCGGTGGCGGGCCTTCGGGCAGGTCCGTCTGGGGCGGTACGGCACCGGACCCGCCGTCGACCAGCTTTCCGGCGCGCCCCCGCGGGGCGTCGAACCCCTCCGACGCCGCAGCGCCCGGCGGGGCGCCGAACCCCTCCGACGCCCCAGCGCCCGGTCCTGCGCCGAACCCCTCCGAGACGACCGGCCCGGGGCCCGCACCCAGCTCCTCAGCCGCTGCCGCTGCCGCTGCCGACCCGGCGCCGAAACCAGCGGCGAACGAGCCCGCGCGACCGCCCTGCCCGAGACCGGAGTGTCCCCCGTGACCCGCCGGGCCGGTGCCGCCGCGCGCCGCGGTCGCGAAGCCGGACGCCTCGGCCAGCGGCGCCAGCAGGCCGAAGATGCTCGCCTTGCTATGCCGCGCCTCAACCGCGTGCTGCCCGCCCTGGTCGCCGCCGAGCTGCGCGGACAGCAGCGCGATCTCATCGGGGGCGAGATGGTAGCCGGACAGCGCGGCCGACCGGTCCGCGGCCAGGGACGCCGCGAACGCCGGATCCGTCAGCAGCCGCTCCAGCACCGAGTCGAAGTCGCTCATGCGCATCACCGTAACCCCCGTTATCCACAGGCCGTCGACGGACGGTTGCCCGTCCCTTGCCTCGTGGCCAGACTCTGGCGGGTGTCGACGGTACTGCCCGGGCGTGACGCACCGGAGCTCGACTGGCTGCTCTTTGCGCAGGCGGGTGTCCTCACGTGGCACCAGGCGGCTGCTGAGCTGGGCCGTTCGCGGACGCGCCACCTTGTCGCCTCCGGGCGGTGGCGTGCGGTGTGCCGGGGAGGCCTGGTCGCTCACAACGGACCGCTGACAGCAGCGCAGCAGCGGTGGGTAGCCGTACTCGCCGCGGGGTCCGGCGCGTTGCTCGCCGGGCTGACCGCCGCCGTCGAGGGCGGGCTACGCCGCTTCCGTCCCGATCCACTGCGAGTGCTCGTCCCCGCCGGGCACGCCTATCCGGACCTCCGCCACCGCCTCCCAGCCGACATGCCGGCGGTACGCGTCCACCGCGCCCCGGTGCCCGAGGCGCATGTCCAGCCGGCCCGCCCAATGCGTACAACCATGCCCCGGTCGCTGGTTGACGCGGCGGCGTGGGCGCGTAGCGACGATGAGGCCCGCCAGATCGTCGCCGCCGGCTGCCAGCAGCGGCTGGTCCTGCCGGACGAGATCCTCGCCGTCACCGCGTCACTGCCCCGGCTCAAGCGGCGTCGACTGGTGATCGAGACAGCACGCGACGCGGCAGGGGGCGCCGAGGCGCTATCAGAGATCAACTTTCTTCGGTTGTGCCATCGCTTCGGTCTGCCCCGGCCCGATCTGCAGGAACGGCGCCGGGACGCCGCCGGCCGGATCCGGTTCCTGGATGCGTACTGGCGCGCCTGGCGCCTGCACGCCGAGGTCGACGGCGCACATCATATGGACGTTGGCACCTGGGAGGCTGACATGCGCAGGCAGAACGAGGTGTGGATCGCTGGCGACCGCATCCTGCGCTTCCCGGCCGCCCAGGTCCGCCGCCGTCCAGCCGAAGTCGCCGCGCAGCTCCACGCGGCCCTGACCACCGCCGGCTGGACACCCGGATCCTCGCGATCTAGAAGAGTTAAGCAGGGATAGCGTGCACAACTCTTCTAGATCGCGGCAGCTCCAGGGGCTAGTCGAGCTCGGGCATGGGGATGGGGTGGGGGCGGGGGCGGCAGGTGCCGCACTGGATCGCGTCCTCCACCACCAGGGCCTCGGTGCGCTGCCGGGCGTCGCTGCGGTGCACCTCCAGGAGGTACGGGCCGAAGCGCGCGTGATCTTCGCACAGCCCCCGGGCACAGAACCGGCAGCCACCACGAGCCGCTTTCGCACAGAACCAACAGAGCAACGAGAGCTCCTATCCGATGATCGGGGTCGGCTCGCAGGGATCGAGCGAGATCCACGTAGCGACCGGCTTTGCGACGTTGCCGGCGGCATCGCGTGCGGTCACGGTGATCGTGATGGTCCCGCCCGCGGTGTGGTTGTCCATCCACGGCACAGAGAACTGGCCGTAGAACAGGCTGTCGTTGAGGGTCATCGCGCCTGCGCCCGTGGCACCGCTCGCGTCCACCCGCCAGGTGAACCGGACGATGAGGCTGTCCGGTGGGTCGGTCGCGTCGGACACCTGCGCGTAGACCGTCGCCACCTGCTCCTGGGCGTTCCCCCCGATGCAGTAGTAACCGGACGGGGGCACCTGGGCGAGCGGGGACGGGCCGGCTCGTACGTCACCGATCACCGGCGCCGCCGTGTCCCGCGTGGCGGTGGGAGATGAGGGCGTGGGAGACGGGGGCCGCGTGGTCGAGCCGCCCGGCGACGGCCGCGACGTGGACGGGCCGGGACTCGGTGACGGCGAGGGAGACAGCGACGCCGAGGCGGACGGCGACGGTGCCAGGGTCGGCTCGGCCGAGAGCGACTGGTCAGGTGAGGGTGAGGACGGCCCGGTCGACCCGGGCGGCCCCGCCGGCTCGGTCCGCCCGGAGGGGCGTCGCACCGGCACGCCGTCCCCGCACGACAGCGGCGCGCGGGTGACCGGGACGACGACCCCGTCCACGGTCACCTGGCCGGTCGCCACCTCGGCGGCTCCGGCGGCGACCGCGAACCACGCCTCCCCGTCGTTGGCGACGGCTCGCCCGGCGGACGCCACGTCCAGCTCCAGTGACGTGAAGGCGCTGGTGGTGCTCGCCGTGTCGGCCAGCAGCCGTCCATCCACAAGGGACAACGAGGCGGCCGGCTCGGCGGGGCGGAAGCCGTCGCCCGCCAGCGGGCCCACGCCGACCGAGCTGCCGGCGCACAGGATGGCCGTCGACCCCCCGCGGAACACCAGGTCCGCCCGGGAGCGCCCAGCCACCTGGACCGAGTCGCCGTCGGAGACGTACACCCGGTCGCCCTTGCTCAGGCGCACCTGCTCGCCGTCGACGACCGCGACGGCGCCGCCCTGCGAGACCCGCAGCAGCGCCTGGTCGGCGCGCATCTCCGCCCAGGCCGGCCCGGGTAGCAGGTTGGCGCCGGTGAGCAGCAGCGCGAGCAGCAGCAGAAGGACGACCAGCCAGCGCAGGGCCCGCTCGAACCGCCGGTCGGCGGAGTCGTCCACTCCGGGCGGTGGCGGGCCGGGTGGCGCGGCCAGCGGCGGGTACGCGGCGGCCGGGTGCACGCCGGACGCCGGACGCCGGCCCGGCGGCCCGCCCGCGCCGGCCAGTCCGGCCGCACCGATCGTCCCAGCCGCACCGATCGTCCCAGCCGCACCGGTCGTCCCGGCCGCATCGGTCGTCCCAGCCGCACTACCGCCCGCCGCACCGCCAGCGAGCAGCGGCGGGCCGGAGACGGCCGCGAGCAGCCAGGCCCGGGCGGGCGTACGGGCGGTCGCCACGGCACCCACCAGCGCCTCCCCGACCGGGCCCACCAGGGTCCCGCGGCGCAGCTCGGTGCCGTCGTCAAGGGTGAGGAAGCCGGACGAGACGACCAGGGCGTCCTCGGGATGCGCCAGCTCGACCGGGTCGCCGGGCGAGAGCACCAGGGGCTTCGCCCGGCTCACCAGACCGAGCCGGTCCTCGTCGGAGAGCCCGTCGAACGCCGTGGTGAGATCGAGCAGCTCCTCCACCTCCGCCCGGTCCACAAGGTCCGGCCCGGGCAGCGGCCCGACGGCGGCGGTGACGGCCGGTGCCGGCAGCGCCAGCAGCGTGGTGCCTGCGGTGTGCCAGGCCAGCGACGACGGGGCACCGGTGAGCGCGCCGGCCAGCCCCACCACCCCGCCCGGGCCCACCCGCTGGCGCACCAGGCCGGACGGGTCGCCGGGCCGGCGGCCCTCCAGGGCCCCCTCCACGACCACGAACACCGACGGCTGTGCCGCGCCGGCGAAGACCAGCGGGGAACCGGGGCGGGGGTGCAGCCACGACGCCGACGTCGCGAGCGAGGCCAGCGCCGGCACCGGCAGCCCGCCGAACGCCGAGCCGCGCAGCACGCGCAGCCGGCGCGGCAGGTCCAGCTCGTCCCGGCGGGCGGCGACGCGGCGGCGCAGCCCCCGCCACTGCCGGGACAGCCAGCCGGTGGCCGCGTACACGACCGGCGCGGCCAGCCCGGCGACCACCGCGGCGAGCAGCAGCCGGCCCGGCCACCCGGTCCGCCACAAGCCGGTGAACAGGCCGGACACCCGGTCGGCGTAGATGCGGTAGGCGATGTTCACCGCGATCGCCAGCCACGCGACGGCGAGGATGCCGTAGAGCGCGACCAGCCGCCCCTCGCGGTCCAGCTGCACCCAGCGAGGTGGGCGGCGCCGCAGCCGCTGGCTGACCCAGGCCACCCCCCGCGCGCGCAGGTTCGGCACCTCCACCCAGTCCATCAGCAGGTAGTAGCCGTCGAGGGCGAGGAACGGGTTGAGGTTGAACAGGGCGTTGACATACCAGGCGAAGGAGAGCTTGAACGCCCACGGCGCCAGCTCCGGGACTGCCAACCCGACCAGCTGCGCGGCCCCGGCGAGCACCAGCCCGGCGGCCGGCCCGGCGGCGGTGGTCAGCAGCCGGGCCCGCCGGCCGGCCATCCACACGTCCGTGGTGTCCACGAAGACCGACGGGATGCCGAAGTAGACCAGGAAGCCGGCGGCCGGTACCCGCCGGCCGGCGTGCTTGGCGGCGAGCGCGTGCCCCAGCTCATGGCAGGTGAGCGCGATGATGTTGAACCCGAGCAGGACGAGCGCGCCCAGCGCGTACGAGCCGTTGGTGAGGAAGACCGACGGGTCCCCGAGCCACCAGGCCCACCCGAACACCCCGAGCCCGGCGAGCGCGACAACGGCCATCACCCCGGCCGCGGCGCGGGTGAAGAGGAACCGCCCGCCCGCGCGGTAGGCCGCAGTGACCAGCGGGTCCACGTTGGCGACCACCATCCGCTGGCCGCGCGCCGCGGCGAGCAGCCCCCGCCCCAGCCGCACCGGCCAGGGCCGGCGCTGCACCCGCTCCAGCGGGCCGAACGCGTCGACCGGCAGCTCCTCCAGCATGCGGTTGCCGGCGAGGTCCGCCACCACGCGGGTGACCTGGTCCGGCGCGAGCCGCCCGGACAGCCGGACGAACTCGGCCACCAGGCGGGCCACCGTACGCGAGCCGTCCATCAGCCGGGCGAGCTCGGCCTCCTCGGGGGTCAGCCGCAGGTAGCAGGCCTGGCCGCCGTCGTCCGGGCTCTTGAGCATCGTGTACGGCACGCCGCGCGCGCTGGCCAGGCGCGCCTCCTCGATGCCGGGGCGCAGCCGTGGCCGGGCGCGCGCAGGGTTGAGCCGGTCGACCACCGCCGCCCATAGCCCTGGGTCGGCGGGGCCGGCCGGCTGTCCAGGTGCCCGCCCGGCGAGGGCCTCCCACAAGCTGAGCCGGGTCTCGACTAACGCCACGCCAGAAGCCCCTCATCGAGACGAGTCGGGGCGTCAGCGTAGCGGATCGCCCGAGCGGTGCGACTCCGGTGTCGGCTGGATGACCTGCTCCGGTGAGCCGGCTAGCAAGATTGACATGGCCGTACCAGGTTGAAAGGGTCGATCCATGACAGTGCGCCTGCGCGAGCTGCTGCTGGGAAGCTTCGCCGAGCTGCGGTACGAGCCCACCGCCAAGCGGGTCCGGGCCACGGTCGGCGACGCCACGGTGGTCGACTCCGACCGGGCCGTCCTGGTGTGGGAGCCCCGATGGGTCGTCCCCTACTACGCGGTGCCGGCCGAGGACGTACGCGCCGACCTGCTGCCACCGGCCGGCGGCGCCGCGGGCACCGGTCCGGAGCTGGTCCGCCTCGCCCACCAGGGAGTGGACGGCGGCGCGTCGATCGTGCGTCCCGGCCCCGGCTCCTTCGCCTCGCACACCGCGCCCGGCACGGAGCTCTCCCTGCACTTCACCGGTGGCGAGCGGGACCGGGCCGGGTACCAGCTGGACGACCCGGCCCTCGCCGGCTACGTGGGGCTGGACTTCGACGCGTTCGACGCGTGGTGGGAGGAGGACGAGCAGGTCGTGGCGCACCCGCGCGACCCGTTCCACCGGGTCGACGTCCGGCGCAGCTCGCGGCGCGTACGCGTCGAGCTGGACGGGCACGTGCTCGCCGACACCCGGGCGCCCCGGCTGCTCTTCGAGACGCACCTGCCGACCCGCTTCTACCTGCCTCGGGAAGATGTCGACCTGGGCCAGCTACGGCCCAGCCCGACCCGCACCTGGTGCGCCTACAAGGGCGAGGCGTCCTACTGGTCGCCGGGCCCCGGTCTGGTGGAGGCCGGCACCGAGCCGGTCGACCTCGCGTGGAGCTACCTGAGGCCGCTGCCCGAGGCGGCCGAGATCGCCGGGATGATCGCCTTCTTCGACGAGCGGGTGGACATCGAAATCGACGGCGAGCCCCAGGAACGGCCGGTCACGCCGTGGTCACCGCCGCCGGGCACGGACGTCACATAGGCTCGCCAGCGGCACAGCTTTGCACATAGTCGAGCACATCGGACATTGTCGCGGTGGCCACCGCGATGGAGGTGTCCGCCGCGCCGTAGTAGAGCCGCAGCTCATCCGTTCCCGGGTCGTGCACCAGACCGGTCGGGAACACCACGTTCGGCACGTCACCGCTCATCTCGTACGGTGCCCTCGGGCTGAACACCCAGTCGTCGCCACGCCGCAGCACCCGGGACGGGTTCTCCAGGTCCAGCAGCACCACCCCGACCCGGTAGATCGAGCCGTTCACCATGTGCTTGACGCCGTGGTAGAAGCCGAGCCACCCGTGCGGGGTCTCGATCGGCGGCGGCCCCAGGCCGATCCGGGCCGCATCCCACCACGGCCCGCTGCGGGCGCCGAACACGGGCTCCGGCGTGGTCCACGAGCGCAGGTCCACGGAGCGGGACAGCCAGACGTCGGCGCGACCGCTCATGCTGGAGACCGGGCGGTGGAACAGGATGAACTGCCCGTCGACCCGGCGCGACAGCACGCACGCGTTCTTGTCCTCGGGGGGCATCACCACGCCGAGCTGCTCCACGCTGCGGAAGTCACCGGTCACGGCCAATGCCACGCACGGGCCCTCCGGCCCGTACGCCGTATAGGCGACCAGCCACCCGCCCAGGTCCTGCACGTGGGTGACCCGGGCGTCCTCCACGCCCCAGCGGGAGGTGTGGTCGTGCTCCGATCCGGCGATCAGCGGTTGCGGGTCGACCTGCCAGCCGGTGAACCCGTCCGGGCTGCGCGCCACCGTCAGGTGGGAGATGCCGCGACGGTCCTCAACCCGGCAGACCAGCACGGTCTCGCCGTCCACTATGGCGGCGCCCGGGTTGAAGACCGTGTTGGCCGGGTACGGCCACTCCTCCACGGTGAGCAGCGGGTTGGCCGCGCTGCGGGTGAACAGCTCCCGGGCCGACCCACGCGGCGCGGCGAGCGCGACCATCGGATGGGCCTCACCCGTCATCGACCGACCACCTCTTGGTACACCCGCACGTAGTCCTCCACCATCCGGTCGGCGCTGAACCTCGCCCGGGCAACCGCGCGGACGTGGTTACGGTCGAGAGTCAACGCCTTGCTCAACGCGATGACCGCAGAGTCTACGTCCTCGGCGAGGAAACCGGTCTCCCCTTCGTTGACGACTTCTGGCATCGACCCACGCCGGTACGCCACCACCGGCGTGCCGCACGCCATCGCCTCGACGACGGAGAGCCCGAACGGCTCGTCGAACCCGATCGGGTGCAGCAGCGCGGCTGCCCCGCCCAGGATGGCCGCCCGGTCCGCCGGCCCGACGTTGCCCAGGTAGCGCACCCGGTCACCGTCCACATGCGGCAGCACCTTCGTGGCGTGGTACTCCTCGTCGTGCACCGGACCGCAGATCAGCAGCGGGCGGTCGACCTGGCGGGCGATCTCGATCGCCTCGGCCGTGCCCTTGTCGGCGTGGATCCGGCCGAACGCGACCAGCTCCTCCCCCGTCCCCGGGCCGACCGGGGACGGGGGAGCACCGGCCGGGGATGGGGCCACACCAGCTGGGGACTGGGCCGCACCGGCTGGGAACTGGGCCGCACCGGCTGGGAACTGGGATAGGTCGATGCCATGGTAAACAGTGGCGATATAGGACAGACCGGGCGCCCGGTCGGCGTCGGAGATGGACACGAAGGCGCTGCCCGACCGCTGGTACGCCGGCAGGATGCGCGGCGAGGAGAACCCGTGCACGGTGGTGAGCAGGGGGGCCTGGCAGAACCCGCTCATCGCCAGCGGCAGCCAGTCGAGGTGGTTGTGCACCAGGTCGAAGTCGCCGCTGCGGGCGAAGCAGTGCGCGATGTGCAGCGCCTCCCACACCCGCCCGTCCAGCGTGGCGTCCTCGCCGAACGGCCGCGGGCACACCCCGTCCAGGTCCGCGGCGGTCACCGAGTCGAGCGAGGCGAAGAGGGTCACCTGGACGCCGCGGGCGACCAGACCCTCGGCGAGCAGTGAGACCACCTGCTCCCAGGGCCCGTACGCCCGCGGCGGCGTGCGCCAGGTGACCGGCGCCAGCAGAGCGACCCTCATCGCACCCTGGCGCCCTTGACCGGGGCTGAAGCGTCGCCGGTCGCGCGCCCCACCGACCGGGCCGTCTGCGCGCCCAGCGTCCCCGGTGCGGCCATGAGTCCGTTGTGGACGAGGGCGAGCATGGCCTGGTAGTAGGCGAGCGTGGACTCGGCGCCTTCGTTGGGGTTCACGTAGTTCGCGCCCAGCCCGTCCCGGCCGCCACCGGTCTGCTCGTCGTAGAGGGACAGCCCGGCCCGGTTGACGCCGTGGAACCAGGAGAACGCGCGCACCGCCAGCCGGCCGTACTCCCACCTGCGGGTGACCTGCCAGGCGTCGGTGAGCGCCTCCACCACGGCCGCCGCGTCCAGCGGCTGCTCATCCCCCTCGTCGGCGCCCTCGGCCGGCCGGTCGCACCCGGCCTGGCGCCAGAAGTTGCCCACGCAGCGCAGCGCCGGATCGCCGCCGCAACCGACCAGGCCGACCTGCTCCAGGTACCAGCGCAGCGCGTCCTCGGCCTGCCGGACCAGCCCCGCCTCGCCCAGCCGGTCCCCGGCGAGCATCAGCGCCTGCGGCAGGCGCGCGTTGTCGTAGGTCAGCTCCGGCTCGCACCACGGCCAGTCCGGGTCTCCGGCACCGAGCCCGCGCAGCCGGTCCGCGGAGGCGGCCAGCGCCGAACGCAGCGCCGGTGTCGGATCGGCCAGCCGCGCCAGCCCCAGGAGGGCGTACGCGTGCGGCCTCACGAACTCCTCATGAGCCAGCATCGGCACGACGTCGAGCAGCAGGCGGTGGGCCTGCACCCGGGAGTCCGCCGGCACGTCCGAGGCTGCCATCACGCCGAGCCCCCAGATGGCCCGGCCGAGGTGGTCGCCGAGGTGCGGGCCGTCCAGCCAGCTGCCGTCGTACGACATCAGGTTGCGCATGCCGACCTCGCGGTCGGCCCGGCCGGGTCCGGCGGCGGCCGGCGTGGCGGCGGCCAGGAACCGCACCGCCGAGGCGACCCAGCGGGTCGGCCGGGGGTCGTGCACGCTGGGCAGGGTGGCGAGGCCCGCGGCCACGATGCCGAGCCGCGCCACGTCGTCCACGCAGTAGCCGGAGGCAGGGTCCGGCTCGGCGCCGCGGGCGAACTGGATGATGCCGATCTCGTCGGTGATCCGGTCCAGGTGGTCCAGGCGCAGCGGCGGCAGGACGTGGCGGGTGGGCTTGGCCCGGCTGGAGCGGACCGCCGAGCGGGTCACCTCGACCAGCCGGGAGGCGACCGACGGCCAGGTCAGGGTCTCGCCCAACGCGTCGGCGGCCCGGTAGGCCCGGTGCCGGGCGTCGTTGTCGTCGAACATCACACTCACTTCATGAGCAATCGCGTCGATGTCTTCACAGGGGACCAGAACGCCGGCCGCCAGTCCGTCCGGGCCCGGGGCGAGCAGGTCACGGGCGTACGAGTACTCGGTGGAGACCACCGGGCAGCCGGCCGCGACAGCGAACGTGAGCGCACCGGAGCAGATCTGCTCGGGCGAGCGGTACGGAGTCAGGTAGAGATGGGTGCGCGCCAGCAGCACGGCCAGCTCCGGCTCGCTCAGGAACGCGTCGACGAAGTACAGATGCTCCGCGACGCCGAGCCTCGCGGCCAGGTCGACCAGGCTCTGCCGGTAGCTCTCCCCGCGCTGGCGCACCTCCTCCGGGTGCGACGCCCCGGCGATGAGGTAGCAGGCGTCCGGATGGCGCTCGACCACCTTGGGCAGGGCCGCGATCGCGTGCTCCAGCCCCTTGCTCGGCCCGATCAGGCCGAAGGTCGCCAGCACCCGGCGGTCGCCCATCCGCTCCAGCACGTCGCGCACGGCAGGACTCGCCACCTCCGGGTCCACAAGGGTACGCAGCACCGGTGGCGCTCCGTGCGGCACCACGACGACGGTGACCGGGTCCACCAACCCGGTCGACACGGCGAGCGACGCGGCCGTCTCGGTGAACACCGTTACCCGGGCGGCGTGCGCGCACAGCTCGGCCAGTGTCGCCGCCTGTCCCGGGCTGGGCTTTGACAGCACGGTGTGGAGGGTTACGACATACGGGACGCTCTCCTTGCGCAGCGCCCGGGCTAGTTCGAGTACGTGGGCGCCGTCCGGGCCGCCGAAGATGCCGTACTCATGCTGGATCAGCACCAGATCGGTCCCGGCCTGCGCGATGCGCCGCGCGGCGGCCCGGTAGTCGGCTGGTGTGTCCTGCCGGATCACAGTGGTTACCTCGGGCCCGTAGGAGAGCCCGTCGCGGTCGACCGCACAAACCCCGATGTCCCATCGGGGTGCCACCTCGCGCAGGGCGTCGCGCAGGTCGCCGGTGAAGGTGGCCAGGCCGCAACGCCTAGGTAAGTAGGTGGACACAAGCACGATTCGCATAGACCCGTGCATACCCCCTGATCATGTCGGTCATGCACCATGAGCGTTAAATACCGCGCCTAGGCTAGCCGATGTGACGAATCTCCACGTGGCCGCAATCGACCAAGGGACAACATCTTCGCGCTGCATTGTCTTCGCTACGGACGGCTCCATCACCGGTGCGGAACAACGCGAACACCGGCAGTACTACCCCAGACCCGGTTGGGTGGAACACGACGCCGACGAGATCTGGGCGAACGTGCAGGCGGTGGTCTCCGGCGCGCTCGAGCGCGCCGGCATCACCCCGGCCGACCTGGCCGCCATCGGCATCACCAACCAGCGCGAGACCACGCTGCTGTGGGACGCGCAGACCGGCGCGCCGGCCGGCCGGGCCATCGTCTGGCAGGACACCCGCACCGACCGGCTGGTCGCGGAGCTGGCCGGGACGGCCGGGCAGGACCGGTTCCGGTACCGGTGCGGGCTGCCGCTGGCCACCTACTTCTCCGCCCCGAAGCTGGCCTGGCTGCTCGGCTCCGACCCGGGCCTGCGCCGCCGGGCGGAAGCCGGCGAGCTGCGGTTCGGCACCATGGACAGCTGGCTCATCTACAAGCTGACCGGCCGGCATGTCACCGACGTGACCAACGCCAGCCGGACCATGCTGATGAACCTGTCCACCTTGGACTGGGACGACGAGCTGCTCGCCGCCTTCGGCCTGCCGCGCGCGCTGCTGCCGCAGATCCTGCCCTCCGCCCACGTGTACGGCGAGGCGCGCGGCCTCGGCGGGGTGCCGGTGGCCAGCGCCCTCGGCGACCAGCAGGCCGCCCTGTTCGGCCAGACCTGCTTCACACCGGGCGAGGCCAAGTGCACCTACGGCACCGGGTCGTTCCTGCTGCTGCACACCGGGGAGCGGGCGGTGCCCAGCAAGCGGGGCCTGGTGACCACCGTGGCGTACCAGCTCGCCGGGCAGCCGCCCGCGTACGCGCTGGAGGGCTCGATCGCGGTCACCGGGGCGCTGGTCCAGTGGCTGCGTGACAACCTGGGGATCATCCGTACCGCTGCCGAGGTCAACGAGCTGGCCGCGACCGTGCCGGACAGCGGCGGCTGTGTCATCGTGCCGGCCTTCTCCGGCCTGTTCGCGCCGTACTGGCGGCCGGACGCGCGCGGGGTCATCGCCGGCCTGACCGGGTACGTCACAAAGGCGCACCTGGCCCGGGCCGCGCTGGAGGCCACGGCGTGGCAGGTGCGCGACGTGATGGACGTGATGGCGGCAGAGTCGACTGTGGACCTGGCTCAGCTCAAAGTGGACGGTGGCATGACAGCCAGCGAGCTGCTCATGCAGTTCCAGGCCGACGTGCTGGACGTGCCGGTGGTCCGGCCGACCGTCGCCGAGACCACCTGCCTCGGCGCCGCGTACGCGGCCGGGCTGGCCGTGGGCTTCTGGCCGGACCTCGACGCCCTGCGCGCCCACTGGCGACCCGACCGCACCTGGGTGCCGGCGATGAGCGCCGCAGACCGGGACCTGGGCCACCGCCGGTGGAGCAAGGCCGTCGAACGGACCCTGGACTGGACGGACTGACCCCTCACCACCGCAGAAGGGCGGCGGGCGGCGTGGCCACCCCCGAGGCCACGCCGCCCGCACTGTGGGGAGGAGGGGTACGGCTCGCTACGTCTCTAGTTAGGACGCTTCAGCGAGCGTGACGGTTGTCGTCCGGACCGCCCCGTCCCGGGTATACGTGACTTCCAGCCGGTCGCCCACCTTGCCGGCCTGAACCGCCGACACCAGGTCGTCCGAGTCGGCGACGGTACGGTCCGCAATCTTGGTGATCACGTCGCCGCGCTGGAGGCCGGCCTGCTCCGCCGGGCTGCCGGCGGTCACCGCGCCGACCAGCGCGCCGCCCCCGGCCGCAGTGGTCACCTGCACGCCCAGGTACGGGTGGCTGACCTTCTGGCCACCTATCAGCGCCTTGGCCACCTGGTTGGCCCGGTTGCTGGGGATGGCGAAGCCGACCCCGATGTTGCCGTTGCCGTTGCCGGCCGTGGCGATCGCGGTGTTGATGCCGATCACCTCTCCGCCCAGGTTGACCAGCGCCCCTCCGGAGTTGCCGGGGTTGATGGCGGCGTCGGTCTGGATCACCCCGGCGATCGAGCTGGCCGGGGAGCGCTGGAACGGGGAGCCCTGCTCACCGGCTTGGATGGTCCGGTTGGTGGCACTGACGATGCCGGCCGTCACCGACCCCTCGAGGCCGAGCGGGCTGCCCAGCGCCAGGACCGTGTCGCCGACCCGCATGGCGTCGCTGTCGCCGAACTTCGCCGGGGTCAGGCCGGACACGCCGCTCGCCTTGATCACCGCCAGGTCGGTCTTCGGGTCGGTGCCCACGACCGAGGCACTCGCCCTCCTCCCGTCGCTGAAGGTGACCGTGAGGCCGCTACGAGCACCCGCCACCACGTGGTTGTTGGTCAGGATGGACCCGTCCTCGCTCAGCACCACGCCCGAGCCCTCGCCGCTGCCGGTCGCCACCGACACCACGCTGGGCTGCACGGCGGCGGCGATGCCGGCCAGCGACGAGCGGTCCACCACCGGCGCGGCGGCGGCTGGGCGCTGGCTCGCCACCACCGGCGTGTCGTCGTCCCAGCGGGTCGCGGCGTAGCCGCCGACCAGGGCCGAGCCCAGCGACAGCACCAGAGCCGCGGCCCCCAGGGCCACCCCCCGGCCGACCCGCCCGGGCCGGGACCCCGGCCCCGGCTCGGCGGCCGGGAAGACGGGTGGCGGCCCAGCCGGCGCGCCCGGCTGGTCAAGGTGGGCGGCCGGCGGCTGCGCCAGGGGCAGCTCGGCCGTGCGGGTCGCGTCGTGCTCCGCCCGGGGAGCCTGGTTCTCGCTCATGCTGTTCACGATTCCCCGCCGGTCTGCGGCCCGCCTGAGGACGCGCTGAAAGTTGGCTGGGAGCCCGCACCCAGCCGGGCGTGCGCGTCGACCTCGGTACGGCCGGCGGCGAGGCCGGGCACGAGCGGCAGCCGTACCCGGAAGGTGGCCCCTTCGCCGGGGTGGCTGTCCACCTCGACGGTGCCGTCATGGGCAGCCACCAGCGCGGCGACGATGGCCAGCCCGAGGCCGGTGCTGGGCAGCCCGTCGGCGCGCCGGGTGCGCGCCGCGTCGGCTCGGTAGAACCGCTCAAACACCCGGTCCGCCTGCGCCGGGGTCAGGCCCGGCCCCTCGTCGGCCACCTCGATGACCGCCTGCTCCGGCTCGGCCCGGCGCAGCCGTACCGTGACCGGGGTGCCCTGGGGCGTGTGCGTCAGCGCGTTGCCCACCAGGTTGCTGACCACCTGCCGGAGCCGGGCGTCGTCGCCGAGCACCACCAGCGGCCCGGCGGCGCCGGCCAGGTCGAGCGCCACCGGCCGGTCCGGGGCGACCGCCTGCGCGGCCTGCACCGCGTCCGCCGCGATCACCGGCAGCTCCACCGGGGCCAGGGCCAGCGGCCGTTCCCGGTCGAGCCGGGCGAGCAGCAGCAGGTCCTCCACGAGCAGCCCCATCCGGGCCGCCTCGTCCTCGATGCGGCGCAGCAGCCGGCCGGTCTCCTCCGGCTGGCGGGCCGCCCCCTGCCGGTAGAGCTCGGCGAACCCGCGGATCGTGGTCAGCGGCGTGCGTAGCTCGTGCGAGGCGTCCGCCACGAACTGGCGCATCCGCTCCTCGGACCGGCGCGCCCGCACCTCGGACACGAGCGCGTTCGCCGCGGCGTCGCGCGCCACCGACTCGGCCGCGCGGGCCGCGGTCTCCGACGCCGCCTGCGCGGTGAACGCGGTCTCGATCTGGGCCAGCATGGCGTTGAGCGCACGGGAGAGCCGGCCAAGCTCGGTGCGTCCCGGGCCCTGGCCCGGCTCAGGGTCGGGCACCCGGCGGGTCAGGTCACCGCCGGCGATGGCGGCCGCCGTCTCCTCTATCTCCTGCAACGGTCCCAGGCTGCGCCGGACCACCGCCGCCCCGGCGGCCGCGATGAGGACCAGCACGACCAGGCCGACGAACAGGTTGATCCAGGCCAGCTGGGCGACCGCGGCGTCAACGTCGGACATGCTACGGCCCACAATGAGCACCTGCCGGTTCGGCAGCCGGGTCACCAGCATCCGCCAGCGGGGCTCCCCGTCCCCGGCCGTCGCCGTGTACGGTCGGCCGGCCAGCCCGACCGACTCGGCCAGGCTCGTCGGCATGGGCGGCAGGTCCTTCTCCGCGTACCGCCTGGAGAAGACCACCTCGGTACGCCGGTCGTCCTGGAGCCCGAAGAGGAACTCGCTGGGCAGCTCGCCGGTGATCGGAATGCGGCCCAGCCTGGCCGTCTGCTGTGCCGTGGTGGCCAGGTCGCTGTCCACCCGGGCGACCAGGTAGCTGCGCATGGCGACCGCGCTGGCCACCCCGATCACGGTGAGCGCGGCGGCGACCAGGGCCAGGACCGCGGCGACCAGCTTGACCCGAAGCGGTGTCCGGCGCAGCAGCGTGCGCACCGGCTCACAACGGCTTTCGCAGCACGTACCCCACCCCCCG
>DASSUC010000351.1:0-27948 GCA_035707405.1 Micromonosporaceae bacterium | reverse complement strand
CAGCAGCGAGAGCAGGCCGACCCGGCGGCCGGCGAAGCGCATCCGGCTGAACGCGTACGCGGCCAGGATGGACAGCCCGACCGCGGCGAACGCGGAGACCCCGGCGATCAGGATCGAGTTGAGATACCACATCTCAAACGGCGTCCGGCTGAACAGGTCGGCGAAGTTGTCGCCGGTGACCGCGGTCGGCACCACCTCGGTCGAGGACAGCGTGCCGAGCGGGTTGAGCGCGGCCGAGAGCACGAACAGGATCGGGAAGAGCGAGAACGCCACAGCGAGCCACGCCACGCCGTGCCGCCACCCCACCCGGCGAAGCCATCTCGCCGGGCCCCGCTCCACCGCTCGGCGTGTTGCCGGGCCTCGGCGGGTCATCCGTACACCTCCTCCTGGCGGCGGGTCGACCGGAAGCTGATCGCGGAGATCACCGCGACGATCAGGAAGACATAGAAGGAGATCGCCGCGGCGAACCCGTACTGCGCGCCCGAGCCGCCAAAGGCCAGCCGGTACGTGTACGTGATGAGCAGGTCCGTCGCGCCGACCGACGGGTTGTCCGCAGGGAACGGGCCACCCTCGGTAGTCAGGTAGATCGCGTTGAAGTTGTTGAAGTTGTACGCGAACGACGCGATCAGCAGCGGCGATAGCGCCACCAGCAGCAGCGGCAGGGTGACCGCCCGGAACCGCTGCCACACCCCGGCCCCGTCCATCTCCGCCGCCTCGGTCAGCTCCGAGGGGATCGCCTGCAACGCGCCGGTGGACACCAGGAACATGTACGGGTAGCCGAGCCACAGCTGCACCAGGATCACCGCCACCCGGGCCGACCAGGGCGAGCCGAGCCAGTCCACGTCCAGGTCGAACAGCCGGTTGACCAGCCCGAAGTCCACGTTGAACATGTCCCGCCAGACCAGCAGCATGGCGAAGCTCGGCATGGCGTACGGCAGCACCAGCAGGATGCGGTAGATGTTGCGCCCGCGGACCCGGGTCGAGTGCAGCGCGAGCGCGCAGCCCAGGCCGAGCGCGAAGGTGACCAGGACGCTGCCGATCGCGAAGGCGAAGTTCCAGACCAGCGTCGAGAAGAACGGCCCGGCGATGGCCGGGTCGGTGACCACCCGGGTGAAGTTGGCCAGGCCCACGTTGACCCGCCAGCCCTGGGGCAGCCGCTCCCCGGCACTGTTCACAAAGGACCCGACCGCGGCGTCGGCGACCCACCGCTGGCCGGTGGCCGTCTCGACGACGCAGTCGCAGGACCGGTCGTAACGGCGCGCCGCCTGGCCCTCGTACGCCCGGGAGACCCCGGAGGCGCGGATCGCGCCGTTCGCGGTCGGCACCCCGAACTGGGTCAGCTCCGCGCTGCGCGCGCTGGCCTGGCCCAGGTTAAGCACGGTGTAGTCGTCAGCCCGGGTGACCCGGCCGGCGGAGACAGTCACCGCACCAGCGGCGAGCGGCTCCAGCCCGTCGGAGTCGCCGGCGAACACCGCCCCGTCCGGGGCGACCAGGAGGAAGACCAGCGGCCCGGTGGCCGGGTCGCCGGTGGTGGCCACGGTCAGGCCGTACTCGGCGGAGCCCGGCACCTGGGTCACCGACGAGGTCTGGATCGCCACGATGGCGTCCTGCTTGGTGCCGCGGTGCCCGTCGCCGAAGTTGGTGAACGCGGTGCTCACCGTGTAAAGCACCGGCACCACCTGGAACGCGATCAGGAACAGGGTGCCGGGCAGCAGGTACTTGACCGGGATGTGCCGGCCGGACAGGTAGACGTAGAAGATCAGCGCGGTGACCGCGACGAGGATCCCAAGTGCGACCCACGCGCCGGCCTCGACGAGCGGGAACGCCCCCCAGAACGCGATCGCGGCCACCAGGCCGAGCAGTACGATCTTGCCGATCTGCCCGCCCACCCCGGCCGAGCGCGGAGCGGCCCAGACCTGCACCGCGGTCTGGGCCTCGTCACGCTTGCGCGGGGTGGGGGGCGCCACGTGCTGGGTTGCCACGGCACGCCCCCCGGGTCCGCTACTTGATCTTGTCGGAGATCGTCTTGGCCGCCGCGGCGACCGTGGACGCCGGGTTGGCGCCGCCCACGATGGCCGCCTCGGCCTTGCCGAACGGCTCCCACACCGCCGCCATCTCCGGGATGACCGGCAGGATGGCACCGCCCTGGCCCGCGGCGAGGAACTTCTGCGCGTCCGGGTCGCTCGCCTTCACCTGCTCGAGGGCTGCGGTGAGCGCCGGCGGCCGGGGCTCGGCGTCGTAGAGCGCCTTGGCAACCTCGGTACGGGTGAGGTAGTTGGCCACGAACTCCTGCGCGACCGCCTTGTTCTTGCCCTTGCTCGCCACGTAGAACGCCTGCACCCCGACGAACGGCTGGGCCGGCTTGCCACCCGCGAAGCCGGGGACCGGCGACACGTCGTAGTTGAGCCCGGCCTTCTTGATGTCGGTGACCGCCCACGGCCCGGAGACCAGGAACGCGCACTTCTTGCCGGTGAACGTGGCGATCGAGTTCTCCGCTCCGATCGAGCGCTTGAGCGCCCCCGATCCCTTCTCGCCCAGCGCTGCGATCTTCTGGAACGCCTGCACCGACCCGCCCTTGCCCACGCCCAGGTCCTTCGGGTCGTAGTCACCGCTGGCGGTGGTGCCGAACAGGTAGCCACCACCGGACGTATAGAACGGGTAGATGTGGTACGCGTCACCGTTCTGCCCCACCTGCAGGCACATGATCTCGCTGGCCTTACCGGCGGTCTTCAGGTCCTGACCGGCCTTGACCAGGTCCTCGATGGTGGCCGGAGCGGTCGGCGCGAGGTCGGTGTTGCGGATGAGGGCGATGTTCTCCACCGCGTACGGCACGCCGTAGAGCTGGCCGTTGAACGTGACCGCCTTGATCGCGATCTCCTGGAACGCGTTGCGCTGGCCGCCCGCGAGCTGGATCGGGTCGATGGTGCCGTTCTGCACCAGGTTGCCGATCCAGTCGTGCGCACCGACCACGATGTCCGGGCCGCTGCCCGACTGGGATGCGGTGACGAAGTTGGTCTGCAGGTCCTTCGAGACGGCCTTGACCTCCACCGTCACGCCATTGTCCCGGCCGAACTGGTCGGCGAACGGCTTCATGGCGGCGGTGCGCTTGTCGTCGGCCCAGATGACCAGCGAGCCGCCGGTCTTGGGAGCGGTGCCACTGTCGTCCGCCCCGTCGTCGCCGCCGCAGCCGGTGGCGGCGAGCGCCAGGCCGAGGACGACGACCACACCCGCGGTACGGATGCGCATCGGGTCTCCTGTCGATCGAGAGGTCACGCCGCGGGCGCGGGGACCGCGGTCCGCGGGACGCCACCGGGTGGCTCGTCTCCGGCAGGCTAGCAAGCACTTTCATACGATGGAAGGGCTTGCAGCATCTCCCGCAATTTCTTGCAGGAAGCTACAGTGCCGGCATGCGCGCGCGCCTGTCCGACATCGCCCACCAGGCCGGCGTCAGCGAGGCCACGGTCTCCCGGGTGCTCAACGACCGGCCCGGCGTCTCCCTCGAGACCCGGCGGGCCGTGCTGACCGCCCTCGATGTGCTGGGGTACGAGCGACCGGCCCGCCTCCGCAAGCGCAACGCGCAGCTCGTCGGCCTGGTCGTCCCGGAGCTGGACAACCCGATCTTCCCGGCATTCGCCCAGGTCATCGAGTCGGTCCTGGCCCAGCACGGGTTCACCCCGGTGCTGTGCACGCAGACCCCGGGCGGCGTGCCCGAGGACGAGTACGTCGAGATGCTGCTCGACCGCCAGGTCGCCGGCATCGTGTTCGTCTCCGGCCTGCACGCCGACGCCACGTCCGACCCGGAGCGCTACCGGCGGCTGCTCGCCCGGCCCCTGCCCATCGTGCTGGTCAACGGCTATGTCGAGGGCATACCCGCGCCGTTCGTCTCCTGTGACGACCGGGTCGCCGGCGAGCTCGCGGTCGCCCACCTGGCCGCGCTCGGCCACCGCCGGATCGGCCTCATCTCGGGGCCGGAGCGGTTCACCCCGGTGCGGCGCAAGCTGGCCGGCTACCGCGCCGCGATGCAGCGGCTGCCGGAGCGGGCGGACGAGCCGGACGAGCTGGTCGCGCTCTCCCTGTTCGGGGTGGAGGGCGGCGAGGTCGCCGCGGGCCGCCTGCTCGACCGCGGCGTCACCGGCATCGTCTGCGGGTCGGACCTGATGGCGCTGGGGGCGATCCGGGCCGCGCGGTCCCGGGGCCGGTCCGTGCCCGCCGAGGTGTCCGTGGTCGGGTACGACGACTCGCCGCTGATGGCGTTCACCGACCCGCCGCTGACCACCGTGCGCCAACCCGTGCTGGCGATGGCGGCCGCCGCGGTCCGGGCCCTGGTGGACGAGATCCGCGGCCATGCCGCGCCGCACTCGGAGTACCTGTTCCGGCCGGAGCTGGTGATGCGCGCCTCGACCGCGACGGCGCCCGCTCCGGCGACGGGCAGCCGGCCACACCCTGCCGGGTACGCTGCACCGGTGGCCCGTACCGGCTGACGCACCCATCACAGACCGAAGGGGACACCGTGGCATCGACCGCACCGTGGTGGCGCAACGCCGTCATCTACCAGGTCTACGTCCGCAGCTTCCGCGACTCGGACGGCGACGGCGTGGGCGACCTGGCCGGTGTCCGCGAGCGCCTGCCCTACCTGCGGGACCTCGGTGTGGACGCGGTCTGGCTCACCCCGTTCTACCGCTCCCCCATGATCGACGGCGGGTACGACGTCGCCGACTACCGTGACGTGGACCCGATGTTCGGCACCCTGGCCGACCTGGACGCGCTGGTCGCCGACGTGCACGCCCTGGGCCTGCGGATCGTCATCGACCTGGTGCCCAACCACTCCTCCCACGAGCACCCGTGGTTCGTCGAGGCGCTCGCCTCCCCACCGGGCAGCCCGGCCCGGGACCGGTACGTGTTCCGTCCCGGCCGGGGCGCCGCCGGCGAGCTGCCGCCCAACGACTGGGGCTCGGTGTTCGGCGGCCCCGCCTGGACCCGGGTCAGCGACGGGCAGTGGTACCTGCACCTGTTCGACCCGTCGCAGCCCGACCTGAACTGGGCCAACCCGCAGGTGCACACCGAGTTCGAGTCGATCCTGCGGTTCTGGCTGGACCGCGGCGTGGACGGGTTCCGGGTCGACGTGGCGCACGGCCTGGTGAAGGCGGAGGGCCTGCCCGACCGGGCCGGCCACAGCGACCTGCTCCGCTCGGCGGCCACGCCCTACTTCGACCAGGAGGGCGTGCACGACATCTACCGCGCCTGGCGGAAGATCCTGGACGAGTACCCGGGCGACCGGATGGCGGTCGCCGAGGCGTGGGTGGGCTCCCCGGTCCGGGTGGCCCGGTACGTCCGCCCGGACGAGCTGCACCAGGCGTTCAACTTCGAGTACCTGCTGGCCCCGCTGGAAGCGGAGTCCATGCGAAAGATCATCGATGAGTCGCTGGAGGCGGCGGCCGAGGTGGGCGCCCCGACCACCTGGGTGCTCGGCAACCACGACACGGTCCGGCCGGTGACCCGCTACGGCGACGGGCCGGCCGGGCTGGCCCGGGCCCGGGCCGCCGCCCTGCTCACCCTCGCCCTGCCCGGTTCGATGTACATCTACCAGGGTGAGGAGCTGGGCCTGCCGGAGGTGCTGGACCTGCCGGTCGAGGTGCTCCAGGACCCGACCTGGGAACGGTCCGGCCACACCGTACGGGGTCGCGACGGAGCCCGGGTGCCACTGCCGTGGTCCGGCGACCGCCCGCCGTACGGCTTCAGCCCGGACGGCACGCGCACCTGGCTGCCCCAGCCGGCGGCCTGGGCCGGGCACACCGTTGCCGCGCAGGCCGGCGCCCCGGCCTCCACCCTCGAGCTCTACCGCCACGCGCTGCGCCTGCGCCGGGAGCACCCCGCGCTGGGCGAGGGGAGCCTGCGCTGGCTGCCGTCGCCAGCGCCGGACGTGCTCGTCCTCGCCCGCGACCCGGGCCTGGTGTGCACGGTGAACCTCGGCGCCGGGCCGGTGACCCTGCCCGACCATGGCGAGCTGCTCTGCGCCAGCGCTCCGGTCACCGGCCGGGTGCTGCCGCCGGACACCGCCGCCTGGTGGAGCCGCTGAGCCGGCGGGATGCCGGAGACCGTCAGGCGTTGACGTAGGCCGCGAGGTGCTCGCCGGTGAGGGTGGAGCGGGCGGCGACCAGGTCGGCCGGTGTGCCCTCGAAGACGATCCGCCCGCCGTCGTGGCCGGCGCCGGGGCCGAGGTCGATGACCCAGTCGGCGTGCGCCATGACCGCCTGGTGGTGCTCGATGACGATGACCGACTTGCCGGCGTCGACGAGCCGGTCGAGCAGGCCGAGCAGCTGCTCGACGTCGGCGAGGTGCAGGCCGTTGGTGGGCTCGTCGAGGACGTAGACGCCGCCCTTCTCGGCCATGTGGGTGGCCAGCCTGAGCCGCTGCCGCTCGCCGCCGGACAGCGTGGTGAGCGGCTGGCCGAGGCTGAGGTAGCCGAGCCCGACGTCGGCGAGCCGGCCGAGGATCGCGTGCGCGGCCGGCGTGCGCGCCTCGCCGGCGCCGAAGAACGCCTCGGCCTCGGTCACCGACATCGCGAGCACCTCGCTGATGTCACGGCCGCCGAGGTGGTAGTCCAGCACCGATGCGTCGAACCGCTTGCCCTCGCACTCCTCGCAGGTGGTGGCGACGCCGGCCATCATCGCCAGGTCGGTGTAGATGACGCCGGCCCCGTTGCAGGCCGGACAGGCGCCCTCGGAGTTGGCGCTGAACAGCGCCGGCTTCACGCCGTTGGCCTTCGCGAACGCCTTGCGGATCGGGTCGAGCAGCCCGGTGTAGGTGGCCGGGTTGCTCCGCCGCGAGCCGCGGATCCCGCCCTGGTCGACCAGCACCACCCCGGCACCGGCCGGGATCGACCCGTGCACCAGCGAGCTCTTGCCGGAGCCGGCGACGCCGGTGACCACGACGAGCACCCCGAGCGGGATGTCGACGTCGACGTTGCGCAGGTTGTGCAGGGTCGCGCCGCGGATCTCGAGCGTGCCGGTGGGCTTGCGCACCGCCTCCTTGAGGGCGGTCCGGTCGTCGAGATGGCGGCCGGTGATGGTGGCGCTGGCCCGCAGCCCCTCGACGGTGCCCGCGAACACCACGTCCCCACCGGCGGTGCCGGCGCCGGGGCCGAGGTCGACGACGTGGTCGGCGATCGCGATCGTCTCCGGCTCGTGCTCCACGACCAGCACCGTGTTGCCCTTGTCGCGCAGCCGCAGCAGCAGGTCGTTCATCCGCTGTACGTCGTGCGGATGCAGCCCGATCGTCGGCTCGTCGAAGACGTACGTGACGTCGGTCAGCGACGACCCGAGGTGCCGGATCATCTTGGTGCGCTGGGCCTCGCCGCCGGACAGCGTGCCGGACGGGCGGTCGAGGCTGAGGTAGCCGAGCCCGATCTCGACGAACGAGTCGAGGGTCTCGCCCAGCTTCGCCAGCAGCGGCGCAACCGATGGCTCGTCCAGGCCGCGGACCCACTCGGCCAGGTCGCTGATCTGCATCGCGCAGACGTCGGCGATGTTCCTGCCCTTGATCTTCGACGACCGGGCTTCCTTGCTGAGCCGGGTGCCGTCGCACTCGGGACACGTCATGAACGTCACCGCCCGCTCCACGAAGGCGCGGATGTGCGGTTGCAGCGTATCGACGTCCTTGGACAGGAAAGACTTCTGGATCCGCGGGACCAGCCCCTCGTAGGTCAGGTTGATCCCGTCGACCTTGATCTTGGTCGGCTCCTTGTAGAGCAGGTCACGCAGCTCCTTCTTGGTGTACCTGTGGATCGGCTTGTCCGGGTCGAAGAAGCCGCAGCCGCGGAAGATGCGGCCGTACCAGCCGTCCATGCTGTAGCCGGGGATGGTGAGCGCGCCCTCGTTGAGCGAGCGGCTCTCGTCGTAGAGCGCGGACAGGTCGAAGTCGGTGACCGAGCCCATGCCCTCGCAGCGCTGGCACATGCCGCCGAGACGGGTGAAGGTCGCCTTCTCGGTCTTCGTCCTGCCGGCGCCGCGCTCGACGGTGATCGCACCGCTCGCCCGGACTGAGGGGACGTTGAAGGAGAATGCGTTGGGCGAGCCGATGTGCGGCTGCCCGAGCCGGCTGAAGACGATCCTCAGCATCGCGTTGGCGTCGGTGGCGGTGCCGACCGTGGAGCGGGCATTGGCGCCCATCCGCTCCTGGTCGACGATGATCGCCGTCGTCAGCCCCTCCAGCAGGTCGACCTCCGGGCGTGCCAGCGTCGGCATGAACCCCTGCACAAAGGCGCTGTAGGTCTCGTTGATCAGCCGCTGCGACTCCGCGGCGATCGTGCCGAAGACCAGCGAGCTCTTGCCCGAGCCGGAGACGCCGGTGAACACCGTCAGCCGGCGCTTCGGGATCTCGATGCTGACGTCCTTGAGATTGTTCACGCGCGCCCCCTGCACGCGGATCAGGTCGTGGCTGTCAGCAGCGTGGGGCGCAGGCGACTGCGTATCCGTCCTCGTGGCCATGCCCATCAGGCTAGTTTCGGCTTCCTGACCCACGCTTCTCCATTCCTGACCAGTGCTGCGCGGCGCACGGCGGCGCTTGGCCGCTACTCCTCCGCGGCCACCAGGATCGCCGCAACCGCCGCCGAGGCGTCCACCGGGTCCGCGCCGGCCGCGCGGATCCGGACCTCGTCGCCCGCGACCGCGCCGAGCCCCATGACGGCGAGGATGCTGCGGGCGCTGGCGGTACGCCCGCCCCTGCCCAGCTCGATGGTGGTGTCCGGGAACCTGGCCGCGGCCCGCACGACCTGGCCGGCCGGGCGGGCGTGCAGGTGCCGGGCGAGGGTCACGACCTGCTCGACGGTGGTGGCCGGATCAGAGCTTGCGGGCATCGCGCGCCTCCTCCGCCGCACGCGCCACCGCGGCCAGGTCGGCGCCGATGCTCGCGGCGACGCCGGCGGCGACCGCGCCCTCGACGAACGGGGCGTCGGCGAGGGCCAGCCGGGTGCCGGCGGGGTCGTCGCCCAGGTCGGCCAGGACCGCGCGGGCGCTGATCACGGAGCTGCCCAGGTCCGGGAGCAGCAGTACGCCGGCCCCCTGGTCCGCGTCGGCGATGGCCGCGAGGATGAGGTCGGTGCTGGTGCCGAGCCGCCCGTCCCCGGTGCCACCGGCGGGCACGACCCGGGCGCCGCCGGCGATCTGGCCGACCAGCTCGGCGGCTCCCTCGGCGAGGCTCGCGCTGTGGGAGACGAGGACGATGCCCACCATTACGCCAGTCACGGTTGAAGCACCCCGGTTCGGCTGCGGACCAGGTCCCCGGTCTGGTCGGCATCGCCCATCGCCAGCGCCTCGGTGAACAGCTCCGCACACGCGGTGGTGTCCAGCCGGCGCAGGCGGTAGCGGGTCTCGTCGACGCGGGTGCAGGCCACGCTGAAATGGCGCACCCCGGCGCCCAGCAGCAGCGGCAGGGTCGTCGGGTGCGTGCCGGCGTCGCCGCACACGCTGACCGGCCGGCCGGCAAGGCGTCCGGCGGTCACCGTACGGGCGATGAGGTCGAGCACGCGCGGGTGGGCGGCCAGCTCCGGCCGGGCCACGGGAGCGGCCCGGTCGAGGCCGAGGACCTCGGCGGTCAGGTCGTTGGTGCCGATGGACAGGAAGTCAGCCACGGCACACAGCTCGCGCAGCGTCTCCACCGCGGCGACGGTCTCGACCATCGCCCCGACCGGCACCGCCGCCGGCCCACCCGACCCGCCTGCCCCGCACCCGCTGATGGCCCTGCGGACCGCGCGCAGCTCGCCGGCGTTGGTGACCATCGGCACCATGACGCGCAGGTCGATCCCGTGCCCGAGGTCCAGCACCGCCCGCAGCTGCGCGGCCAGGGCCGCGGGGCTGGCCAGCAACGCGGGCAGCCCGGCCGCGCCGGGGTCGAGGAACGGCGGCACCTTGTCGTTGGTGAAGTCCAGCAGCCGTACCGTCACCGGCCACCCGACCGCCTCGGCCAGGACCGGCCGCAGCGCCCGGCGGTGCTCGGCCCCGGTCGGCCACTGTCTACTGTGGATAAAAGGCAGCTCGGTACGCACCACCCCGATGCCTTCCGCGCCGCTGTCCCGCCCGGCGCGTACCTCGATGTCCGAGGCGACGTTGCAGAGCAGCTGGAACGGCTGCCCGTCGGCGGTCAGGTGCGGCCGGCCCCGGTCGGCCGCGAGCACCGCGCGCCGTTGCCCGGCCCGCGCCCGGGACTCGCCGGCACGGGCCACCTCGGCGCCGGACGGGTCGGCCACCACGGCCCCGGCATCGGCGTCCACCAGCAGCGGCGTGCCATCCGGCAGGTCGAGGACGCCGGCGTCGACGCCGGTGAGGAACGGCAGCCCGACCGAGCGGGCGACGACCGCCGCGTGCGAGCTGGCCCCGCCCCGCACCGCCACCGCGCCCGCCAGCCCCTGGCCGAGGTGCTCGAGCAGGTCGGCCGGGCCGAGCACGTCGGCGACGATGACAAAGCTTCCGACCGGTGGTACGGCCGCGCCGCCGCGCGCGATCCGCTCCATCACCCGCCGGCCGACCTGCCGCACATCGGCGGCCCGTTCCCGCAGTGTCTCGTCGGGCAGCGCGTCGAGCATCCGCGCGTACCCCTCGACCGCGTCATGGACCGCGCGCAGCGGCTCGCCGCCGGCGGCCGCGCGCCTGGCGGCGTCCACCAGCTCCGGGTCTGCGGCGATGAGCGCGCCGGTCACGACGATGTCGGCCGCCGCGTGCCGGCCCTCGGCCCGCGCCCGGTCGGCGACCCGGCCCAGGTCGGCGGCGACCGCCCGGAACGCCGCCTCGACCCGGCCCGGATGCAGCGGCCCCGCGGGAGCGGGCACCGGCCGGTCGACCCGCCACGAGTCGGCCACCGCCGTCCCGGGCGCCGCGGCCGTACCGACCCACCGCCGGACGACCGCGGTCACCCCGCCTCCCCAGCCGACACGGTCGCCAGAGCCTGGAGGATGAGCGCTGCGGAGGCGGCACCGGGGTCCTCATGCCCGACGGTGCGGGGGCCCAGGTAGCTGGCCCGCCCCTTGCGCGCCTGCATGGGCACCGTGTCGGCCAGCCCCCGCACGGCGGCCTCCGCCGCGGCGCGCGCGGCCCCGGCCAGGTCCGCCCCGGCGTCAAGAGCCACCTGGTACGCGTGCACCGCCGGCTCCAGCGCGTCGACCATGGTCTTGTCGCCGGGCCCGGCCGCGCCGAGCTGCCGGATGCCGGCCACCGCGGCGGCCAGTGCCGCTCCCAGCTGGACCCCGGTCACGTCCGGGTCCTCGCCCAGCGTCTTAGCTGCCGCCCGGAACCCGGTGCCGTACAAGGGCCCGGACGCTCCTCCGGTCTTGCTGATCAGTGCCCGTCCCACGCCGGCGAGCACCGCCCCTGGGGTGGCCGGGGCGGTCTCCTCCAGCATCGCGGCCGCCGCCTGGAAACCCCGGTTCAGGT
The DNA here is from genome assembly GCA_035707405.1 of Micromonosporaceae bacterium. GTDB lineage: Bacteria > Actinomycetota > Actinomycetes > Mycobacteriales > Micromonosporaceae > DASSUC01. The sequence goes on along the minus strand of DASSUC010000351.1, from coordinate 16,525 downwards.
TGATGCCGTGGTCGCCGTCGCCGATCGCGGCGTCCAGGCGGGTCAGGCGGTCGGCGTTGGCGGCCACGAGCCGGGCGGTCTCCGCCACCCACGCGCGGAACCGGGTCACGTCCATCAGCGGCCCCAGCGCAGCGCCGGGGTCTCCACCGGAGCGTCCCAGAGGTCAGCCAGCTGCGGGGTGAGCCGGCACACCGTCACCGAGCAGCCGGCCATCTCCAGGCTGGTGATGTAGTTGCCGACCAGGCTACGGGCGATGGTGACGTTGTGCCCGGACAGCCACTCGGCGACGGCCGCGAAGACCACGTACAGCTCGATCAGCGGGGTGCCGCCGAGGCCGTTGACCATCACCAGCACGTCGCCGGAGAGGGGCGCGTCGGCGTGGATGGCCGCCAACGCGGTCCCGGCGACCTCCTTCGCCGGCACCAGGCGCCCGCGTGCTCGCCCCGGCTCCCCGTGGATGCCCACGCCCAGCTCGATCTCGTCGTCGGCCAGCTCGAAGCCTGGCTTGCCGGCCGCCGGCACGGTGCACGGCGTCAGCGCCACGCCAAATGACCGCGAGCGGTCGTTGACCTCCCGGCCCAGCGCCACCGCGCCGGCGAGGTCGATGCCGCGTTCGGCCGCGGCACCCACGATCTTCTCGACGAGCACGGTCGCGCCGGTCCCCCGCCGCCCCGCCGTCCACGTGCTGTCCTCCACCGCCACGTCGTCGTTGACCAGCACCGGCTCGACCCGTACCCCGTCGTCGCCGGCCAGCTCGGCGGCCATCTGGAAGTTCAGGACGTCGCCCGTGTAGTTCTTCACGATGTGCAGCACGCCGGCCCCGCCGTCGACCGCCTTGGTGGCGGCCAGGATCTGGTCCGGCACCGGTGAGGTGAACACCTCGCCCGGGCAGGCCGCGTCGAGCATCCCGTACCCCACGTACCCGCCGTGCAGGGGCTCGTGCCCCGACCCGCCACCCGACACCAGGCTCACCTTGCCCGGCGTCGGCCCGCCGGCCCGGGTGATGTACCGGTCCGCGACGTTGACCGACAGGGAGGGGTGCGCGGCAGCCATCCCGAGCAGAGCGTCAGCGACCACCTCGTCGGGCGCGTTGATGAGCTTCTTCACGGCGTCGGCTCCTTCGCAAACGGGTCAGGACCAGGACGCTACGCCGGCTCAGCCCGGCGCCGGGCGGGTGGGCCAGCTGCCCAGCTCATTCGCCGGGCTTCGCCTCGATCGCGTCGAGGTCGCGTACGGCATAGCGGTGGTGCTCCCACTCCTCCTCGAGGATCACGTGCAGGCAGGACAGGGTGGTCTCCTGGCACTCGGGGGCCCATGGGTTCCTGCGCGTCGCGGCCAGCACCTGCGGTGTGACGGTGGCGAGGAAGCCCCGCACCATCGCGACGCGACCCGCCCGGACCTCGATGACCTCGGCGTACGACGGGGTGACCGTCGTGAAGATCGACATGTCCAAGCCGTCGTCCTCGGCGCCGGCGCCCGCCTGACCGATGGGGTGGAATGGCTGTTCGATCTCCAGGACCGCCCGGCCCAGCCACGCATCCGTGGCGAGGACCAGGTGTCGCAGCGTCTGCGCGAACGACCACTCGCCACCCACCGCAACGTCGACCGTGCCGGCCGGCATCGCCGCGACGCGCTCAAGCGTGGCCGCCCAGGTGCGCTCGATCGCGGCCCAGGCCGCGCGCAGGCCGTCCGGATCGCGGGCGCGCCGGTCGGCACGGCCGGGAAAGCGGCGGTTGAGCTCGGCCTCGACGAGTGGGACCACGTCGACGCCGTTGACGCGCAGGAGGCTCTCGCCGTTGGAGAGCCATGGTGCGTCGATATCCGCCCCACGCACCTCGACCCCCCGCATCACGACGCCGGACAGGTCAGCTCCGACGAACCGGGCGCCACGCAGGTCCGCGTCGACGAACTCAGCTCCCCGCAGGTCGGCGGTCCGGGTGAAGGTCGCCATGTCCTCTCCTTCGATCTCGGCGGGTCCTTCTCGATCTCGGCGGGTCCTTCTCGATCCCGGCGGGCGAGGAGCCTGTGCGCGGTAGAGGGTCACTCGCGCTCGATCCTTCGCAGCCCGTGCGTGGGCGTCCACCACTCGACGACCAACATCGTCGCCTCCTCGTTGAGGTGGGTGTGCACGACCTCGGCGATGTCGGCGTGGAAGCGGTCACCCTCTGGTCCTCCGGTGACCGGTCCGGCCGCGACCGCCCGGCCGGAGATCTTCGCCTCGCCCGGCCACTGCGCCTCGGCCCCCTCGGTCGGGTCGACCGTGGCGCTGTGCAGGGCGAACCGCGGGTCCCGACGCAGGTCCGCGCCCTTGCGCGCGTTCCTCATCGAGCCAAAGACCAGCTCGCCGTCCTCGAAGGCCGCCTCGATCCCGGAGATCCGCGGCGACCCGTCGGCGCGCAAGGTGGCGATGGTCTTGTGCCGGTGGGCGTCGAACAATGCCTGCACGCGCTGCGCGAGCTCCGGCGCTGCCTGTTCGACGTCCTGCCATGCCGTCATCCCCGCATGATCGCACCAGCCTGGCGGCGCCGCGCATGGCGGCTGGCTCGAACGCGGGATGAGAGTGCGTAAGAGTTGGGCCCAGGCATATGTTGGGATGTGTCCCACCACGAAGATCGCCCGGCTCGGGTCGAGGACGTGCACGAGCTGGCCTCGAACATGCCTTATGTCACGGTCGAGTACGGGACCGGCGACAACCCGGTCTACCAGGTGGGCCGGAAGTCCTTCGTCTTCTTCCGCAATCCCCGGCCGGACGCGGTCGACCCGGACACCGGGGAACGCTACCCAGACGTGATCGTCTTCTGGGTCGAGTCGGAGGCGGACAAGCAGGCACTGGTCCAGGACGCCAGGTCGCCGTTCTTCACGACCGCCCACTTCGACGGCCACCCATCGGTGCTGCTGCGGGCCAGCCGAGTCGGCGAGCTGACCCGCAGGGAGCTGGCCGAGCTGATCCAGGACGCATGGCTGTCCCGCGCATCAGCCCGTCGGGCGGCAGCCTGGCTGAAGACACATGCATCGACATGAGCGGGGTGCTCGACATGCTGAGCCGGCGGGCTGACCATCGAGACGTCGAGCAAGCACTTCGGGCGGCGGGGTGGACCCCTTGCGGTGCCGGCGACTGGGCGGTCGTGCTCCGCTCACCGGATGGCACGGCCGCCGCGCGGATCAGCCCGTTCGACCCGACCGGCCCCTACTCCGCGGCGCTGTACCGGCAGGCCGCCCGTACCCGTCAGGTCCCAGAACTGTTCGCGCACCGTCGGCTGACCGGCGGCGGTGACCTCCAGGTCCTGGAACGGCTGCGACCCGTACCCCAGGACGAGGCTGTCGCGTTCCACCGGGCGATCACCAGGCGGGCTCCCGAGGTTGCCGACCTCGTTGACGCCGTAGGCCGTGTCCACGAACGGGCCCGACGGGAGCTGCCCTGGTGCGGACCGCTGGACCACAACCCGGCCAACGTCATGCGCACGGCGGACGGGCGGCTCGTCGTCGTCGACCTGTTCTACGCCGATGGCCCGAACCTCTATGCGGCCGCGGCCACGGACCCCGATCTCGTCGTCGCGCGGATCCCGGAAGCCGAACGGCGGTTCATGACCGAGATCCCCCTGGCCGCCTCCGGCCCGTGGGAGCCCGGGGCGCAGGAGGCGATGCGCGCCGGGCTCGCCGCGGCAGACGCCCGCAGGGCCAGCGCCTGCCCCGGGTCCCACAGCCATGGGCGGACACGGCGGTGAACATCTATCTGGTCTTGAAGGGACGTCGGCGGTCGTCGCGGCGGCTACGGTCGGGGCATGCCGGGCCGAGAGATCAGGGTGGTAGGTGACCGGGTGTACCGGCCTGCCGGGTGGTGGACCCCCACTGTGCATGCGCTGCTGGAGTATCTGCACGGGGTGGGGTTCACCCAGGTGCCCAAGCCGTTGGGCGTGGTCGATGGGGAAGAGGTGCTCGGCTGGATACCGGGTGAGTCGGGCGCGGCTGGCTGGCGGCAGGTGGTGCCCGAGTCCGGCCTGCGGGCGCTGGCCGGGCTGCTGCGGGACTATCACCGGGCGGTCGCCGGGTTCGTCCCGCCACAACCGACCTGTTGGGCGCTGTCCGAGCGGCCGGCCCGGCAGGGTGAGCTGGTCTGCCATGGCGACTTCGGGCCGTGGAACGTGGTGTGGGACGGCGGGGCACCGGTCGGGCTGGTGGACTTCGACTTCGCTCAGCCCAGCGACGCGCTCGACGACGTGGCATACGCGTTGGAGTACGTGGCGCCGTTTCGCGACGACGTACACGCGATGCGCTGGCACGCCTTCACCGCGCCGCCGCAGCGGACCCGGCGCGTCGCGGTCTTCGCCGAGGAGTACGGACTGCCGACCGTCGACGGGCTGGTCGACGCGGTGATCCGCCGGCAGCAGGCAACCTGCCGGCACGTGCGTGCACTGGCCGAGCGAGGGTTAGAACCGCAGCGCACCTGGGTGGCCGAGGGACTCCTCGACGAACTGGCCGCCCGGGTGCAATGGTCCAGGGACAACCGAGCCCTCTTCGAATAGCCGACTCGGCGCACCCGCGGCTGTCGTGAGTTCCTGAGAACGCTGGGTGGGCTCGCAGCGCCCAACTCCGGCTCAGCAGTCAAACACCGACCAGCAGATGTCGTTGCGCAACCGCTGGTCGTCGAGCACGAGTCCGCGGATCGCCTCCGGGAGCTGTTCACGCTGCCATCGGCACTCGAGTCGCCCTGCGGCATCGCTCTGGCCTTCCGGCGCGGCAGCACGTGCGGCCCTGATCGCATAGGCAGCCGCACCGAGCTCGTGCGCAGCGACGTGTGCGACGGCCCCCGCCTGGCCGGCAGCGTACGCGGCATGCCGTGCTGCCCCACGCAGGGCTCTGGCCGCGCCCATCGCACGGCCGCCCGCCGCGCGAGCCTGCATCATCCTGACCTCACCACGCACCCAGGCGCGGGCATGCTCGATCGCTTCACGGGGTCGGGGGTCCGCAGGCTGAACCGACTCGAACAGGTCAAGGACGTGTTCCGCGCACGAGGCCGCCCAGAGAGCGAGGAGATGATGATCCGAGTCAGTGAGGGTCCCACCGCGACGAAGCGTGATGAAGCGAGGGTCCCGAACCTTCGGGAGGATCATGGTTGGGCGTTCCTTCTATGCCTCGGCGTTTCACGATCTTGTGTGTGTTGATGCGCGTGGATTTCTGTCCTGGTGGGGGTGTGGTTTTCGGCGGGTGGGATGGTGGTAATGCCGGGTGTCGCCTCGGTGGGCGCCGTTCTCCAGGCGGTGGGTGGTGCTGTCGGTCTGACGGGTGGGGCGGGGTTCAGGTCGGGGCGGGCAGGGCGAACAGGCGTTGGAAGACAGCCTGGATGTGGCCGGTCCAGGGCCAGTCGGGTGGGAAGTTCAGCCGGCGTTGCCGGCCGCCGCGGGTGAGGGTGGCCGGCGTGTGGAAGATGCGGTACTGCAGGGTGGCCGGTTCGGTGCGGGCCAGGGTGGTGTCGCAGCCGAGCAGGCGTAGCCAGGCGATCAGGTCGCAGGCGATGGCCTGGGTGCGGTACCAGGCGGCGTTAACGGCGAAGTGTTGGGAGGGTAGCCGCTCGGCGCCGGTGTCGTTGCCGACCCGGAAGTGGTCCTCCACGCGGGCGTGGACGCGGTGGCGGGCGTCGAGGCAGGCGGTGACCTCGTGCGGGTCCTCGCCGGGCTGGGCTGGGGGGCTGTTGGTGGCGAAGGCTTCGTAGCGCCAGCCGGCGGCGCGGGTGGTGAGGTCGAGCTCGAGTTGTTCGATGCCAGGTAGGGGTTTCGGGGTGGTCTCGCGCAGGGCCGGCGGACGTACACCCGGTGCCCTGCGGGCCAGGTGTGCAGGTGGGGCAGCAGGGCGGTGATGTCGGCGACCTCGCCGACGGTGTCCGGGCCGGACTCGGCGTCCAGGGTGGCGGGGATGCCGGGTGCGCCGTCGACGGCGAGCATCGGGGTCCACTGCCCGGCGGGTAGCACGGCGATGCCGCGGGCGGTGTTTTTGTCCACCGGCCAGCCTACGGAGTACTCCACCCGCATGCCGGGGTCCTCGCCGTCGGGTTCTCGGTTCAGCGAGGTGATCCAGGCCAGCAGTTTGTGGGTGGCGCCAGCACCGTCGGCGGTGATGAGCAGGTTGTGTCGCCACGCCGGTGGGATCTGGGCGATGGCCCGGGTCAGCAGCTTGATGTGATCATCGGCGTCGTTCGCGCCGGCGGTGCCAGGCCGTAGCTGCTCGGCCAGGCACTCGCCGGTATTGTCGCAGATGACCGCCATCGGATGCAGGCCGTAGCGACCGCGTAACCTGCCGGCCTGTTCCTTGCGGGAGTACGCGTCGATGAAGTGCGCGTCGATGCGCAGCACGATCGTCTCGCCCAGGTCACCGTTGGGCACCCGGGCCGGTGGGATCCGGCCGTGGCGGGCCACGACCAGGTCCCAGACCCGGGCCCGCACCGCGGCGCGGGCGGCGTCGATACGGTCCAGGGCGGTCTGGTCGACCTCGCCCAAAGCCCGCGACAGGGTGGCTGGTGAGGCCACCTCGCCGAGCAGGTCGGGCTGGTGGCGTAGCACATCGATTCCCCGCACGGTGTTCCCGCCGTCGGCCATCATCACCGCCGCGTCGGCCAGTACCCGGCCCCGGTCGTGGCCCGGGGTGAAATCCTGCCGGTACAGCGCCCGGGACAGGGTCGCGGTCAGACCCGTACGGTCGGCGGTCAGCCGCAACGCAGCCGCACCCGCGTGGGAGACCACACCCTTGCCGCTGGTGGTGACTGTCAGCCGCTTCGACCATCCGGTAGTATCTGTCACGCGAAAAGTGCCTCTCGAAATGGGCGGTCTCTGACTTCGACACTCAGATTCTCCCAGATCAGGGGCACTTTTCACTGTCCATATGAGACATGTCACGTCAAGATCGTGAAACGCCGAGGTATGGGGACGGGCGCATCTTCAACCGTAGCGTCGTTTGAGCACCAGAACGGGCCTTCGGTCGTCGTGCGCCCTGCCTGGATCCGCTCACACATCCGGTACCCGCATGACCGATGCCGGTGTCAACGTCGGTTGCCGCGATCGGAGCCGACGAGGGCGGACCTGACACCTCGGGCGGCCAGGCTGGCCCCAGCGAGAGAGAGCTTCGTGGCCGGTAGGCGGTCACCGAGAAGATCGCAACAGTGATGGCGAACTTCACCGTTGTCCTGGGGTTGGTCCCGGCCAGGACCAACCCCAGCAGCTCAGTCGTTGTCGTTGTAGAAGGTCACGCCGTTCCAGTTGGTGACGCAGCCGAGCCCTAGGAAGACCCAACCGAGGCTGGAGTCGCGCACCGCGATTGCGCCACCGCCGTTGGCGGTGTAGCGATAACGCACTCCCGACTGCGGGTACCCGGCCGCATCATGCAGCGACCCGGATGTGAAGTAGCTGGAGTTGAAGTAGTTGTAGTAAGCCAGACATCCGGTGTTCACGTAGATCAGGGAACCGTCGGTGGCGGCGTGCGCCGGTGCGTTGAAGTTGTAACCGAACGTGCGCCGGTGGAAGAGGTTCGCGCGTACCGTCGAGCCGCACGACGCCGGCAGCCCGGTAGCGGTCGGCCCGTTTAGCGCGCCAGGCGGTATCCACGCGCAGAAGTTGTTGTTGCCGTAGTTGCGGCCGTAGTGATAGTTGCTCGGCGTGGTCTCGTGCACGTCGTAGGACGTACCGGCGCGGGCGATCCCGACGAAGTAGCCACACGGCTTGTTCTGTAGCCATGTCCCGGCTGGGATGGTGCCGCTGTTGTTGCACACGGCCGGCTTCGGGGAGTTTGCCTTGATCGTGTACCGGTTGACGGCTCCTGCGGGGCCGGACGCTGCGGCGACCACCGCCGCCGCGACCCCGAGCACGACAAGCCCTCGCACTAGGAAGTGATTCATATCTGACAACATCCTACGTTATTGGTGGAGGTGCGATAGGGACCTATATACCGATCTGGCCGGCGGTTCGTAACACGTCCGGCCGGCCACGTGAGGGCCGAATTATGGCCGGCCCTCACCGCGTGTGTCACGGAAGGTAGAACCAGCCGTCCTGCACGCAGCCCCAGCGATTGTGCTTGTAGGAGTAGACCCGGACCCAGTCGCCGTAGTCGGCCGCGACGTAGGTACGGTCGCCGGTGTAGAGCCAGCCGGACCAGGCCTTGGTGTCGCAGTCCGTGCGGAACGCGAGGTCAGTGGCGCAGACCGCCTGGACCGTGCCGACGCGGGCGTGGTAGCACCTGGTGTGGTTGGCTTGGGCGGCTGGGGCGGTCGCCACGAGCGCGGTGGCCAGCGTCACCGCGGCCACCGCGACGCGCAGACCGAGACGAGTACGTGCCGTCATTGTCATTCACCTTCCTGTCGCGCGGGTTACCAGGAGCCCCATCCGCCGAGGCATTCGTAACGGACATAGCCCCAGTTGCTGGGCCATCCCGTCTTGCCGAAGTCGTACGTCGCGGCCCAGCCGTTGTAGACCGGGTGCGAGCCCCGCGTGTGACCGACCTTGTCGCCGTAGTACATCGTGTACTTGAACCCCACCGGCCCCTGGCCGTGGATGTAGTCCGCGTAGAACGAGGCGGACTGGCACACGATGATGGCGTGCTCCGGCGGGGTGCAGCAGGCGGTGGCGGGGGTGGCGGCGGCGACGTTGAACGTCACCAGGCCGGCGATGGCCGCAAGACCCAGGGCAACCGCCCGGCGCACCCCTCGACGTCGCTGTCGGGCGGGCGCGATGGTCGCTTCGCTCACGATGTCTCCTTCCAGGCCCTTCACGGCGCCACTTTTTGCAGCTCCTTGCAGTGATGCAAGCCGATGTCTGAGGTTTACCGCCAGCGAGTTGAACGATGTCGGACGATGTCAGACGCTCAATGCCTGGCGCGAACCCTGGGAGGCGGCCATGACTGTCGGAGCGGCGGGTGGCGGCGGAACGCTGGCGACCGAGCTTGATCGGCTGAGGCGGCGCGCAGGCCTGAGCTTCCGCGATCTGAGCAAGCTGACCGGTCACCCAGTGAGCACCCTGCACAACGCGCTCACAGGGCGGGTCTTTCCCCGGCTGGACACCGTCTTGTCGATCGTCCGTGCGTGTGGGCAGGATGACGCTCCGTGGCGGGAGCTGTGGGCGGATCCGGCGGGCGGTGGCTCGCCGGCGTCGGCGGCAGTGCCGCGGGAGCTGCCCCGCGCACCACGCGCGTTTGTGGGCCGTGAGCACGAGCTGGCCCGGCTGTCCGCACTGGTCGAGCTGGAGCGGGACCACGGGCTCGGAATCGTTGCCGTGTATGGGATGCCAGGCGTCGGCAAGAGCGCGTTCGCCGTGTGGGCAGCACACCGGTTGTGCGGGCACTTCCCGGACGGCCAGCTCTTCGTCGATCTGCGCGGGCACCGGGCGGGCGCCGAACCGATGGCGGCAGCCGAGGCGCTGCCCGCCATGCTGCGCTCGCTCGGCGTCGACGCGCATGCCGTACCGGCCGCGCTCGACGGCCAGATCCGGCTCTACCGCACGGTTCTGAGCGACCGGCGGGTACTGGTCGTGCTCGACGACGCGCTCGACGCCGAACAGGTGCGGGCGCTGGTGCCGAGTGGCGCGGGGTGCATGCTGATCGTCACGAGCCGCCATCGGCTCGACGGGATCCTGGCGCTCGATGGCGCGCACGCCTTTCACCTCGACGTGCTCTCGGAGGACGAGTCGTGCGCGCTGCTGACGAACCTGCTCGGTGAGCAGGGCACGGCATGCGCGGAGTTGGCGCGGCTGTGCGGGTACCTGCCACTCGCGCTGCGGGTGGCCGCGGCCAACGTGGCGATCCACCCGCACACGCGTATCGCCGACGCGGTTGTCGAACTGAGCGCGGATCGGATGGAAGGGCTGCGGATGCCCGCCGACGGGCAGGTGGCGGTGCGCGCGGCGTTCGCGCGGTCGTACCACCGGTTGCCCGGGGCTCCGGCAACGCTGCTGCGCCGGCTGGGTGCCGCCCCATGTGGACAGTTTACTGTGGATAGTGCGGCGGCGTTGCTGGGCGTGCTGGCGGGCGAGGCGCAACGAGCACTCGACGAGCTGGAGGCCGCCTGCCTGATCGAGCAGCGGGCGGGGCGGCGGTACGGCATGCACGACCTGCTCCGCCTTTACGCCTCGGAGCGGGCACACGAGGAGGAGGACCAGCCCAGCTTGGACGACGCGTTCGACCGGCTGCTGGACTGGTACCGCCAGATGGTTGACGCGGCGGCGACCTTGCTGTATCCGGAAACCCTGCGGCTTCCGGCGACCACGGCGTTGTGCGGCGAGTTCTTTGACGATGAAGCACAGGCATTGGAGTGGCTCGACGCAGAAGTCGAAAACCTCGTTGCCGTGATGAGTCATACGAGCCGCCATCGTCCGCAGCCGGCGGCGTGGTTGCTCGCGGACTCGTTACGCGGCTACTTCATCCGCAGGTTCTGGCTTCAGGAATGGATCAGTGTCGCCGAGGCCGGGCTGCGCGTGGCCAAGCTGCATGGCGAGCCGATGGCGCAGGGCGCGATGCTGCACAGCCTCGGCGTGGCGCAGAGCCGGCGCGGCGACAACGCGGCCGCCGAGCGGCACCTGGTCGAGGCGCTCGACCTCTACCGCGCTGCCGGGTGGGCCCACGGATCGACTGCGATACTCATCTGCCTCGGCGGTTCCTACTTCCACGAGGGCCGGCTCGATGAGGCGTCGCAGTCGCTGGAGGATGCGCTTGGATCGGCCGCCTGGCACAACCTGCCCGCGCGCGAGGCGGCGGCGCTCGGCGACCTCGGCGCGGTGTACCGGGACCGCGGCCTGCTCCAGCGCGCCCGCGACTGTCAGGCGCGCACCGCCCGGCGGTGCCAGGAGCTCGGCATGGCGCGCGGGCACGCGATCGCCCTGCTCTATCTCGGGCTGGTGTGCGTCGAGCTCGGCGAGCTGGCGGCGGCGTGGCAGCATCTGAGCGACGCGCACGAGCGGCTACACGGGCTCGGCTGCCGCGACGGCGAAGCGTATGCGGTGCTCGGGCTCGCCGCCGCCGAGCTCGAAGCGGGCAGGGCCGCCAAGGCGTTGGCGGGGGCCGAGCGCGCCCACGCCATGGCCGAGTCCATCGCCGAAGGAAGCCTCATGGTGGAGTCGGGACTCGTGCGTGCCGAAGCGCTGCAACAGCTTGGGCAGGTGGAGGCGGCGCTGGCGGAGGCGACGCGTGCCTGCGATCTGGCCGCCGAACGCGGCTACATCCGGGGGATTCCGCGGTCGCAGGTGGTGCTCGCCGGGGCACAGCTAGCCTCGGGCATGCTGGGGGAGGCCAGGGCAACGTGCTTGCGGGCGCTTGGCTCCAGCAAGATCAGGGGGTACGAGGTGACCGCCGGCCGGGCCTTGACGATGCTTGCCGAGCTCGACCTCGAGGCGGGCCAACCTGAGTCGGCGGCGTCGCGCGCGCGGGAGGCCCTCGCGATACACCGCCGCACCGGCCACCGGGGCGGCGAGGCGAAGACGTTGCTCCTGCTGGAACGGCTCAACGAGTCAGCGGCTGCCTGAAGACTCAAGGCGCGTGGCCGTCTCCGGCCCGCGCGGCCGACGGCTCGCAAAGGCGGCCGAGTGCCACCGACGTCGCCACGATTTGCGTACGACTGCGCGGCTGACCGCGTCCCGCTGGCCGGTTGCCTCGTGCCCGCCTGGCTCAGCCGAGATCACCGGACAACGTGTCGAACCGGCGCAACAGGTACCAGGAGAAGTATCTGCCGTAGCGGCGCCGCAGCTCCGGACGGCGCCAGTCACGTCCGTGGATCGTGTGTCTGCACGAGGCCGTACCGCACCGGCAGAGCATCTCGCCATCGTGGTCATCGAACAGCGCGTAGTCGGTGGTCAGCTCCTCACCAACGCAGATGTCGCGCATCGCCACAAGCACAATATTTCCGGCGAAGCCCACGTTGGGCTCGCACGAGTGGTTGAGAAACAGCATGACGGCCTCGTACTCGGCCTCCTCCAGAGCGACCAGATGAAGGCCGTCCGCGATCTGGACCTCGGAGTTGCGTAACCGCTCCGGCAGGCGCTGGAGCGTCGCCGTCTCAACGATGTGGCCGCCCTTGACAGCCACGATCTCGTCCTTGGCAACAGGTGCCACGGCCATCAGCCCGCGCCCCTCGATCCCGCTCGGCCGACCCTTGGCGGCCTTCGGCGAGAGATAGCTCGCAACGGGCACGACCGAGCCTTTCGTCGAGGCCGGCCCGGGCTCACCAGGGCCGGCCGGGATCAGTAGCCCACCAGTCAACCGCATCAGGCCGCGACCGCGACGGGCGCCTCATGCCGGTAGAACATGTCGACGTCAACCTCTTCCCCACCGACGACTGCCGTGTCCCACGCGCCGCTCGCCAGCAGGGTCCGTACCGTCTCGTCCTTCAGCCCGCGCAGGTGCTCCCGAAGTGTCGCGTCGTCAGGCATGCCGGCGAGGCGTGGCGACAGGCGGTCCCGGATCGCGCGCAGCCGCTCCATGAGCGCCTCAAGACCTGCGTCCCGGTCCACGCCGCCCTGCGTCGCCTCCTCGATGCTTTCGGCGATCTGGTCCTTGATCGCGGTGCTGACACCGCGGTTGTCGGTGGCCACCATCGCTTTCCAGGCGCGGCTCTTGTGCCGGTACTGGAGCATCGACATCGCCGCTTCGTGACGTGCGAAGTCAGAGTCCCGGAAGGGCCTGCCGCGCCACGCCCGGCTCAGCGACCGCGCCAGCGAGATCGCTGACGCCAACCCGCTGTTGAGCCCGCGTCCGGGCCAGAAGTGGATCGCGTTGGCGGCGTCCCCGAGCAGGAAACCGTAGGTCCCCGGAGTCGTCGCGGTCGCGGGGTACAGCTGGGCGGTGAACCGGGGCTGCTGGGCCATGTCCAAGCGGAACGCGGTGACCGCGGTCAGGTTCTCCTCGGCGACGCCGAAGAGCGCCAGCCCTTCCATCACCCGCTTCCACAAGGCCGAGCCCTTGACCATGGCGGGCAGGAACAGCGTCCGGTGGGTCGCGCACTGGAAGTCGCCGTGGGAGTCCCGGCTCATCACGCACGGGCGGGAGGCGACACACTCCTGGAACATCCGCCGGGCCGGGTCGATCCCGACGGCCTCCTGCGCCTCGGCGTCGGTGAGGCGCATGTTCAGGAAGCCCTCGCCGCCCAGCGAGTTGAGCAGGAACCGGTTCTGCGCCACGGTGAGCAGGACGATCATCGGGTCCGGCAGGTCGGACCGCACCCGCAGGCCCAGTACGACGTCCTGCAGGTGCCTGCCGTCCAGCGAGTAGATCGAGTTGTCGGCACTGCCGAACTTGCTGATGAAGTGCTCGCGCGTCTTCGAGCGCGCGCCCTCGCAGATGGCGAGCACGTGACTGCCCGCCGCCGCCTCGTGCTGCTCGGTCGGGCTGAACGGGGTCGGCACCAGCCGGATGCGGTCAGACTCGTTCGCCAGATCGAGCAGCCTGTCCTCGACGTAGGCGATCCGGACGTTCCGCGGGCCGCGGCCCTGGATCGAGTCCGGCCCGACCGGCCACATCTCGGAGTACGACCCGGCGCTGAACAGCCGCGCCTGCACCTCCTCGGGGAGGTTCAGGTACTGGCGGCTCTGGATCGTCACGACCTGCTGCCGCCGGACGTTGCCTTCGGCCTCGTCCTTCCAGACGACCCGCGCCCCGTCCTGCTTCCAGCGGCCGTCATGCACCGTGACGGCTACCCGCCGGCCCATCAGGTGCTCAAGCAGCAGGGCCAGGCTCAACCCGACCGGACCGCCGCCGGAGACCGTGACCTTCAGGACCGGCTCCCGCTCGATGACCGTGGTGGGCGCATCGACCAGCTGCAGCGCGGCAGCTGCCGGGACCCCCTGCGTCGCGTCGCTCACCTCGAAACAGAACGTCTCGTCGCCGATGGTGACCAGGTCACCGGGCTGGAGCACGTGCGAGGTGACGCGTTCGCCGTTCACCAAGGTCCCGTTACGGCTCTTCCGGTCGTGCAGCACGTAGCCGTCGGCCTCGCGGAGCACCTCCGCGTGGAACCGCGAAGCGCTCGAGCTCGCGATCACCACACTGTTGCTGCCGCTGCGACCGAACGTGACGCGCATGTCCGTGATCGGAGCTCGTTCCCCGGTCCGCGGACCTTCACGCCAGACGATTTCGGGTGCCATCGCGGATTGGTGTCGCAACACCGGTCGGTCACTGGTCATATGCCCAGGCTAGGAACGGCCCCCTCCAGTGAAATCACGGTTTCGTGCCGCCGGACAGTTGCGCTCCGATCCGGGCCATCCCGGCACGCACCTCGTCGGCCGAGGGCGGGCTGGTGGGCTCCACTCGCTCCTCCTCGTCACCCGCCTCGTCCAGCTCGGTGTCGCCGTACTCGTCCTCGTCGGCCTCCTCGGCGGCGAGCTTGGCCCCCGTGATCTCGGCCCGGATCTGGTCCGGCGAGACGTGTGGCTGCAGCGGCTCGACGACCGCCATCAGCTCCTCGTCCGCGACCACGGCCTCGGCGAGGGCGAGGGCGTGCGGGCGCTCGTACGGCCCGCAGACCACCGGCTCCCACTCCTCGTCGTCGTTCAGCGGCCCGAAGGTGATGATCCACGGCAGGTCAAGCGCCGGCGAGTCCGCCGGAAGCTCCAAGGTGACGAGTGCGCCCACAGGGCCATCATTCCCCGAGCAGGGGGCCAAGGCTACTGCACGTGCCCAGGTCCAGCTACGGAAACCGGCCCTGGGGCCGGCGGCGGTCCGGCGGCCAGGTCCACCACCCGGCCGTACCCGGCGGTCGCCCCGATCGCGGCGGAGAAGAGCACCAGCTGGCCGAAGAGGAAGAGGAACAGCAGCGTGCCGATGGTCCCGGCGACCAGCGTGTAGGCCGGGTTGTTGGCGGTGCGCTCGATCATCAGCCGGCCCACGGTGGTCAGCAGCATGGTGCCGATCCCCAGCACCAGCACCGGCGGCACCAGGCGGCGGGCGGAGATGCGCAGCCGCGGCAGCGCGGCCAGCGCCGCGGCGGCGAGCAGCAGGTTCACGAAGAACCCGATCACCGGGCCGGCCATGCGCAGCGCGTCCTGCCACGGCGGGGACACCGTGGCCGGGGCCAGCCGCCACAGCAGGTTCTGCACCACGCCGGCGACGGTCAGCGAGAGCGCCATGAGCAGCCCCAGCCCGACCATCATGCCGAGGTCGACCAGGCGCCGCACGATGACGTTGCCCGGCTGCTGCTCGAGCCCCCAGATCGCGCGCTGCGACGTGCGCATGGTCTCGATCCAGCCGGCGCCGGTCAGCACCAGCACGACCAGGCCGATGACGCCGACCGTCCGCCGGCCCCGGGTCAGCGTCGCCACCTCGAGAAAAGGCAGGTTCTGGTTGAGGAACGCGTTCACCGACAGCTGCAGCTCGCTGTCCGCGGTCACCAGGAACCCCAGGACCGAGTACGCCACGACGGCCAGCGCGAACGTGGCGAAGAACCCGTAGTACGCGGTCGCGGCGGCGAGCCGCCCGCCGTTCACCTCGCCGTAGCGGTCCTTGGCCCGCCAGAGGTGGTCGAAGGCGCGAGAGCGCCCGCGGGCCCAGGCCACGCTGCGGTCGTACCCTTGGACGACCCGGTCGACCGGGTTCACGACCGGCCGAGCCAGAAGTGGCGGTGGGGGTGCCAGCGCCCGTCGGTGCCGTGCGCGAAGAGGGTGAACCCGTCCACTGTGAACCCTGCGGTGAAGTCCGCGAGGTCCTCGAAGACCGCGTCCAGCTCGGCCGTTGGCACCTGCTGCGCCACGGTCACGTGCGGGTGGTACGGGAACCGCTGCTCGCGCTGGAGCACCTCGGGTGCGCGGATCGCGGCGGCGAGCTGCTCGCACTCGGCGATGCCGGCCGCCACGGCGACGAACACCACCTCGGTGACCGGACGGAACGTGCCCGTGCCGCGCAGCAGCACCGGGAACGGCCGGTTGGCCGCAGCCACCGCGGCCAGGTGCGTCTCGACCTGGTCGAAGCGATCTGGGTCGATCTCGGTGGGGCCGAGCAGGGTCAGGTGGGCGGGGACGTACTCGGCGACCGGGTCACCGGCCTCCTTCCGGCGCTGGGTGAGCTGGGCCCCCCAGGGCTCGGGAATGTCGATCGCCACACCGACCGTCGACGTCGCCACCGGCGAGTCAGCTCCGGGGCCCGGCGGCGGGCAGGAAGCCCAGCCGGTCGTAGGCGGCGGACAGGGTGGGCCCGGCGACCGCCCGGGCCTTCTCCGCGCCGACCGCGAGCAGCTTGTCCAGCTGCGCCGGGTCGTCCAGGTAGGCCCGGGTGCGCTCGCGGATCGGGCGGACCGCCTCCACCACCACCTCGGCGAGGTCCTTCTTCAGGTCGCCGTAGCCCTTCCCCTCGTACGCCTGCTCCAGGTCCGGCATCGGCCGGCCAGCCAGCGCCGAGTAGATCGTCAGCAGGTTGGCGATGCCGGGCTTGCCGGCCGGGTCGTACCGGATCTCCCGCCCGGTGTCGGTGACCGCCGAGCGGATCTTCTTGGCGATCCGGGCCGGCTCCTCCAGCAGCTCCACCAGGCCGGCCGGGGACGAGGCCGACTTCGACATCTTCGCGGTCGGGTCCT
>DASSUC010000350.1:0-3762 GCA_035707405.1 Micromonosporaceae bacterium | reverse complement strand
GAAGGACCCGATCGCGGCGGCGGCCAGGGCCGGGCCGGCCCGGCCCTGGCGGGCCATCTCGTGACCGTCCAGGGCGGTGACCGCCGCCGACGACTCACCGGGCAGGTTGATCAGGATGGCGGTCGTCGAGCCGCCGTACTGTGCGCCGTAGTAGATGCCGGCCAGCATGATCAGCGCTGTCACCGGCTCGAAGTTGAACGTGATCGGCAGCAGCATCGCCACCGTCGCCGTCGGTCCGATGCCGGGCAGCACGCCGACTGCCGTCCCGAGCAACACTCCCAGGAAGCAGTAGAGGACGTTCTGGACCAGCAAGGCGGTCGAGAAGCCCAGCACAAGGTTGTCGAGAAGTTCCATACCTCAGTCCGGATGGCGCGTCAGAACGAGAGCCACGGGCCCCACAGCGGGATCCGCAGCTGGAGTCCGACGACGAAGATGAGCGTGCTGGCCACGGTCAGCCCGGCGGCCACGGCCACGGCCGTGAGCAGCCGCATGCGCCGGCTGGCCAGTGTGGTGAGAAAGGCGGTCACCGCCGATGCCGGTACGAACCCGAGGCGCCGGGCGGTGAGACCGAAGAACAGGACCGCGAGCGCGATGACCGCGACCGCGCGCCAAGGGATCGACCCGAACGAGATCACCTCGCCAGCGATGAGTCCCTTGATGACGATCGCCAGGCCCAGGGCGGCCACGGTCGCGCCGACCAGCAGCGGGAAGGCGCCGGGGCCCATCCGCAGTGGGGTGCCCAGCTCGTAGCTGAGCGCCCCCACCACGAACAGGCCACCGATCAGGACGAAGACTCCCCCGGCGAGGACGTCCGGGAAGGATCGGCGGCGCTCCACCTCAGGAGGCCTGGACCCCGGCGTCGGCGATGACCTTTGCCCAGGTGCTGAGCTGCTCTTCGAGCTTTGCCCGGTGCGCCTGCGGGGTCGCATCCTCGGCCCGGACCGGTGCGGTGCCGAGCTTTGCCATCTGGTCGATGACCCCTTGGTCGGCCAGCGCCGCCTTGAGCGCCTCGGACAGCTTCTGGACGATCTCATCCGGGGTGTCCGCCGGGACGTAGAGACCGTGCCACACGCTGACCTTCAGCTGGGCCAGCCCGGCCTCGGTCGTGGTGGGCAGGTCGGGCAGGCTCTTCAGCCGTTCCGGGGTGGTGACCGCGTACGCCTTCACCTTGCCCGCGGAGATCTGGCCGGTGGTGTTGGTCGTCTGGTCACACATGAAGTCGACCTGGCCGCCGACGAGGTCGGTCAGCGCGGGGCCGGTGCCCTGGTACGGGACCTCCTGGAGCTTGACCCCGACGGCGGTCTGGAACAGCAGGCCGCACAGGTGGGACGCGGCGCCGCGGCCGGCGTTGGCCAGCGTGACCTTGCTGGAGTTCGCCTTTACGTAGGTCACGAGGTCCTGGAGCGTCGCGGGCGGGAAGTCCTTGCGGGCGACGATCGTCATCGGCACCTCGGTGACCAACCCGACCATCTCGAAGCTCTCGAGTGGCTTGTAGCCCAGGTTCTTGTAGAGGGCAGGCGCCGTCGACATGCCGATGTGGTGCATGAGCACGGTGTAGCCATCGGCCTTGGCCCGCGCGACCTCGCCGGCGGCCACCGTGCCGCCCGCCCCCTCGACGTTCTGGACGACGATCTTGCCGCCGAGCTTCTTGGCCATCGGCTCGGCGATCATGCGGGTGACGGTGTCCGTCGGGCCACCTGCGCTGAAGGGCACGACGAACGTGATGTTCTGGTCCGGGTAGTTCCCAGCGGCGCCGCCACCCTCGGTCCCGCCGTCGTCGGAGCAGGCGGCGACGAGCAAGCCGGCGGTGATCACGGCGATCACCCGCGCGGCGGCCCGGTGCCTGCTGGTCGTTCTCATATCGCGGCCTCCTCATCGGCGTGTGTACACATAGTCGACGCGTGTGTGCGGCCTCAGTCTCGGCTCGTGGGGACCTGCGGACAAGCCCCAAGACCATCACGAAGAGGTCGAGGACGTGGTCGTGGGCGCCGGCCCAGCTCCGGCCGGTGTCGTCGTAGATGACGACGGCGGTTGAGACCCGTGAACACCGCCCTTCTTGGTCCGCCGGCCGGCGGCGACCCGTACGTCGTTGGCCTCTGGTAGTAAGGGCTCGTGGCAGACGACTCTGTCCGGGACGAAGCGGAGAAGGTTCTTGCGGCACTTGCCGGTCCCCAGGCGCGACTGCGGCCGGACCAGTGGCGCGCGATCGAGGCCCTGGTGGTCCAGCGCGGGCGCGTACTCTGCGTCCAACGCACCGGTTGGGGAAAGTCCGCCGTGTACTTCGTGGCCACCGCGCTGTTGCGAACTCGCGGCACCGGCCCGACGCTGATCATCTCGCCGCTGCTCGCCTTGATGCGTAACCAGGTCGAGGCAGCGGCCCAGGCCGGCATCGCCGCCCGTACGATCAACTCGGCCAACCTGGAGGAGTGGGAACGCATCACCGAGGAGATCCGCGCTGGCGACGTGGACGTACTGCTGGTCAGCCCGGAACGCCTCAACAATCCCGGTTTCCGGGACAACGTGCTGGCGAAGCTGGCCGCCACGACCGGGCTCGTGGTGGTCGACGAGGCGCACTGCGTCTCCGACTGGGGGCACGACTTTCGGCCGGACTACCGACGCCTGCGTACTCTGCTGGCCGGCCTCCGGCCGGGTGTGCCAGTGCTGGCCACCACGGCCACTGCCAACGCCCGGGTCGCCGCCGACGTGGCCGAGCAGCTCGGCGATGCGCTCGTGCTGCGAGGTGCACTGGACCGGGCGTCGCTGCGGCTGGCGGTCCTGAACCTGCCGAGCTCGGCGCACCGGCTGGCTTGGCTGGCCGACCACCTCGACCAGCTCACCGGGTCGGGCATCATCTACACGCTCACGGTAGCCGCAGCCGAGGACACGGCGGCATTCCTGCGCTCGCGCGGTTACCCGGTCACGTCCTACAGCGGCCAGACCGAAGACGCAGAGCGGCGTAGTGCAGAGGCGGATCTGCTGGGCAACCGGACCAAAGCATTGGTGGCGACCTCCGCGCTGGGCATGGGATTCGACAAACCGGACCTCGGGTTCGTTGTCCACCTGGGCGCGCCGCCCTCGCCGATCGCCTACTACCAGCAGGTAGGCCGGGCCGGCCGGGCGGTACGGGCGGCCGACGTGCTGCTGCTGCCAGGCCCGGAGGACGCGGCGATCTGGGACTACTTCATATCGATAGGGTTTCCGACCGAGGAAAAGGTCCGGGCGGTCCTCGACGTACTGGCCGGCACCGAAGGGCCGTTGTCCACGCAGGCGCTGGAGGCCCGGGTCGACGTGCGCCACAACCGGCTGGAGCTGATGCTCAAGGTACTCGATGTCGACGGCGCGGTACGGCGGGTGACGGGTGGCTGGGTGGCTACCGGCAGGTCCTGGCGGTACGACAAAGACCGGTACCACCGGATCGCCGCAGCCGCCGCCGTGAGCAACAGATGATGCGGAAGTACATGTCCACCAGTGACTGCCGGATGGAGCTGCTACGCTGTGTCGGCGGCGCGTGAAAAATGGTTCTGGTTCTGGCCCACTTTTGTTGATCGAGGTTGGCCGCTACAGCCGTCCATTGTGTAGGGTTCCGCCGGTGCGATCATGGGTGTCTGGTCGGGCTGCTGCCGCATCTGGCCGGCGTCGTTGTCGAGCGCGTTGGGCAGACGGCGGGTGGGGCACGGGTCTGGGCGCGGGCCAGGGCTGATGGCACCGCGTGCCCGGCCTGCGGTGTGGTGTCGACCCGGGTGCACGGCCGTTACCAGCGCC
>DASSUC010000349.1:0-6251 GCA_035707405.1 Micromonosporaceae bacterium | reverse complement strand
GCTCGGCAAGCCGTACGTGTGGGGGTCGATCTTCCGGTTCGACGGGCAGGCGAGCGTGTTCTGGGCCGAGCACGGCCCGTGCTACCGCTGCCTCTACCCGGAGCCCCCGCCGCCCGGCATGGTGCCCTCGTGCGCCGAGGGCGGCGTGCTCGGCGTACTCTGCGCGTCGGTCGGCTCGATCCAGGTGACCGAGGCGATCAAGCTGCTGACCGGCACCGGCCAGCCGCTGGTCGGCCGGCTGATGGTCTACGACGCGCTGGAGATGGCGTACCGCGCCATCAAGGTGCGCAAGGACCCGTCCTGCGCGGTGTGCGGGGAGAACCCGACGGTCACCGAGCTGATCGACTACGACGACTTCTGCGGCGCGCTCTCCGAGGAGGCGATGGCGGCGGCGGCGGACTCCACGATCACCGTGCAGGACCTGGCCGAGTGGCGCGCGGCCGGCAAGGACTTCCTGCTCGTGGACGTACGCGAGCCGGCCGAGTACGAGATCGTGCGCATCCCGGACTCGGTGCTGATCCCCAAGGGCGAGATCGTCTCCGGCGAGGCCCTGGCTGAGCTGCCCCAGGACCGGCAGATCGTGCTGCACTGCAAGTCGGGCGTGCGGTCCGCCGAGGCGCTGGCGGCGCTCAAGGCGGCCGGCTTCCGCGACGCCGTGCACGTCCAGGGCGGCGTCGGGGCCTGGGTCAAGCAGATCGACCCGTCCCTGCCGTCGTACTGAGGCCGTCGTACTGAGGCCGGGCGGCACGTACTGGCCGACCTCCCGAGGGCTGGCAGCGCCCGGCCTGGGTAACCTACCGCCGTGGTCGACATCGAAGCCGCCATGGGATTCGTGGTCGCCAAGGGGGACGCGGTGGACCGCGCCCGGCTGGGCTGGCTGCGGGCGGGGATCGTGCCCGACGAGATCGTGCTCACCAACGCGGAGGTCGGGCAGACGCCAGAGGGTGGCTGGCCGGCGTTCTGGGCCGGGCACGTCGCCTCGGTCGACGCCACCTGCTTCCGCCTCGCCGAGCTGGACGACCTCGGCGCGGTGAGCCGGCCGGCCGCCCGCCGGGCGATGGACTGGCTCGCCGCCCGGCAGGGCCCGGACGGCAGGTGGGAGGAGGACCCGGCGCTGGCCGGTGTCGCGCCGCCGTGGGCGACGCCCGGCGACCCGGAGGCGAGCCTCTACCTGACCGCCAACGCCACCTTCTGGCTGACCGTGGCCGGGCGGGACGCCCGCGCCGCCGGGCCGCTGGACGCCCGGGTCGGCGGGGTCTACGCCGGGGTCGTCGCCAACGGGGCCAAGGCCATCGCGGCCAGCCTGCGGGCCGACGGCACCTGGCCGTCGTTCCTCGTCGCCGGCTGGCTCGGGGCGGCCGTGCTGCACCGGCAGGAGATGTTCTACGAGTCCGCCCAGATGCAGACCGTGCTCGCCGAGCGCCTGCCCGGCATGAGCGCGGCCGACGCCGCCTGGCTGGCGACCTCGCTGCGAAGGGTCGGCATGTCCACCGACGACCGCCTGCTCGTCGCCGCCCGCCGCCGCCTCTCCGCAACCCAGCGCAGCGACGGTGGCTGGCCGAGCGACGACGGCGAGCAGTTCGACGTGCACGTCACGCTGCAGGTGATCCGGGCCTACGGGCGCACCTGACCGGACCCGGTCACCACATATTTGGTGGAGGTGAGCTCGGGCAGCCCCATCGGGCCGCGGGCGTGCAGCTTCTGGGTGGAGATGCCGATCTCCGCGCCGAAGCCGAACTCGCCGCCGTCGACGAACCTGGTCGACGCGTTCACCAGCACCGCCGCCGCGTCGACCTGGGCCACGAACGCCCGGGCCGCCTCCAGCGAGCCGGTGACGATCGCCTCGCTGTGCCCGGTGCCGTACCGGCGGATGTGTGCCACCGCGGCGGCCAGCGACGGCACCACCGCGGCGGAGAGGTCCAGCGAGAGGTACTCGGCGCCGTAGTCCTCCTCGGTCGCCGGCACGACCGCCGCCGAGAACCGCTGCACCGCCTCGTCCCCGTGCACCGTCACGCCGGCCCCGGCCAGCGCGGCCAGCGCCCGGGGCAGGAACGCGCCGGCCACCGCCGCGTGCACCAGCAGCGACTCGGCGGCGTTGCACACCGAGGGCCGCTGGGTCTTCGCGTTGAGCAGGATCGACAGTGCCAGGCCCAGGTCGGCTGCCGCATCGACGTAGATATGGCAGTTGCCCACGCCGGTCTCGATCACCGGCACCGTGGACTCCTCCACCACCGAGCGGATCAGCGCCGCGCCCCCGCGCGGGATCAGCACGTCGACCAGCCCGCGGGCCCGCATCAGCTCCTTGACCGACTCCCGGGACGCCGCGTCCACCAGCTGGACAGCGTCCGCCGGCAGCCCCGCCGACGCCACCGCCTCGCGCATGGCCGCGACCAGCTCCGCGTTGCTGTGCGCCGCGGACGACGAACCGCGCAGCAGCACCGCGTTGCCGGACTTGAGGCACAGCCCGGCCGCGTCGGTGGTCACGTTGGGCCGCGACTCGTAGACGATCCCGACGACGCCGAACGGCACCCGGACCTGCCGCAGCTCGAGCCCGTTGGGCAGGGTGGCGCCGCGTACCACCTCTCCCACCGGGTCCGGCAGCGCGGCGACCTGGCGCAGCCCGGCGGCCATGCCGGCGACCCGCCCCTCGTCCAGCGCCAGCCGGTCGACCAGGGCCGGCGCCGCGCCGGACGAGCGCGCCGCGGCCACGTCCCGGTCGTTCGCCGCCAGGACCTGCGGGGTACGCCGTACCAGCGCGCCGGCCATCGCGTGCAGCGCGGCGTCCTTTGTGGTGCGTGTCGCGACGGCCAACTCCACCGCGGCGTCCCGGGCCCGGGCAGCCTGGTCCATTGTAGACATTCTTACCTCTCAGCTGGAGAGCAGGACGAGGTCGTCACGGTGGACGAGCTCGCGTTCGTACTGCGGGCCCAGCTCCGCCTTGAGCTGGGCGGTGGTGCGCCCGAGCAGGCCGGGCACCTCGGCCGCGTCGTAGTTGACCAGCCCCCGGGCGACCGGGCGGCCACCGCCGTCCACCAGGTCGACCGGGTCGCCCGCGGTGAACCGGCCGTCCACCGCCACCACGCCGGCCGGCAGCAGGGAGGCCCGGCGGGCGGTGACCGCGTGCACCGCCCCGGCGTCCAGGTGCAGCCGCCCGCGCGGCGTGGTGGCGTGCGCCAGCCAGAACAGGCGGGCGGCCGGACGCTGCCGTACCGGGTGGAAGAGCGTGCCCACGGGCTCGCCGGCGAGCGCCGCGGCGGCGAGTGGCGCGGCGGTCAGCACCACCGGGATGCCCGCGCCGGTGGCGATGCGGGCCGCCTCCACCTTGGTCACCATGCCCCCGGTGCCCAGCCCCGCCCGTCCGGCCCGGCCCGCGGCGACACCGGCCAGGTCGGCCTCGCCACGCACGGTCTCCACCCGCCGGGCGCCCGGCCGGCCCGGGTCGCCGGTGTAGAGGGCGTCCACATCGGAGAGCAGCACCAGCAGGTCGGCGTGGACCAGCGCGGCGACCAGGGCGGCGAGCCGGTCGTTGTCGCCGAACCGGATCTCCTCGGTGGCCACCGTGTCGTTCTCGTTCACCACCGGCACCGCGCCCAGGTCGAGCAGGCGCCGCAGGGTCCGGTACGCGTTGCGGTAGTGCGCCCGGCGGGTCACGTCGTCGACGGTCAGCAGCACCTGCGCCGCGACCCGACCGTGCCGGCCGAACGACTCGGCGTACGCCCGCATCAGCAGGCCCTGCCCCACGCTCGCCGCGGCCTGCTGGGTGGCCAGGTCGCGCGGGCGCCGGGGCAGGCCCAGCGGGGCCAGCCCGGCCGAGATCGCGCCCGAGGAGACCAGGACCACCTCGCGCCCGCCGGCCGGCACCGGCACCACCCTGGCACCGCGCTGCGTCGCTTGCCCCCCGTGCGGCGCCATATCGACTCCACGCGGTGCCACGTCGACTCCACGCGGTGCCACGATGTTCACCAGCGCGTCCACGCGGGCTGGGTCCAGGCCGCCGGCCGCGCTGGTCAGCGACGAGGAGCCGATCTTGACGACGACCCGCCGGGCCGCGGCAACACGGTCACGCACCGGCCCATTCTGCGCCCGTGGCGCCGCCTCCTTCGGCCGGGTGCCCCAGCTGGTGCGGCCCGGCTGGCTGATGCTGCCCTGGCCTCATGATCGCGACTGCGGCGCCGTTTGTGCAGTCCAACTGCACAAACGGCGCTTGCGATCGCGATCATGAGCGGCGGGGAAGGTGTCCTGGCTAGGCGGTCCGGGCGGGCGCTCGCTGTCCGCACCGCACCGGTAGCCTGGCCGGTCATGACGCCGGAGGAGTACGTCGAGGAGGTTCTCGCCCTCGTCGAACGCATCCCCGCCGGCAGGGTGATGTCCTACGGCGCCATCGCCGAGTACCTGAGGGACCGGGCGGGCCGGGCCAGTGCCCGCCGGGTGGGCACCATCATGGCCCGCTACGGCGGCCCGGTGCCGTGGCATCGCGTGGTCGCCGCCGACGGCCGGCTGGTCCCCGGCCACGAGGTGGAGGCCGGGCAGCGGCTGCGGGCCGAGGGCACCCCGCTGCGCGGAGACCGCGTGGACATGCCGCGCGCCGCCTGGTGGCCGGAGTAACCTGCGTGTGTTTCCGATCTAGAAGACTTATGCCGCCATAGTGTGCACAAATCTTCTAGATCGCGTTCGGGCCGTCCCCGTGTCCACGTCTTGGGACGGGCGTTCCGGTTGGGGAGGGTGGTGGGAGAGGCGGGGAGGGTGTGACGGGCGGGTGGTGGTCGTCCGCTCGGCCGGCGTCGATGCCTGCGTCGGCGGCGGTGACCTAGGCCATCAGGCCTACCCCGCCGCGGCGGGGGTCCCCGGCGGCACCGGCGTGGCCGACCGCGCTCACGCCGCCGAAGTAGTGGTTGATCTCCTCCCACTGGAGGATCTCGTACCCGCCCTGGGCGATCCCGTCCACCTCGGCCTGCGGGTAGCCGTGCTCGATGTGTGCGATGCGCCGCTCCGGTGCGCCGGGCGGGCCGGGCTCGCCGACCACGTGGAACCGGGGCCGGTTCACGGCAGCGCCCATCTCCTGCTTGTCCACCAGGACGTTGACCAGGGTGTGCAGCAGCGCGGTGCGGATGCGGGAGGCGCCCGCCGAGCCGGCGGCCACGACCAGGTCTCCGTCGTCGTCCACTACCACCAGCGGGCACATCATGGACGACATCCGCCGGCCCGGGGCGAGGTCCGGGGTGAGCAGCTCGCCCTCGCCGAGCATCGAGTTGAGGTGGATGCCGAGGCCGGGCAGCCAGACGCCGGAGCCGATGCCGAGCGTGAGCGTGACCACGCAGGCGTTGCCGTCGGGATCGACGACCGAGATGTTGGTGGTGTCGCCCACCTTCTGCCGGCCGGTGCAGTACAGCGCATCGGCCAGGGCCCGGGCCCGGGCGCCGCGGCGCAGGCTCGGGAAGTCGGTCGGCAGGGCGGCGATCGTCCGGATCGTGTTGTTGAGATCGTGGCGGGCGAAGACATGCTGCCCGGCGAACGCGGCGTGCACCACCGGCTGCTCGATCACCCGGTACGAGGCCAGGTCGACCGGGCCGAGCACACCGCCCGCCGCGCGCACGGCCTTCACAATGGACTGTCCAATGTGCCCGGCGTAGAACGCCGCCGGGCCCTGCTCGGCGAGCATGGCGAGGGCGGTGTCCAGCCCGGGGTGGTAGAGCAGCTCACCGCCTTCGAGCAGCTTGCCGCCGGGGGAGTAGATGTGCGCGCCGTCGCCGGGCAGCAGCGCGGGCGACACCGAGCCCAGCGTCCGCGCCTGCGCGGCGGGCAGCACCACGCCGCTGCGGGCCAGCGTGATGGCCGGCTCCACGACCCGGGGCCAGGACAGGCGTCCCCAGCGGGCATGCACCTCGGCCGCGCCGAGCGGCACGCCGGGCACGCCGACGCTGGCTCCGCCGATCGAGTACGGCAGCGGGACGCCGCCGAAGTTGATCTCGATCGGGGTCATCGGCCCGGGCGCCGCGTCCCCGTCCAGCCCCGGCACCGAGCAGAAGAAGTCAAGGCAGGTGACCGTACGCGTACCAGCGTCGTAGTAGGTCGCGAACCCGCCACCGCAGATGCCGGTGAGGATGCTCTCGGCCACGCAGCAGGAGAGCATGGCGGCGACCGCCGCGTCGGCGGCCGAGCCGCCGGCGGCGAGCATCCGCAGGCCGACCTCGGTGGTGACAGGGTGGCCTGCGGCGACACCGGCGGGCACCCGGACCGCCTCCCCTCGTCGA
>DASSUC010000348.1:0-2957 GCA_035707405.1 Micromonosporaceae bacterium | reverse complement strand
ACGGCGAGCCCATCGCGGGGCTTCGGCCGCTGCCCCGCCGGCCGCTGCCCGCCCACCTGCTGCTACAGCGGTGGCGCCAGCTTCCCGCTGTCGACCCTGCGCTGCTACGGACCGACATCGACAGCGTCCTGGACGCCACGCTGTGACCAGCGCGACCGGTCACGCACCTGCGCGGCATCCTCGACACCAGCACCGTGATCATGCTGTCACGCATCATCGACCCGGCCAGCCTTCCCGCCGAGCCACTCGTCACCGCGGTCAGGCCGGCTCCGGAGCTGTCGCCGACAGCGCGTGCACGACAGCTCCGGGGGCCCGCAGCACGGCATCCCGTCGCACGCGTGGGCCGGGGCGGCGCGTTACCGGATGAGCTGGCGGGCGACCGGCCAGGCGCCGCCGGACCAGTTGGATATGACGGTCCAGGTCGTTTGGGTGTCCCGGTCGTGGGCAGACCGGAATGACACCCCGGCGTCGTGGCCTTCGAGCTGGACGCGTCCGTCGGGTCGCAGCCAGAAGCCGAGACCGTACCGGAAGTCCTGGTAGGTCCGTTCGGTGTGCGGGCGGACCAGGTCGGCGACGGTTGCCGGTGGCACGATCGCGCCGGCGAACAACGCGCGCCAGAACCTGCTGATGTCGGTGACGGTGCTGTACGCTCCGCCGTCACCGCTGCCCCGTACCGGCAGGTGCAGCACGTTGCTACGCAGGCCGTCGGCGTGCAGGTAGCCGGTGGCGGTGTTCGGCGGGAGCTCGTCGTTGCGCAGATAGTCGGTATCGGTCATGCCGGCCGGTTCGAACACGCGCGAGGTGAGCAGGGCGTGGAACGGCAGGCCGCTGGCCCGTTCGAGGATGAGGGCGAGGAGCACGTATCCGCCGTTGCTGTACTTGAACCGGCTACCGGCCGGAAACAGGGTCGGGTGGCCGTCCAGCATCGGCAGGAACGCCTCCGTACGGTCGAGGCGGTGCACCGGCTGGCTCAGGACGTAGTCGGTGATCTCGCCGTCGTCGTCCTCGTCGAGATAGTCACCGATGCCCGACCGGTGGGCCAGCAGATGCTCGACGGTGACGTCGTCGGCCACGAGCGGCAGGTCGGCGCCCAACACCGACCGGGCGGTCGTGTCCAGCCGCAGCTCACCGGAGTGGACCAGGCTCGCGACGGCCACCGCGACGAAGCCCTTGGAGCCGCTGGCGAGCGCGAACCGGGTGTCCACCCGGTTCGGTACGTCATATGTCCGGTTGGCAAGACCGTGGGCCTGCCGGAGTAACGGCCCGCCCGCACGGTCCACGCTCATCACGCCGCTGAAGTCAGCCGGGACGTCCAGATCGGGCACGCGGGGCAGCCTACCCAGCCTGGCCGATGGTCACGTCGATTTATACAGCCCGGCGCCGCGTACGGGTGGCGTCAGTCCCGGGCCTGGCGAGGCTCGTGCGCGTGCCGTCCGGCGATGTCCGCAGGGCTCAGGATGTCATCGACCGGCACAGTCATCGGGTCACTTGGCCGCTGTGCGCGCTCCCGGCGTTCCCGTTGGCGGTCCACCTCCCGGTTGATCATGTTGCTCACCGCGTTCAGCACCCTGAGCGCTACCGCCTGAAGAATCTTGATCATCACGAGGACCGTCGCGGCGGCCCACCACACCGAAGGCTCGTCAGGGAACCGGAGCAGCAGGACCCCGAAGACCGCTACCGCCATCGCGACGGCGTCACCTGTCCACCACAGCGCCCGCGACCACCTGACGCGCTCCGGCGGCTTCTCCGACCGACCCGTACGCAGGAAGAAGCCGACTCCGGTGCTGTCCCGCCAATGCCTGGCCGCCCAGAGCAGAAAGTTGCCGAGCCCCCACACCCCAACGGCGGCGCCAACCCGCAGCGCGGTGCCGGCTGGGTCCAGCTCGTGGAAGCCGCCTACCCGCAGCGTGACGGCGGTGACAACGGCGGCGAAGACCATGCGCGCCAACGCCCATGCACCGAACGCACCGATGAGGACCAGGAACCGCTGCAGCGGAGTGTTCAGGACGGCATTGTCGACCGTGTTCATAGCACCATTGAAGCGACGACGTGCCAGGGACCGTGGCCCCCATCTACGGACCTGGTAGCCGCTCATGCACACCCGACCATCCGGGGGTACCAGATGTCCGCCCACGATGCGCTTGTGGCTCTGCGGCAGGAGACCGGGGCGTTGTCCGCGGTCCTGCGTCCACTGGATCCGGCGCAGTTCGACCGGCCGACGAACTGCCCGCCGTGGGACCTGCGGGAACTGGTTGTGCACACCGCGGCCAGCGTCGGCATCCGTGCGCCCTTTCCGTCGGCTGGTCCACAGCCGGCGCTGTCCAGCGCGGCGGACTACTACCGCCGACCGGAACGTGACACCAGGCAGTACCGCCAGCGCAACGTTGAGCGGACCAGACAGCTGGCCGCAGAGGTCCTGGCCGGGACGTCGCCAGCGCGGTGGTTCGACGAGGTCACCCAGGACGCGGTGACCAAGCTGAGCCAGGACGACCTGAGCCGGACCGTGCTGATCTCTGGGCGCGCCATGAGACTGGCCGACTGGGTGGTCACCCGGGTCGTCTCCGTGGCCGCCCACGGCCTCGATGTCGCCCTGACCCTGGGCAGTCAGCCGTGGACAACCTCCTCGGCCATGACGGTGGTCCGGCCCGTGCTGGTCGAGCTCATGGGCGCCGAACCGCCGGCGTCAGTGAACTGGGACGACCACACCCTGTTGGCAACCGCGACCGGACGCCGAGCATTGACCACCACGGAGCAGATGCTTCTGGGCCCGCTGCGGGAACGGGTTCCCGTACTGTCCTGACGTCGAGGTCGACGTCGTGTCAAGGGCCATCTGAAAGTCACCGTTGGTGGCCACCGAATGTCCCCACCGGTGGCCATGTCAGGTCATGATCGACTCCTTGTTGTTCGGGTGCGGGCCTCCCGCATGCGAAACGACTCGCCTTCGGTGACCACGACAG
>DASSUC010000347.1:0-8511 GCA_035707405.1 Micromonosporaceae bacterium | reverse complement strand
AAGGAGCTGTGGGCCAACACGACCCCGGCCTCCACCAACTACGACTTCATGCAGGAGCCGTTGCAGCGCGGTGAGGTGCTCATCGCCTGGGACCACGTGGCCCGCCTGGTCAACGCGCCGAAGGAGAAGCCGGACGACTGGCTGATGGTGCCGGCTCCGCGGGGCCCGAAGGGGCTGGGCTACCTGCTCGTCGTGGTGGGCCTGGGCATCCCCCGCGGCGCCCCGGACGTGGACAAGGTCAAGGAGGTCATCAAGGCCCTCACCAACCCGGACACCCAGCTGGACGTGCTGCGCCAGAACGCGTTCTTCCCGACCGTCAAGGCCACCCTCCCCAGCGACCTGCCGCCGAACATCTCCCTGGAGGCCGCGGCCGTGCAGGCGCAGCAGGGCGCCAGCGAGGCGGTCCTGTCGCTGCCACCGGTCGGCCTCGGCGCCAAGGACGGGGAGGTCTCGCAGATCTTCAAGAACACGTTCAAGGAGATCTGCCTCGACCGCAAGCCGGTGCCGCAGGTGCTCGACGCCCAGGCCAGGCAGCTCAACACGATCCTGGACCAGCTGAAGGTGCCGTGCTGGAAACCGGACCCGGCCGGAGCGACCTGCAAGGTGATGTGATGGCCCGGGCCCGCCGGCGCCGGGCACGCCTGCCCACGCCGATCCTGCTGATCGCGCCCTCGCTGGTCTTCATGACCGCCCTGTTCGCGTGGCCGCTGGTCGTCGGCGTCGCGCAGGCGTTCACCGGGGTCGACGGGCCCACCCTCACCCATGCGCAGCGCATGCTCGACGACCCGTACTTCTGGCCGGCGGCGCGCAACACCCTGCTGCTGATCGTGGTCCTGATCCCGCTGCAGTTCGCGTTCGCCCTCACCATGGCGCTGGTGCTGCGCGAGCGGCCCAGGTTCGCCGGTTTCTACTTCTACGTCTGGGTGGTCCCGCTGGCGATCAGCGACCTGGCCGCCGGCCTGGTCTGGCTGGCCATCTTCACCGACCGGGGCTACCTCAACTCGGTGCTGGACCGGCTCGGCATCGAGCCCTACGCGTGGCTGTCCTACGAGCACCCGACCACCGTCTTCCTCGCCGTGCTCATCGCCGAGCTGTGGCGGGCCACGTCGCTGGTCTTCGTCATCATCGTCGCCGGCCTACAGGGCATCCCGCAGGACTACGACGAGGCCGCGGCGGTCTTCGGCGCGACCTACTGGCAGCGGCTGCGCCACGTCATCCTGCCGCAGCTGCGGCCCAGCCTCCAGGTGGCGATGATCCTGCGTACGATCCTGGCCTTCCAGACCTTCGCGGTGGCGCAGGCGCTGGCCGGGCGGGACTTCCCGCTGCTGGTCGGGGAGACCTACCACTGGTACAACACCCTCCAGAACCCCAACGTCGCGGCGGTCATCGCCCTGGTCGTGCTCGGGGCGTCGATGGTCACCTCAGTGGCGTACCTGCGGCTGCTGCGCGACCGCACCACGGAGGTGACGACATGAGCGCGCCGGCCGCGGTGCGCCGCCCATCCGCGCCGGCGGCCGTCGCGCCGCCCCGGCCGCGCCGCGCCGTCCAGCGCCGCAAGGCGGTGCTGCTCCAGCTCGCGTGCCTGGCCATCACGGCCTTCATGGGGCTGCCGCTCTACCTCATCACGCTGGCGGCGCTGTCCAGCCGGGCGGCGCTCAACCGGTTCCCGCTGTCGCTGGTGCCCACCGAGCTGTCCACCGAGACGATGTCCCGGTTCCTCGACTCCACCGGCGTCGTCCCGGGCTTCGTCAACTCGCTCATCGTGGGTCTGTCCACTCTGGTCTTCGCCCTGCTGGTCGGGGTGCCGGCCGGCTACGCACTGTCCCGCTACGCGTTCCGCGGGCGCGACCCGTACCAGCTGTTCCTGCTGCTGACCCGGGCGCTGCCGATCGTGGTGCTGTCGGTGCCGCTGGCAAAGGTCTTCCTCACCACCAACCTCTACGACACCACGTACGCGGTGACGCTGCTGCACACGGCGCTGGCGCTGCCCACCACCGTGCTGATCACCGCGGCCGTGTTCGTCTCGGTCCCGCGTGACCACGAGGAGGCCGCGGCCGTCCTCGGTGCCACGCCGGCGCAGGCGTTCGTGCGGGTCGTGCTGCCGCAGGCGCTGCCGGGCATCGCGGCCTCGGCCATGTTCACCTTCGTCATGTCGTGGAACGAGGTGCTCGGCGCCGCGATCCTCACCCTCAACCAGCGCACGCTGCCGGCGCAGGTGCTGGCGACGCTGGCGGACTCGCCGCTGGCGTACCGGTTCGCCGGCGGCCTGGCGCTGGTCCTGCCCGCGCTGGTCTTCATCGCGGTGATGCGCAAGTACCTGGTCAACATGTGGGGGACGACCCTGCGATGAGCGACGCGGAGGGGCCGGCATGGCCGACATCGTGATCAGCGAGCTGGTGAAGACCTACCCCGGTGGGCAGGTCCGGGCCACCGACGACGTGTCGCTCACCGTCGCCGACGGTGAGTTCGTCGTGCTAGTCGGGCCGAGCGGCTGCGGCAAGACCACGCTGCTGCGGATGGTGGCCGGGCTGGAGACGCCGGACAGCGGCAGCGTCGCCATCGCCGGGCGGGACGTCACCGACCTGCCGCCCCGCCACCGCAACATCTCCATGGTGTTCCAGTCGTACGCGATCTTCCCGCACATGCGGGTACGCCATAACATCGGCTTTGGCCTGCGCATGCGCAAGGTGCCCGCGGCGCAGGTCAACGAGCGGGTGCGCCGGGCCGCCGAGGTGCTGGAGCTCACCGACTACCTGGACCGCTACCCGGCCCAGCTCTCCGGTGGCCAGCGCCAGCGGGTCGCGGTTGCCCGGGCCATCGTCGTGGACACCGGCGTGCTGCTGATGGACGAGCCACTGTCCAACCTGGACGCTCTGCTGCGGCTGCAGTTCCGCGCCGAGCTGAAGAAGATCGTGCGCCAGATCGGCACCACCACCCTCTACGTCACCCACGACCAGGCCGAGGCGATGTCACTGGGCGACCGGGTCGCGGTGATGCGCGGCGGGCGCATCGCCCAGATCGGGCCACCCCTTGAGGTGTACGACCGGCCGACCGAGCGCTTCGTCGGCGGGTTCCTCGGCTCGCCGCCGATGAACTTCTTCCCGGCCGTGGTCCGCCGCGCCGACGGCGGTGCCCGGCTCTTCGTCGGCGACCAGGTGCTGGCGGCTCCGCCGCATCTGGCCACCTACGACGGTCGTGAGGTGACGGTGGGGCTGCGGGCGGAGAACATCGACGTGGCCGGGGCCGCCGGCAACGGGTCGGCCGCGGGCGGGTCGGCCGGCGAGCCGGTGCGGGCCACCGTCGAGGTGGTGGAGCCGACCGGCGCCTCGGTGCTGCTGACCGTGCGGCTCGAGGGACACCAGCTCAAGGTGCAGGCACCGCCCGGCTACCAGGTGGAGCCGGACAGCCAGGTGTGGCTGCGGTGCCGGCCGGAGAGCCTGCGCTTCTACGACGCCGAGACCGCGCTGGCACTGGCTTCGTGATGGTCACCGTCAACGTCTCCTCCGAGCTGATGGCGGCGCGCGCCGCGTACATCCTGCGCGCCAACGACCTGGGGGAGCTCACCACGGCCGCGCCCCGGCTCTACCCGCACCTGTGGAGCTGGGACGCGGCGTTCGTGGCGGTCGGGCTCGCCACCATCTCGGTGCCGCGGGCCATCGCCGAGCTGCGCACGCTGCTGCGCGCCCAGTGGCGTACGGGCATGCTGCCGCACATCGTGTTCGGCCCGGACACCAGCTACTTCCCCGGCGCCGACGTGTGGGACTCGGCGCGGGCCGACGCCGCGCCGCGGGGCGTGGCGACCTCGGGCATCTGCCAGCCGCCGGTGCACGCGGTCGCGGTGCGCCGCATCCTCGACGCGGGCCGGCGCAACGGAGGCGCGGACCAGGTCGCGGCCGAGCAGTTCGTGGCCGGGACCTTCGACCAGTGGCTGGCGTGGTATCGCTGGCTGGCCACCGCCCGGGACCCGGCGCGGCGCGGGCTCATCGAGATCTACCACAGCTGGGAGTCCGGTATGGACAACTCCCCGCGGTGGGACTCCGCCTACGCCAACATCGTGCCAGGAGCAGACCTGCTCACCCGGCCCCGCCACGACGTGCACCACGTCACCGACGCGGGGCAGCGCCCCACCGACGCCGACTACCGCCGCTACCTGTGGCTGGTCCACCAGATGAGGTCGGCCCGGTACGACGACGACCGGGTGCGCGACACTGTGGACTTCCGGATGACCGACGTGTTCATGTCGGCCGTCGCAGCGGTGGCCGCCGAGGAGCTGGCCGGGGTCGGGGAGGAGCTCGGCCGGCTGCCCGAGGCCCGGGAGCTGCGCGGTCTCGCCGACCGGTGCCGGGCCGGCGTGCTCTCCACCGTCTCGGCCCGCACCGGGCTCGCCCGCGACCAGGACCTACGTACCGGGGCCTGGCTCGAGGTGGACAGCGTCGCCGGCTTCGCGGCGCTGCTGTGCGGCGGAGACGAGGCCGTGGTCGAGGGGCAGCTGCGGCTGCTGGCCGGTCCACAGTGGTGCGGGCACCCGGGGCTGCGCTTCGCGGTGCCCCCGTCGGTGCCACCGGCCTCGCCCGGGTTCGCCCCGCGCACCTACTGGCGCGGTCCACAGTGGCCGATGATGAACTGGCTGCTCTGGTGGGCGCTGGAGCGGCAGCGTCCGGGCGGCGAGCTGGCCGTGCGGATCCGCGCGGAGGCGCTGCGGCAGCTCGCCGATCTTTCCTTCGGCGAGTACTACGAGCCGTTCACCGGCGAGCCGCTGGGCAGCACGCAGCAGTCGTGGAGCGCGGCCGTCGCGCTGGACTGGCTGTTGTGCCCGCACGGCCAGCCGGCGCTGGCCGGGGCTGGCCCCGGGGGCCGCTGAGCCTCGCCCCTGGGTCCGCGCCGCTGGGCCTCAGCCGGACGCGGCGGGCATGATCCCCAGAGCATGCGGGTAGATGGGTGCCATGCCACCGCCTGTCAGCTCGCCGCGGGCAGCCCGGCTCGCCGCGCTTGTCACCGCGCTCGTCGTGGGCGCCGCCTGCTTTGTCGGAGGCACCGACGGCACCGACGGCACCGACCAGGGTGCGCCGGGCGCTCCCCAGCCGGACGCGACCGAGTTCGCCCAGGACATGCAGGGTGCGGCCGGGAGTGCCCAGGAGTACTGGCAAGCCCAGTTCGCCGCCGCCGGCCGCCGGTTCCAGCCGGTCCGGCGGATCATCCCGTACCGCCAGGAGGGCGAGGTGGAGTGCGGCGGGACGCCGCTGCCGCGCAACAACGCGGTCTACTGCCCGGCGGGCGACTTCATGGCCTACGACGTGAACTGGGCGGCGGTGGCGTTCACCAAGCTCGGCGACGCGTTCGTCTACTACCTGCTCGGTCACGAGTACGCGCACGGCATCCAGGTACGGCTCGGCCTGCGCTACGAGTACACCATCCAGCAGGAGCTCCAGGCCGACTGCATGGCCGGGGCGTACATCGGCGACTCGGTCCGGCAGGGCCAGCTGACGCTGGAGGAGGGCGACCTGGACGAGCTGCGCACCGGGCTTATCGCGGTCGGGGACGACCCCGACCAGCCCTGGTTCGCCCCTGGCGCGCACGGCACGGCCGAGGAGCGCACGGACGCGTTCTTCGCCGGGTACGAGGGTTCGCTGGGCCCGTGCAAGCTGCCCCTGGCCGGGCGGCGCTGACCGCACCGGAGGTGACCCGGAAGCCCGGCAGGAGGCAGCCACGCCAGGGTGCCCTTTGACGATGCCATGGCGCATGCCTTGGCGTCGTTGGCTTGTGCGCGACCCCTACCGTTGCGGCTACCGCTGATCCGGTTTCTGGCCGCCGACCAGTGCCCCGGAGGCTGCATGACCGGCGAAGGGGTCTGATATGACTGCCCAACGGCGTATCTGGCTCTGGACCACCTTGGGGACCGTGGCCGTTCTCGCGGCTGCGTTCGGTGGGTGGGCGGCGCTGCGGGAGCCGACCTCTCCGCCGTCTGGTGTGACCGGCCGGCCAGCCGCTGGCGCGGACGGCCTGCTCTTCGCCGCGCTGCCGGACCGCATCGAGGCGGGTCCGGACACGCCCGAGCTTCCGAGCGACCGTGCCGTGGGCCGGGCGGCGTTCCTCTACACCGTGTCCCAACCAGCGCCGATGATCTACCTGGTGGCGGTGGACGGCATACTGTATCGACTAGGTGCGATGCCGAGCCACCAGGAACCAGCGCACGTCGGGCTCTCTCCGGACGGCAGGTGGCTGGTCCGTCTGCGCGACGGCCGGTGGGTGGTCCGGGACCTGACGTCGCGGGTCGAGCACCTCGTCGACGTCAGCAAGTATCCCGAAGCCTGGTCGGTGGACGGCGGGTCGGTGCTCTGGGGCGAGCATGTTCCGTCTGGGAGGCGCACCTACCACGTCCTGGACACGGCCAGTGGCCGGATGACCGCCGTCGCGTTCACCGCAGGTGCCAAGCGGGCCCGCTGGTCATGCTCAGCGGCCACGAGCTCGCCACCGTTGACCGGGCCTCGTTGTCGGAGAACGGCGCCCGGTTCTCCGTCAACGTCGTCGATGTGCGTAGCGGCACCGTGCTGCGCTCCATACCGGTGGACCTTTCCGCACAGGTGCGGCCCGGGGCCCGGCAGACTGGCCGATATGGGCCAGCTCGCCGCGGTGTTGTTTGACATGGACGGCACGCTGGTCGACAGCGAGAAGGTGTGGGACGTCGCCCTGGCCGAGCTGGCCGGGCACTACGGCGGTCGGCTCTCGGCCGCCGCCCGGGCCAGCATGGTCGGCACCAGCATGGTGGAGTCCATGACCATCCTGCACGACGACCTGGCCCAGCCGTGGCGGGACGCGGACGCCAGCACCGCCTGGCTGGAGGCGCGGGTGCGGCAGCTGTTCGCGACCGGGCTGCTGTGGCGGCCCGGCGCCCGCGAGCTGCTCGCCGGGGTACGCGCGGCCGGGCTGCCGACCGCGCTGGTCACCGCCACCCGGCGGCACCTGGTCGAGGTGGCGCTCACCACGATCGGGGTGGCCAACTTCGACGTGGTGGTCTGCGGGGACGACGTGAGCCGGACCAAGCCGGACCCGGAGCCGTACCGGACGGCGGCGGCGCTGCTCGGCGTACCCGTTGCGGAGTGTGTCGCGATCGAGGACTCACCGACCGGGGTGGCCAGCGCCCGCGCGGCCGGCGCAGTGGTGGTGGCGGTCCCCTGTGAGCTGGACCTGTCCACCCTGGACGGGGTGGTGCACGTGCCGAGCCTGACCGAGGTCACCGTCGCCGATCTGCGCCGGCTGATCGCCGACCAGCCCGGCCCCGCAGGCTGACGCGCGGCCGGTCTGGTCCGGCGGCCTTGGCGTGCAGCTGGTCCGGCGCGGCAGGACGGCGCGCGGCCGGTCTGGCCTGGCGGGATGGCGCGGCTGGTCATGCATGGTGGGGGTGGCATCGCCACCCCCACCACCCCCCGTTGCGCGGGCCGTCACTCGTAGGCGATCGCCTGCAACACGTCGACCCGGGCGGCCCGGATCGCCGGAAGCACCGCGGCGACCACACCTACGACGGCGGCCAGCGCGACATAGGTACCCATCTCGGTCCAGGGGAATGCGAGCTCCGTGATCCCTTCGTCGTTGAGCGCCCGGACCACCGAGGTGCCCAGGCCCGTGCCGACCGCCACGCCGAGCAGCGCCCCGAAGACCGAGATGACCACCGACTCGACCGTGACCATGCGCATCACCTGCGCCCGGCGCAGCCCGATCGCCCGCAGCAGGCCGAGCTCGCGGGTGCGTTCCAGCACCGACAGCGCCAGGGTGTTGACGATGCCGAGGATGGCGATCAGGATCGCCAGCGCCAGCAGGACCTGGATCATGATGAGTACGGTGTCCAGCTGGGCCGTCTGCTGCCGGACGAACGCGGTGCGGTCGGCGGCCGACACCTCGGGGCTGTCCGCCAGCAGCGCCTCGATGCCCGGCAGCACCCCGGCCACCGTGGCGCCCGGCGCGAGCTGGATGAACGCCTGCGCCGGCTGGGGCACCCGGAAGTCGCGGGCCGCGCTCTCCGGCAGGAAGACCCCACCCAGCAGGTCGGTCTCGGCGAAGACCCCGGCGACCGTGAAGGTGCGCGCGTCGCCGCGGGACAGCTGCACGGTGAGCCGGTCACCGGCCCGGACCTTCAGCGACGAGGCGGTCTCCTCGTCGAGGACCAGCTGGTCGTCGCCGAGCGTACCCAGGCTGCCCTGGACCGCGACGAGGCCGAAGATGTCGCGGGTCGCGGGGAGGTCGTGCACCGCGAGCACGAGCTGGGAGTCGCCGGCGACCACCGCCTGGTCGGCGTAGAAGGCGGACACCTTCGCCACGCCGGGCGTGGCGGCCGCGCGGCGCAGCACCTGCGCGTCGAACGTCGGCGGTAGCGGGCCGCTCTGCTCCCCGGCCACGAAGATCTCCGCCTGTACGGAGTCGCGGGCCAGCTTGTCGAAGCTCTTCGTCACCGAGGACAGGATCACGCTGACCCCGGTGACCAGGGCGATGCCGACCATCAGGGCGGCGGCGGTGATC
>DASSUC010000346.1:0-2490 GCA_035707405.1 Micromonosporaceae bacterium | reverse complement strand
GACGGGAGGCTGAGTGCCGACCTCGGTGCTCCTTGCCGTCCTCGCCGCTGCCGGACTGCTCGCACTCGCGCCCGCGCTGGTCCGCCGGTACGACGCCACCGAGCGGCTGGTTGCGGAGCGGGCGACGTCGACGGCGCGCGTGCTTGCCCGGCAGCGCCGGCGGCGCAGCGTGCCCGGCCGGCACCCGGTGAACCCGCCCCGGGTCATGGTCGTCTCGCTGCGGTCGGCCACCCCACCGTCCGGTGCGGTCTCCGCTGCCGGCGCCGGCTCGGCTCCTGGCGCGTTCGTCCGGCCCGGGCGGCCCGTTGCCGGCGCCGGCCGTCCGGTGCCGGTCCGCCGGACCGTGCCGCCGTCCCGGCGCCGACCCCGGCACACCCCGGCGGTCATCCGGCGCCGACGGGTCCTCGCCGCGCTGCTGCTGCTCAACGCCGTCGAGCTGGTCGGCGTTGCGGTCGCCGGGCCCGGGTTCTGGGTCTCCGTGGCGGTCACCGGCTCCCTGCTGGTCCTCTACGTGGTGCACCTGCGCAACCGGGCGTTGCAGGACCGCCGGCGCCGGCGCGCCGAGGCCCGCCGGGCGGCCTGGCTCGTCCGGCGCCAGGCCGAGATCCGGCAGGCCCAGGAGCGCCGCGCGGCCGCCCGCCGGGAGGCGGCGAAGCGGCTGGCCGCCCAGCGCGAGGCGGTGCGGCGCGAGGCGATCCGGCGGGCAACCGCCGGCCGGGCGGGCGGTGGGTGGGGCGCCGGCCGAGCGGTGGGCGGGGAGGCTGCGGTTGGCGGGGTGCCGGCGCAGCCGTACTCGATCCGGTACCGCGGCCGGACCCGGTACGGCGGGTCCCGGGCGGCTGGGTGATCCGGCCTCCGCCCACCCGGGTCGGGTCCGGCCGCCGGGGCCTGAACGGGTCTGCTAACCTTGTGCCGTCCGCCACCGGCTGATGCCGGTGGCGGGTTAGGTCAGGCCTTCGAGCCTGGTCAGGGGGCCGTAGCGCAGCCCGGTAGCGCACCTCGTTCGCATCGAGGGGGTCAGGGGTTCAAATCCCCTCGGCTCCACCCAGGTGTCACGTTCAAACCCCGGACCCTCCACCAGGAGGGGACGGGGTTCTTCGTTTCCCGGGGCAGTAGGCCGGCCGCTCATGCGGCATACATCGGGTTGGTCTTGATCTATCAGAACGAATGTGTATGGCCCTCGCCTGTTTCTTCGGGGGTCGAGTCGGTTCCGTGTGGTGTCGCTGTCCGGCGAATATCCGGCTCAGGGGTGGCCCGCATTATGGGGCCATTGCCATTGCCATTGGCGAGAGCGGCGGGCTGGGACGGGTGGGAGCTGTCGAGCGCTCTGGTCGTCAGGGAGGTGAGCCGGGCCGTGTGGAGGCGGCTGCGCTTGCTGTGGAACATGGCGAGGTCAGCCCGGTGTACCGCCTCAGCGAGGTGGGCGCATCCGTTCACCGGGGCCAGGCCGACCGAGGCGGTCACCCCGGTGCAGCAGCTTGCTACCTGTATCGGTGCGGCGAGCTCCTCCGCAAGCTGCTTGGCGGCCGGGGTCAGCCAGTCGCGGTCCCGGGCGGAACTGGTGAACAGTCCGACGAACTCGTCCCCGCCGAGCCGGGCGACCAGGCCAGGACCGGCACATCGCCGGAACCGCCGGGCGGCGGCGACAAGAACCTCATCGCCTACGGCGTGGCCGAATGTGTCGTTGATCTGTTTGAAGTTGTCCAGGTCGAACACGACGACGAAGAGGGGCTGCTGCTGGGCGTCGGTGAGCAGTGCCGAGCCGAGCTGGTAGAAGGCTCGCCGGTTGGGCAGCCCGGTCAGCGGGTCATGGCTGGCGGCGTGGGAGGCCGCCCGCAGCTCATCGCGTAGCTTGGCGACCTCGGCCGCGGCCTGGCCGGCCCGGCGGTGCCAACGCCATCCGCCGCCTACACCCGCTAGCGCGACGACACAGGCAGAGATAGTTAAGGGGTCCAATACGGATTCCTTCTACAGCGGCGCAGTAGCTACCTGCGCGGGTGTCCTCCCGTCGCAACCTGGCACGTGGTGGCTGCGGCGGCCACCCGTTCTGGCGCTAACTCTCGTCATCTGCTCACGTAGCGTAAACATGGTGGCGTCCGTACGTCATCATGCGTGCTCGGAGGGCTGTGCGCAAGGGCGTATGCACGTGCACATGCTAGTGCACGAGTTCTACGCCTCAGCTGGTGACGGGCTGGCGACCAGAACGTCGAGGGGTGAGGCAGCACATGTGGCGTCCATGTCACGAACTGGCTGCCGCTGTGTCACGGAACCCGACAACAGCGTCACGGCAACGAGGTCCTGGCTACGCCAACAGGACGACTGCCACGTGGGCCGAGGCGTTGGACGGAACGTACGTATTCGGTTCTCCCGGGGGACTCGCGCACTGGGTGGCCGTGGTGGAGATGGCGTAGGGCGTGATGGTCGTGTGCGACACGCCGGGCCAGATCATGGCGCGGTTGATGGTCGTGGTGTGTCCTGTGTGGCGTGTCT
>DASSUC010000345.1:0-4988 GCA_035707405.1 Micromonosporaceae bacterium | reverse complement strand
CGAGCGCGGCTACCTGACCCTCAACCCGCTGCGCTACACCCACCCGCTGCTGTCGATCGTCCTTCCGGTGGTCTTCATCCTGCTCGGCGGCATCGGGCTGCCCGGCGGCGCGGTCTGGGTCGACCGGCACGCGATCCGCGGCGGGCGGGTCGTGGACAGCCTCATCAGCCTGGCCGGGCCGGCGACGAACGTGCTGTTCACGCTGGCCCTGGTGGCGCCGCTGGCGTTCGTCACGGACACCTCGGCGCACCATGACTTCTGGGTGGCCCTGGCCTTCCTCGCCTTCCTCCAGCTCACCGCGAGCCTGCTCAACCTCGTCCCGATGCCCGGCCTGGACGGCGGCAACACGGTCTACCCGTGGCTGTCCCCGCAGTGGCGGCGCGGCTTCGACCACATGGCGCCGTACGGGATGCTGCTGGTCTTCGCCCTGCTGTGGAACCCGACGGCGGCCGGTTACTTCTTCGGCGCCGTGTTCGCCCTCGGCGACGTGATCGGGCTGCCGCGGGAGCTCTACGCCGAGGGCTTCGACGCGATCCGGTTCTGGCAGGGCTGATGGGTGGTGGGGCGGGCGACCCCACCACCCAGGCCGGCTACGGCCGGCGGGACGGGGACTTCGTGTGCGCCGGGTCCCGCTCCACCACCGGGTCGAGGATCTCGTCGACCGCCTTGAGCAGCCCTGCGTCGAGCCGTACGCCGGCCGCCTTGACGTTCTCGTGGACCTGGTCCGGGCGGGTCGCGCCGACGATCGCCGAGGACACGTTCGGGTTCTGCAGCACCCAGGCGACCGCGAGCTGGGCCATGGTCAGGCCGGCCTGCGCGGCGAGCGGGCGCAGCTGCTGCACCGCCACGAGGATCTCGTCGGTCATCAGGTTGCGGATGAACATGGCCCCGGACTTCTCGTCGGTGGCCCGCGAGCCGGCCGGCGGCGGCTGGCCCGGCTGGTACTTGCCGGAGAGCACGCCCTGCGCGATCGGCGACCACACGATCTGCCCGATGCCCAGCTCCTCGCAGGCCGGGACGACCTCGGTCTCGATGACCCGCCAGAGCATCGAGTACTGCGGCTGGTTGGACACGAGCGGGACCCGCAGCTCGGTGGCGAGCGCGTGGGCGGCCCGGATCTGCTCCGCGGTCCACTCGGAGACTCCGATGTAGAGCGCCTTGCCGGCCCGGACCACGTCCGCGAAGGCGACCATGGTCTCCTCCAGCGGGGTCGTGCTGTCGTACCGGTGGGCCTGGTAAAGGTCCACGTAGTCGGTCCGCAGCCGGCGCAGCGAGCCGTTGATCGACTCCATGATGTGCTTGCGCGACAGGCCGCTGTCGTTGGGTCCGGGGCCGGTCCGCCAGTAGACCTTGGTGAAGATCTCCAGCCCCTCGCGGCGCTGGCCGTCCAGGGCGCGGCCGAGCACCGCCTCGGCCTTGGTGCCGGCGTAGACGTCAGCGGTGTCGAACGTGGTGATGCCGCACTCGATCGCGGCACGCACGCAGGCGACCGCCGCGTCCTCCTCGACCTGCGACCCATGGGTGATCCAGTTGCCGTACGAGATCTCGCTCACGAGCATGCCGGAGCGGCCTAGGTGTCGGAACTCCATGCCCCGACCCTAGTCCGGCGCCTTACAGCACCGGCTTGGTGTCCGCCAGCAGCCGGTCGATCTCGTCGATCACCGCGGCCCGGCTCGGCAGGTCCGGGTCGATCAGCGGCCGGCCCTTCCGGTCGAGCGCTCCCCACTGCCCGCCCGGGCCGCTGACCAGGAACGCCACCGGGTGGATCACGATGGCCGGGTGTGCCGGGGGCACGACGACCGTGCCGTTGCGGTCGACCACGCCCTTGCGCCCGCCCTGGTCCACAATGGCCAGACCCTCGTCGGAGAACCCGTCGATGTAGCGGCCGTCGGTCAGTGCGGTGGCGAAGCCGTCGTACTGGAACTTGACCACCACCCGCCCGACCTTGTCCACCGCGCCCCAGCGCCCCTGCCGGCGTACCGCGGCGACGCCCCGGCGGAACGGGCGCACATCGTCGAACCCGGTCGAGATGGCCACCTTGCCGAACCGGTCCACCGCGATCCAGCCCGCCACGCCGTCCCGGGAGACCCAGGCCAGGCCGTCGGCGAAGCTGTTCACCCCGAGCAGCCCGAACGACGCCGGCACGGACACCTGGCCGGACTCGTCGACCAGCTCCCAGGCGTGGTTCTGCGGCCGGCGTACCCAGGCCAGCCCCTCCCGGAACGGCTGCACCTCGGCGTAGGCCGGGGCGATGCACGGCGCGCCGGACGAGTCCGTGTAGCCCCAGCGCCGCTGCTGCTCGTCAAAGGCCGGCGTGGGCGGCTTGCGCAGCTGGAGGATCTCGTCGCGGGGCCTCGGGTACGGCCCCCAGCCGTCCGCCGCCACCTTGCGGAACACCGCGTCCAGGGCCAGCTCGGTCTGGGCCACCAGGTCCGGGTCCTCGACCTTGCGCAGCTCAAGGGCCTTCTCGAAGTGGTTGCAGGCCTCCATGTAGCGGCCCTGGTCATAGGCTGACTTGCCGGCGTGCTGGTGCATCGTGGCGCGCAGCCGGTCCGGCAGCTCGGTGGAGTTGGCCTCCTCGAAGAGCCGGTCGGCCTCGGCGAAGTCGCCCCGCCACTGCAGCACGTGGGCCAGCCGGGCCTGCGCGATCGCGATGCGGCGCAGCTCACCGGTTGCCTCGGCGTGGACCACCGCGAGCTTGGCGTCGGCGAGCGCCTTGCCCAGGTCGCCGAGCACGCGCGAGACGACCGCCCGCAGGCTCAGCAGCCGGGCCCGGGTCGCGTTGTCGGTGGCCGGGTCCAGCTTTGCGGTGAGCCGGTCCCGGATCTCGCGCAGGTCGTCCGGGTTGTCCACCAGCTCCCGCAGCGTCTCGTGGTGGAACCGCCACTCGTACGCGCTGAGCACCTGCTCCGGGTCTGGCGCGTCGGGCTCTGCCGGCTCGGCGTCCGCGGCCGGCTCCGCGCCCGTCCCTTCCAGGTCGCTTTGCTCCAGGCCCCTGTCCAGACCCTTCTGCTCTGGACCTTTCTGGCCCGGGCTCTTCTGGTCGGGGCCTTTCTGGTCCGTGCCGGCCGGCTGGCCGCGGCGTGGCTTGATGATCGGGGCGAGCATCGTGGGGGTGGACAGCGCCGTGACCGCTGCCGCCACGCTGGCCGGCGGCGGTGGCGCGGCTGCGGCCGGTGGCCCGGACGGCGGGCCATGCTCAGGTGCTGGTGCCAGCGCGGCCGAGGCCGGAAGGCCTGGTCTGGCGGCCTCGGGGTCTGGCGGGCCGGAGACGGGGGCGGCGGGGCTCGGCGGGCCGGAGATCGGCGCCGCGGAGCTGGACTGGCCGGAGCCGGCTGCCGGGAAGCCGGGCGGGCCGGAGCTGGGCGGGCCGGGGCTGGGCGCCGCGGAGCTGGGCGGGCCGGGGACGGGTGCACCGGAGCTCGGGCGGTCGGAGGCGACGGCTGGCCACGGCTCTGCAGCGGGGGCACGGCTGGGGCGGTGGGCAGGTGGCGGCATAGGCGGTCGTTGGGGGGCTGGCGTGCTGGGTTGGCGGGCACCGGCGGGCGGTGCCACGGGTCGTTGGGCGCCGGTGTGCGGCAGGGCAGGGCGTTGGGGTGGCGGTGACCCGGGCGGGGCCGGCGGCACCGGAGCCGGGCGCGGGCCGTATCCGGGCAGGTGGGGGGCTGACGGCGACACCGGCGTGCCGGACACGGGTGAGCCGGACACGGGTGAGCCGGACACCGGTGTCCCGGAGACCGGCATGCCCGATGTCGGGTGCGCCGGGTCGGGCGCCGGGGAGACCGGTCGCTCGTGGGAGGAGCCGTACACCGTCCCGCCGCGTGGGCGGTGTGCTGGCGGCGGCGGTGGCGTACCGGGGCGGGCGCCTGGCCCACCTCGCCGGGCGATCGGAAGCTCCCCGGTCTCGGCGTCGAGCACGCGGTTGGAGCGGGGGAACGGCCCCGGACCGCCAGGCCGCGGGTAGGCCGGCTGCCCCTGGTACGGCCCTGGGCCGGGGCGCTGCTGGGCGGGGCGCGCCGGACCCGGGGGCGGTGCGGGATGCGCCCGCTC
Organism: Micromonosporaceae bacterium; assembly: GCA_035707405.1. Classification (GTDB taxonomy): domain Bacteria; phylum Actinomycetota; class Actinomycetes; order Mycobacteriales; family Micromonosporaceae; genus DASSUC01. Next base: position 938 of record DASSUC010000345.1, on the reverse strand, counting down.
GGCCGGGTGCTGGTGCTGCTCGGGGTACGGCTGGTGGCCGGGGTGACCCGGCACACCGGGCCGGCCGGGATAACCCGGACGGGACCGGCCCGGATCCTGCTGGCCGGGCTGCGGCTGGCGACCGGGTTGGGGCTGGTGGCTGGGCTGGGGCTGGTGGCTGGGGCGCGGCCCGTGACCGGGCTGCGGCCCGCCGTATGCCGGCCCGCCTGGCGTGCCGGGCGGCGGCTGGTGCTGCGGGTACGGCTGCGGACCCGGGCCGGCGGCCGGCGGGTAGCCCGGGTGGGCGCCGGGTGGAAGCTGGCCGGGGTCCTGCGGGCGCCGGCGCGGGGGTGCGAAGCGCTCCGCCTCGCCGCGCCCCTGCGACCGGCCGGACTCGTGCGGCCGGCTCGGCTCGTGTGGCCGGCCGGGGTGTGCGGGAGGTGGCCTCTCGCCGGGAAGCCGCCGGGCCGGCGCTGGCGGCGGGTAGGGCCCCGGCAGGTAGGCGCCCGGCACCGACGGCTGCTCCCCGGTCGGGCCCTCCTCGTCGGGCAGCGCCGGACCTCGGCCGGACCCACGCGGGTGGGGCTGGGCGCCGGGCGGCCCGTCCGGGGCGCCCCGGCGCCGCCGGTCGGGGCCACCGCGGCGGTCGTCGACGGGGCGGCCACCGCGGGCCGCTCCGCCGCGCCCCCTGCCGCGGTGCCCGCCCGCGGTGCGGTCGTCTCCGGCGTGCCCGCCCCCGCTGTCCGCGGTGTCGTCGAACCAGCTGCCCGGCCCGCCGCCATGCGCCTGCTCGCCAGGCCCGGTGCCCGCGCTTGCGCCGCCGCCGGACCGTCTGGTCCGATCGCTGCGCTCGCTCACGGGTCACCTCGACAGGGAAAAGTCACGCTGGGCAGCCGTAATCGCCCGGTAGAGTCAGCCGGCCTGGAGTGCAAAACGGTTGCTGATGGAGGGTAACGGCG
>DASSUC010000344.1:0-6776 GCA_035707405.1 Micromonosporaceae bacterium | reverse complement strand
CGGCGCGCTGCGCGCGCCGGCCGCACCGCAGAGGTGCTAGCTAGCTGGTCGTGGTCGACGTCCCAGTCGACCGGTTCTTCTTGGCCGGGCGGCTGGCCGCCTCGGCCACCGTCGCCATGGCCTCGACCGCCTCGGCCGGGGCCGGCTCAACCACTGCCGGGGCCGGCTCGTCCACGACGGCCATCTCGACCGGGACACGCTTGGCCGCAGGGGCCGGCGTCACCGCGGGGACGGGCTCGACCATGGCGGCCGGCTCGACCGGCCTGGCCGTGGGCGAGGTGTAGCCGGTCTCGCCGGCCATGACGCGCTTGCCGTGCTGCACCAGGTCGGTGTAGACGGCGGCGGCGCGGTGCTGGGCGGCCTGGGCGCCGGCCTGGGCGGAGCCGAGGAAGGCCTTGGCGCCGCGGCGGGTGCGCTCGCGCACCTTGTCCAGCTCGTCACGCAGGTGCAGCTCGCCGGACTTGGGGGCCAGCGCGCGCAGGCGGCGGTACGCGAGGTCGCCGGCGCCGGCGGCGGCGTAGAAGGGTGCGGGGAGCTTCGTCTTGGTCCGGGTGGTGGTCATCGGTTCTCCTTCTGGTCCTTACCGTCCGCGCGGGCGTCGGCGTCGGCGTGGAGGACGGCATCGGCTGCCGCGTCGGCCCCGGTGGGGGCCGCCTGCCCGGTGCGGGCGTTCTCGCGGCGGAACGTCTCGTAGATCTGGGTGAGGGACTGTTTCTGGGCGAGGGTCAGGTCCGGGTCGGCCGCGATCGCGGACACCACGTCGTGCCCCTCCTTCCCGTCCAGCAGGCCCGCCCGCAGGTACATCAGCGGGGTGGAGACCCGCAGCGCGCCGGCGAGCTGCTGGAGCACCTCAGCGCTGGGCTTGCGCAGGCCGCGCTCGATCTGGCTGAGGTACGGGTTGCTCACTCCGGCCCGGTCGGCGAGCTCGCGCAGCGAGATCTGCGCGCTACGGCGCAGCTCCCGGATGAACGAGCCGATGTCGCGGGGCAGGTCCCGAGGTGGGCTCACACCTGTGACGCTAGTCCGGCCGCGCTTGCAACTGCAAACAAACGCTAGCTCTAGCTAGCGTGAGCTACACCACTGCCCGGACCTCGCCCACCGGCTCGCCGCCGCCGAGCACTCGCGGGCTGGCCAGCTCGTCGAGGACCGGCGCCTGCACGCCGAGGCGGCGCAGCGCGGCGACCGCGACCGCCCCGACCGGCCGCTTGGCCCCGTCGTCCACCTTCAGCGCCACCGCTCCGGCGCCGGGGAGCGCGACCGCGAGCACGCCCTCGGCCCCACCCTTGGCCAGCAGCCCCGGCACGCCCGCCATCAGCCGGCTGTCCTCCCGCTCCGGGCCCACCCCGCCCACCAGGTGCGGGTACGCCCGCATGGCGTCGGCGACCGTACGCTCCAGTGTGGACTGGCCAGCCGTGACCAGCCGCAGGAACGCGCCGGCGAGCGCGGTCAGCGACATCGCAAAGAGCGCCGCGCCGCACCCGTCCACGCCGACCGCCGCGGCGCGCTGCCCGCACTGCTCCTCGACGGCTGCGCGCAGGTGCCGCTGCAACGGGTGCTCCGGCGCCCAGTAGCCCTCGCCGGACCAACCGGCGGCGAGGCAGGTCAGCAGCATGCCGGTGTGCTTGCCGGAGCAGTTCATCGCGGTCCGGCGGCGGGTGGCGCCGGAGCGCAGCCAGTCCAGCCGGGCCCGCTCGCCGATGGGCAGGTCCGGCGGGCACCGCAGCTGGTCCTCGCGCAGCCCGGCCCGGTCGAGCATGGCGGCGACCCGGTCCAGGTGCTCCGGCTCGCCGGAGTGGCTGGCGCACACCACGGCCAGGTCGGCCGGGTCGGCCAGGCGCAGCCCCGCCCGCAGCATGCCGACGGCCTGCAACGGCTTGTTCGCGGAGCGGGGGAAGACCGGAGCATCGACGTCCCCGACCCGGGCGACCGGGGCACCGTCCGGGCCGAGCACGACCAAGGACCCGCGGTGCCGGCTCTCCACGAAGCCGGAGCGCACGACCTCGGCGAGCACCGGCCCGCCCTGGTACGCGCCTGCCACAGCTCAGGCCGTACGCGGGCGGACGCCCAGGAGCTGGCGCGCCTCGTCCGGGGTGAGCGGGGGCCGCTGTGCGAGGTTGGCGGCGGCGACGGCCCTGGCGACCAGCTGCATGTTGGAGTCGACCGGCTGTCCTTTGGCGTAGTTGACCGTGTCCTCCATGCCCACCCGCAGGTGACCACCTGCCGCGAGCGAGGCGAGCAGCACCGGGACTGAGGCGCGGCCGATGCCGGTGGCGGAGAACGTGGTGCCGGCCGGCAGGTCGCGCATTGCGTGCCTGCACGCGACCAGGGTCTCCGCGGTGCCTGCCATGCCGCCGGGCACGCCCATCACCAGGTCCACGTGCACGTGGCCGCCGGCGGGCAGGCCGTGCTTGTCGAGCAGCCGCTCGAGCGCGGCCAGGTGGCCGAGGTCGAAGATCTCGTACTCCGGCACGACGCCCCGCTCCTGCATGCGGGTGTGCAGCTCGACAATGAGCTGCCACCGGTTGAGGAACACGTCGTCGCCGAAGTTGACCGTGCCCATGGTGCACGAGGCCATGTCGGGCGCGGCGTCCAGCACGGCCAGCCGGTCGGCCTCCGGGTCGGTCACCGCGCCGCCGCTGCTCAGCTGCACGACCAGGCCGGTGGCGCCGCGCAGCGCCGCGACGGTGGCGCGCAGCCGCCCCGGGTCGAGGGTTGGCTGCGCCCGGTCGTCGCGGATGTGCACGTGGATCACGGCGGCACCCAGCGCCTCGCACTCCTTGGCGGTGGTGACCAGCTCGTCGAGGGTCACCGGCAGCGCCGGCACATCGGCCTTGCTCAGCTCGGCACCGGTCGGCGCGACCGTTATGAGCGTTCCTGCGGTCATGCCCGGATCCTCGCACGAGCGGCTAGAGCCCCGCATCGACCGCTGCCGCGGCCCCGGCCACCCGCAGCGGCGCGTCGTCCGGGACCGAGCGCCGGAGCAGGGCGAGGGCGACCATGCCCAGCTCGAAGTGGCGCAGCGCGGTGCCTACGAACCCCACCTCGCGCCCGTCCGCGGTGGTCACCGGGGTGTGCCGCGCCGGCGGGTGGTCGGTGCTCACGCCGTCAAGATGCAGCAGTACGAGCCGGCGCGGCGGGCGCCCGAGGTGGTGCACCCGGGCCACCGTCTCCTGGCCCCGGTAGCAGCCCTTGTCCAGGTGCACCGCGGCGGCCAGCCAGCCCACCTCGACCGGCAGCGTACGGTGGTCGGTCTCGAACCCGAGCCGGGGCACCCGGGCCGCGACCCGCAGCGCCTCGTACGCCCATACGCCGCACTGGGGCACCGCCAGGGTGGCGAGCACGCCGTCCCGGGCGGCCCGGGGCACGAGCAGGTCCACGCCGAGCGGGCCCCACCGGGCCCACCCGCCGCCGGGGAGCGGGCTGACGTCGTACCCGGAGGTGGGGCGGGGCGGCACGGACCCGGCGGCGAACTTCGGGCCGGGCGGTGCGACCACGTCCGGGGCCCGCAGCGGGCCGGCGCCCAGCGCCGCCGCGGCGTCCGGCGCGGCCGGGCCCACCAGCGACAGCAGCGCCCAGCCTGGGGTGGCGTCGGCCGGCTCGACCCGCATCATGAACCGCATCCGGGTCAGGAACGCAAGCAGCTCGGGCGCCGTGCCCGGTTCGACATCCAGCCAGGTCGTGCCGCCGTCGTCGGTCACCATGGCGTGGTGCTCGACGTGGCCATGCGGCGAGAGCACGAGCAGCTCGGTGCCCTGGTGCGGGGCGAGCGTCGACACGTGCTGCGTGGTGAGGCTGTGCAGCCAGGTGAGCCGGTCGGCGCCGGGCACCACCAGCACGCCCCGGTGCGAGCGGTCCACCACGCCCACCGCCGAGGCGAGCGTGCGCTGCTCGCGCAGCGGGTCGCCGAAGTGGGCGGTGACGCCCGCGTCCGGCGAGGCCGGGTCGAGCAGCTCGACCGGGATGGCTTTCATCCCCCGGCTCCGCACGTCGCGCAGAGGCCGAACAGCGCCACGTGGTGGATGTCCACCTCGAACCCCCGCTGGCGGGCCAGCTGCTCGGCGAGCGGGCGCAGCAGCTCGGGCGCCACCTCGTCGACCGCGCCGCAGCCCCGGCACACCAGGTGCACGTGCTGCTCCTCGCCGACCGCGTGGTAGGTCGGGGAGCCGTGCGACAGGTGCGTGTGTGTCACCAGGCCCAGATCCTCGAGGAGCTCGAGGGTGCGGTAGACCGTGGTGATGTTGACGCCGGCCGCCACCTCACGAACTGCCGCGAGGACCTGCTCGGGCGTTGCGTGGCCCAGGCCGTGCACCGCCTCCAGGATCAGCTGGCGCTGCGCGGTCACCCGCAGCCCGCGGGCCCGCAGCAGGTGCGCCAGAGGTGCCCTACGCCCCGACGGCATGGAGGCCATGATGCGATCCTAGGTCCGGCCAGGGCGCGGCCCGCGCGGGTTAGGCTGCCGGGCGTGGCGGACCGGGTGGTGGCCGTGCTCGGCACCGGTGTCGTGCCGGCCGAGACGCCGATCCTGCGCGGGCACGACCTTGGCGTGCTCCGCGGGGACGGGGTGTTCGAGACCCTGCACGTACGCGACGGCGTGCCCTGGCTGCTGGACGAGCACCTGGCCCGGATGGCCCGCTCGGCCGCGCGGCTGGAGCTGGCGCTGCCGGCGCGGGAGGCCCTGGCCGGCCTGGCCGCGCAGGCGTGCGCGGCGTGGCCGGCGGGGGTGGAGGGTGCGCTGCGCCTGGTGTGCACCCGCGGCACCGAGGACGCAGCCCGGGACGCCGCGGGCGCGCCGGGCCCGGTGACGGCCTTCGCCACGATCGGGACGGTGGGGCCGGAGACCCGGCGGGCCCGCCACCACGGCGTGGCGGTGGTGACCGCCCCGCTCGGCGTCGCCGCGCGCTGGCGGCCGGCCGCGCCGTGGCTGCTGGGCGGGGCAAAGACGCTGTCCTACGCGGTCAACATGGCCTCGCTGCGGCACGCGCAGTCGGTCGGCGCCGACGACGTGCTGTGGGTCTCCACGGACGGGTACGCGCTGGAGGCGCCCACCTCCACGCTGGTCTGGCGGGAGAGTGACCGGCTGGTCACGGTGCCCGCCGAGGTGACCGGGATCCTGCCCGGCACGACCGCCCGCCACCTGCTGGACCAGGCGCCGGCCCTGGGGCTGCGGGCAGACGAGGAGATGGTGGCGCCGGGACGGCTGTCCGGTCTGGACGGTGCCTGGCTGCTCTCCTCCGTGCGGGGCATCGCCGAGATCCGCGCCCTGGACGGGGTGCCCTTCCGCCCGGCGCCGGACACCGCGCGCCTGCGCGACCTGCTCGGCTACTGCTGACCGGGTCAGTTCGCCAGGGCGAGGCGGTAGCCGACCCCGCGGACGGTCTCCACCGCCACCCCGTCGCCGGCCGCCCGCAGCTTGCGCCGCAGCCGTTTGACCGCCGAGTGCAGGATCGACGTGTCGCCGAGGTAGGAGCTGCCCCACACCTCGCCGAAGAGGCGCTCGTACGTCCACACGGTGACCGGCGGCGAGGCCAGGCTGCCCAGCAGGTCCCACTCCAGCCGGGTGAGCGGCACCGGCGTGCCCTGCCAGGTCACCCGGTGCCGGGTCGGGTCGATGACCAGGTCGCCGAGGGTGAGCACCGGGTCGGGGTAGGCCGCCCCGTCGCCGGGCAGGTCCAGCGTGCCGAACTGCTCAGGCGTGGCCCACTCGGCCTGGCCGGACGGGCAGAAGACCGCCCGCAGCTCGTCCACGTCGGACACCATGAGGACGATCCCGCAGTCGTCGAGCCGGCGGGCCAGCCGCTCGCGGGCCGCGACGTCCGGCGTGATGCACACGACGAGCGGCACGTCGCTGGTAGCCATGGAAACCCCTGCCCCCGGCCCGGTTGAGAGTTCAGGTAATCGCATCCGGGGGTCACCGGTCAACCATGATCTCAATCTTCGTGGCAAGTCTGGCAGGCGCCAGCCATCGACCCGCCCAAGTACTGCCCATGAACTGCCCGTTTGAGGCCATTGATCGTCACCATTGCCGACTCGGAGCATGACTCAGGGGCGCCGTCCGTGCACGACCCGCACGCGAAATGGGCGTCTGGCGTATCTCAGTAGTCTCGGACATTCTGGGGCTATCTGGAGATCAGGGGAGGTAGAATGTCATATATTCACAAAAGGCTCGGCATCGGGCCGCCTCGCTTAGGCGGGTGGCGCAGCCGGGCAGCGGGGGTCGTTGCGGCGGTCGCCGTACTGGCCCTCGCCGCGACCGGCCTGCCGGCGAACGCCGGTCCGGCCGGGCCCCGGGCGGCCGTGGACAGCCGGCTGCTCAACCAGCTCCAGCAGGAGACCTCGACCGGGTTCCTGGTGTACCTGCGCGAGCAGGCCGACCTGTCCGGCGCGGCCGAGCTCAGCGGCTCGGACGCGAAGGCCGAGTACGTCTACAAGCAGCTGGCCCGTACGGCAGAGCGCAGCCAGGCCGGCCTGCTCGACGCGCTCGACGCCGCCGGCGCCAGCTACCGGCCGTACTGGATCTCCAACGCGGTCTGGGTCGAGGGGGACAGCGCCCTGGTCGAGCAGATCGCGGCGCGCAGCGAGGTCCTCAAGATCGAGGCCGAGAAGGCGTACCCGGTGGTCCTGCCGCGGGTCGAGCCCGACGGACCGCACGTGAACGCGGTCGAGTGGGGCCTGACCAACATCGAGGCGCCGCGCGTGTGGACGGAGTTCGGGGTCCGCGGCGAGGGCATCACCGTGGCCAACATCGACACCGGTGTGGACTTCGACCACCCGGCCGT
>DASSUC010000343.1:0-2202 GCA_035707405.1 Micromonosporaceae bacterium | reverse complement strand
TGGTAAGGAGAAGGTCTACGGTTCGATTCCGTAAGGGGGCTCCACCGGGTCGCAGGGCCCGTACGGCGGTGTAGCTCAGATGGCAGAGCAAGCGGCTCATAATCGCTGTGTCGCCGGTTCGAGTCCGGCCACCGCTACCGGCGATGGTTCTCGCGGCCTTCAAGCCGTGCGCTAAGCTGGCACGGTTGTCCACCAGCCGTGATCCATGTAGGTCCGGGAACCCGTAGCGAGGAAGGCACTCCGCCGTGGCCAAGGCGACCGATATTCGTCCAAAGATCACTATGGCGTGCACGGCGTGCAAGGAGCGCAACTACATCACGCGCAAGAACCGCCGCAACGACCCGGACCGCATGGAGCTGAAGAAGTTCTGCCCGCGCTGCGGCAAGCACACCGCACACCGCGAGACCCGCTGAGCGGCGGGGCGGCAGCATGCCGTTGGACCCCTCCTACGCCGGCCGCAGCTACCCGCCGACCGCCCCGTACGAGGTGGGGCGGGAGAAGATCCGCGAGTTCGCCCGGGCGATCGGAGCCGGCGACCCGGCCTACCATGACGTGGCTGCGGCCCGGGCGCTGGGTCATCCGGATCTGCTGGCACCGCCGACCTTCCCGATCCTGTTCACCTGGGCGGCCGGGTACCACCTGGTCAAGGACCCGGAGCTGGGCATCGACTTCGGCCGGGTGGTCCACGGCGAGCAGCGGTTCTCCTACACCCGCCCGGTGTACGCCGGCGATCAGCTGGTCTGCACCGTGGTGGTGGAGGAGGTCAGGTCTCGGGCCGGGCACGACTTCATAACTACCCGCACTGATGTGGCAACCGAAGGCGGCGAGCCCGTCCTGTCCGGCTGGACCAGGCTTGTCGTGCGCGGAGGAGCGTGACATGCAGCCCGGTGACCGCCTGGCACCGCAGACCTTCCGGGTCACCCGCGCCGACCTGGTCCAGTACGCCGGCGCCGCACTCGACTTCAACCCGATCCACTGGAGCGACCGGATCGCGACAAAGGTAGGCCTGCCCGGGGTGATCTCGCACGGGATGCTCACCATGGCGCTCGTGGGTCGCGCCGTGACCGGGTGGGCCGGGGACCCGGCAGCGGTCGTCGACTACTCGGTGCGCTTCACCCGGCCGGTGGTGGTGCCGGACGACGACACCGGCGCCGAGATCGAGGTGTCGGCGGTTGTCAAGAGCGTGGACGAGGACGGCCGGGTGCTGCTCAACCTGACCGCCACCTTCCTGGGGGAGAACGTGCTGGCCCAGGCGCGCGCGGTGATCCGCTGCCCCCATCCGCAGGCCGAAGACCATGACCCGGGTGGTCAGACCAGCGCGAGCTGAGCGAGCAGCGGTACGGCGGGCGGTGGGCCGGGGGTCATGCCGGCGGCCCAGTTGGGAAAGCCGCTCCGGTAGCCGTACACTGGTCGCCCGTGGGTGGTTGGTCCGCCCACACAGGGGTGTGGCGCAATTGGCAGCGCAGCGGTCTCCAAAACCGCAGGTTGCAGGTTCGAGTCCTGTCGCCCCTGCGCCCTTACGGCCGGCACGGCCCAGGCCTGGCTGAGCCTGCCGTGCTCGGCGGAGCCACCAGGCCGAGCCATTCGGCCCGGCAGGGCCCGCCAGGCCGAGTGCATCTGCCCTCGGCGGAGCCAGCCGGGACCAGGCCGGCACCGTGCAGAAAGAGATACGCTGCGCGGAGAACCACCCCGGCGACATGGAAGAGGTCGAAGTGGCCGAGAGCAAGCGGCGCAGCAAGGGCCCCGCGAACCAGCCCATCGACGAGGAGCTGAGCAACGCCGAGGACGTCGTTGACATCGACGACGAGGACGAGGCGGAGCGCGATGCGACACTGGTGCGCAGCTCCCGGTCGTCGGCCGGGCAGGGCGGGCGCACCACCACGCGGGAGCGCCCCCGGGCGGAACGGCCGGCGAAGAAGGAGGGCGAGCGGCTCGGGATCTTCGGCCGGATCGGCAGGTTCGTCCGCGAGGTCGTGGCCGAGCTGCGCAAGGTCATCTGGCCGACCCGCAAGGAGCTGCTGACCTACACGGTGGTCGTGGTGGTGTTCGTCAGCGTGATGCTGACGATCGTGGGGCTGCTCGACCTCGGGTTCGCCAAGGCGGTGCTGTGGGTCTTCGGCAACCCGAACAACGAGTGACGTGACGGAAGTGAGCAGCGTGCCTGAGTACGACGAGACCGACCTGGCGGTCGAGGAGGTGGCG
>DASSUC010000342.1:0-4604 GCA_035707405.1 Micromonosporaceae bacterium | reverse complement strand
GGACGGAGCGTTTCCGGCGCTGCTCGTCGCGCCCGGCGTACCGGCGATGGCGGACCTGCTCGCCGCGGAGATGGAGGCGCGGCTGGAGGCCTACCAGCGCCGGCGCGGCGCGCGGGTGGCGGCGCGGGAGCACATCGTGGTGGTGGTCGACGGCGAGCACCTCAACGGCGTGTGGGGTCTGGAGCCGCCGGAGCGCTCCATCTCCCTCGCCGACCTCGGCATCCACGTGGTCCTCCTGCTCGGCCACCGCCGCGAGGAGCCCGAGGTGGTGCAGGCCCGCATCACCGTGACCGCCGACGGCCAGGGGCACCAGGAGTGGAGCGGCTACCGGTTCCGGATCGACCCGGTGCCGGACGGGCTGCTGCCCAGCCTGGCCCGCCAGTGCGCCCCGCTGCGGATGGTCAGCGAGGAGGCCGGCGACGCGCTCACCGCCACCGTCGGGCTGCCGGAGATCCTCGGCGTGGCGGACGTGGCCGAGCTGGACCCGGCGCGGACCTGGCGCCCCCGGGCACCACGCGAGCTGCTGCGGGTGCCGGTGGGCGTCGGCGCCTCGGGAGCGCCGGTGATGCTCGACCTGAAGGAGTCCGCGCACGGCGGCATGGGGCCGCACGGGCTCGTCGTCGGCGCCACCGGCTCGGGCAAGTCCGAGATGCTGCGCACCCTCGTCACCTCGCTGGTGATCGGGCACCCGCCGGACCGGCTCGCGCTGATGCTCGTCGACTTCAAGGGTGGGGCCACCTTCGCGCCGATGCGGGGCCTGCCGCACCTGGCCGGGATGGTCACCAACATCGAGGACGACCTCACCCTCATCGACCGGATGCGCGACGCCCTCTACGGCGAGCTGCGCCGCCGCCAGGAGGTCCTGCGCAGCGCCGGCAACCTGCCCAACGTGACCGCGTACCACGCGCTGCGCGACCAGGGCCAGCCGATCGAGCCGCTGCCGCACCTGCTGGTCATCATCGACGAGTTCAGCGAGCTGCTCACCGCAAAGCCCGACTTCGCCGAGCTGTTCGTGGCGATCGGGCGGATCGGCCGCTCGATCGGCATGCACCTGCTGCTCGCCACCCAGCGGCTGGAGATGGGCAGGATCCGGGGACTGGAGTCACACCTGTCCTACCGGATCAGCCTGCGGACGTTCTCCGAGGCCGAGAGCCGGGAGGCGATCGGCGTGCCGGACGCCTACCACCTGCTGCCCGAGCCCGGCGCGGGCTTCCTCAAGGTGGACACGACCGTGTTCGAGCGGTTCAAGGCGGCACTGGTGTCGGCGCCGTACACGCCGCCTCAGGACGCGCCGAAGGCCGTCGTGCCGGTCGTACCCTTCATCGCGCTCAACGGGCTCGGCGGGTGGCTGGCCCGGCGGGCAGCGACGGCGGCCGCGCCCGACGAGCGCCGCGTCCCCGACCAGCGCACGGTCCTCGACGAGCGCCGCGTCCCCGACCAGCGCGCGATGCCCGACGAGCGCGCGATGCCCGACCAGCGCGCGATGCCCGACCAGCGCCGCGTCCCTGACCAGCGCACGGTCCTCGACCTCGTGGTGGACCGGCTCAGCGCGAGCGGCGCGGCACCCGCCCGGCCGGTCTGGCTGGACCCGCTGCCGGCGGCACTGCCCCTGGACCGGGTCCAGGACCCGCTGGCCCGGGCGGCGGCGGGCTCGCTCACCGCGGTCCTCGGCCTCGTCGACGACCCGGCCGGCCAGCGACAGTCCCCGCTGGAGTGGGACTTCACCGGCGCCGGCGGGAACCTGCTCGTGGTGGGCGCGCCGCAGTCCGGCAAGAGCACCCTGCTGCGCACGCTGGTCTGCTCGATGAGCCTGCGCTACGCCCCGGGTGAGGTGGCGTTCTACTGCATCGACTACGGCGGCGGCGGGCTCACCCCGCTGCAGGACCTGCCGCACGTCGCGGGCGTGGCCACCCGGGCCGAGCCGGAGCGGGTCAGCCGGACCGTCGCCGAGGTGACCCACGCGCTCGACGAGCGCGAGCAGCTGTTCCGCCGGCACCACCTGGACTCGGCGGCGGCGCTGCGGGCGGCCCGGGCGGCGGGCACGGTGCCGCCGGAGGTGCCCGCCGCGATCCTGCTCGTCATCGACGGCTGGGGCCCGTTCCGCGAGGACCACGAGCTGCTCGAGGCCCAGGTCGGCGAGGTGGCCGCGCGCGGCCTCAACTACGGCGTCCACGTGGTGCTCACGGTGACCCAGACGATGCAGGTACGGCTGCGCGCCCAGCCGGCCTTCGGCGGCCGGTTGGAGCTGCGCCTCAACGACGCCTTCGACAGCGCCTTCGACCGTAAGATGCAGGAGCGCATCGACGCCGAGACGCCCGGGCGCGGCCTCGTCGCCGGCAACCTGCACTTCCACTCCGCGCTGCCCCGCATCGACGGGGAGGGCAGCCTCGCCGACCTGCCCGCAGCGCAGAAGAGCCTGGTGGCCACCGTCGCCGAGCGGTGGCCCCGGGGTGCCGTACCGGCCGTGCAGGTGCTGCCGACGCTCTACCCGTACCGGCAGCTGCCCCCGGTCGACCCCGACCGGGGCGGCGTACCCGTCGGCATCTCCGAGCGCAACCTGCAGCCCGTCGCGGTCGACCTCAGCTCCGGCGACCCGCACCTGCTGGTGTACGGCGACGGCGAGAGCGGCAAGTCCAACCTGCTGCGCGTGCTGCTGCGCGGCTACCAGCAGCTCTACCCGCCGGAGCAGCTGGGCATCGTGGTCGTGGACTACCGGCGCAGCCTGCTCGGGGTGGTGCCGGAGGAGTACCTGCTCGCCTACTGCACGACGCAGCAGAAGACGCTGGCGGTGACCCAGGAGGTCGCGGAGGCGATCGCCCGGCGCCTGCCCGGTCCCGAGCTGACCGCCGAGCAGCTGCGCGCCCGCAGCTGGTGGCGGGGCCTGGAGGTGCTGGTCGTGGTGGACGACTACGACCTGGTGGCGGCGTCCTCGGGCAACCCGCTGCTCGGCCTCGCCGACTACCTGCCGCAGGCCCGTGACCTCGGGCTGCACCTGGTGCTCGCGCGGCGCACCGGAGGACTGTCCCGGGCCCTGTTCGAGCCGCTTATCCAGCGGCTCAACGACCTGTCGACGCCCGGCTTCATGTTCTCCGGCGACCGGATGGAGGGGCGCCTGATCAACGGGGTCGCCTCCCAGCGGCTGCCGGCCGGCCGGGCGCTCTACGCCCTACGGGGCGGAGGTTTCCACCAGGTCCAGGTGGCGTGGCTGGCGCCGGAGGAGTGACCCGTGGCGTGGTTGCCCCGACCGGCCCGGCCGCAGGCGTTCCGGCGCCGGTGACTTAGCGATACGGTGTCCGCTGGTACATCCGGACGTGTCCATGGACGGGTCAAAGACCTGTCCAATGAGGGGAGGAGCCCCTAGTGGCGGGAGAGTACGTCAACCTCAACGAGGTCGGCGCCCTGACCCAGTCGGGCCACGGGTACGAGGGCACCGCAGAGGACAAGGCGGCCGAGTCGCGCAACTTCTCGGGGCGCATGGACGCGTCCCGGCAGGGGCTGAAGGGCGCCGCCGGCGTGACCTTCACCGGCGTCGCCGACCAGCACACCGGCAACCTCGTCCAGCTGGCCAACCAGATCGCGCAGCAGGCCATGCGGGCGGTACGCGGCGAGCAGACGATCGTCACCGCCGACCAGGACTCGGACACCGCCCAGGCGCCGACCCTGACCGCGGTGGACACCCAGTCGACGGCCGTCAGCCGCCCGATCACCTTCTGACCGACGACACGAGAGGATCTTGGCCAATGGCCGGTCACCAGGTCCGCGCGGACTTCGCAACACTGGACCAGCTCGCCGCCGACCAGGGCACGCACGCGGGCTCGATCGAGAACTACCGGGCGACCCTGCGGCAGCACGCCATGCAGGCGCTCGCCACCCTCGACGGCGGTATGGGCACCGAGGAGCACCAGGCCTGCATGCGCAAGGTGGACGAGCTCATCGACGAGCACATCCGCGCCACACAGTCGTTCCAGAGGACGACCGGCACCGTGCACGACACGTTCCGCCAGGGCGGAACGACGGCCCGCGGCATCCTGGGCCAGGGAGCCTGACCCGGCGACGGTGGTGGTGCGAGCCCTTCCGCCACCACCGTCGTACGGCACCCGGCCAGGCCTGCCTGCCGGCGTGACCCAGGACACATATTTCAGCTTGAACCCGCCGGCCGGGGCGGCTAAGGTTGTCGAGCGGCAGGGCGCCGGGCGAGTTGGGGACGCGACAAGCGAGATCCAGCGGCCGGCCTGCCGACAAACCCCGTAGGCCTACGACCGATGGTCGCCGTGCGTACGGGTTCCTGACGATGGGTACGGCATACCGGGCAGACCGGTTTGCACAGACCAAATCGGCCAGGTAGGCTTGATACCAAAGCCCCGAGCGACATCCTCCTGCGGAGGGCGTCACCGGTGTGTGTTTGTTTCTTGAGAACTCAACAGGGTGTTTGTTTTGCCAGTGCCTTGTTTTTTGGGCCCCGTTTTGGGGTTTGCCAGGTTTTTGTTGGAGAGTTTGATCCTGGCTCAGGACGAACGCTGGCGGCGTGCTTAACACATGCAAGTCGTGCGGAAAGGCCCTTTCGGGGGTGCTCGAGCGGCGAACGGGTGAGTAACACGTGAGCA
>DASSUC010000341.1:0-6633 GCA_035707405.1 Micromonosporaceae bacterium | reverse complement strand
ACCGCGAGCCACGCCTCGCTCTCGTCGCGCCCGCCGCTGACCGACACGGTCCCGCCGGCCGGGGTGTGCCGGATCGCGTTGCGCAGCAGGTTCGCGACCACCCGGGACAGCTCCGGCACGCTGCCGCGTACCGGTGGCCAGCCGGTCCGGGTGGCGACCAGCCGCACCCGCGCGGCGGCGGCGACCGGCGCGGCGGCCGCGACCGCGTCGGAGACCACGTCGCCGAGCGCCACCGGAGCCAGCGTCAGGCGCAGCGCGCCGGCGTTGATCCGGGACAGCTCGAACAGGTCGTCGACCAGCCCGGCCATCCGGTCGGTCTCGCCGCGGATGCGCCGGTGGTACTCGGCGACCGTGGCCGCATCGCGCACCACGCCGTCCTCGAGGGCCTCCGCCATGGCGCGCAGCCCGGCGAGCGGGGTGCGCAGGTCGTGCGAGACCCAGGCGACCAGCTCGCGCCGGCTCGCCTCGATCCGCCGCTCCCGCGCCTGCGCCTGCGCCGCCCACATGGCGTCCGCGGCGAGCCGCCGGCCGGCGTGCAGGGCCACGCCGAGGCTCACCGTGCCCGCCACGCCGAGCACGATCAGCAGTACGCGCAGGTCGTGCGCTGACAGGAACATCTCCCATGCGGCACCCAGCACGCCGGCGAGCACGGCCAGCACGGTCACCGCGAGCAGCACGCAGACGTAGACGGTGACCGGGCGCCCGCGCAGCCGCCGCAGCAGCAGCACCCCGGGCAGCGCCACGAGCAGCGAGCCGGCGAGGGCGATCGCGAAGGTCAGCAGGACCTCGGTCACCGGGTGGCCTCATAGCGGTAGCCGACGCCCCAGACGGTGATGATCCGCCGCGGCGCGGCCGGGTCCGCCTCGACCTTCTCCCGCAACCGTCGCACGTGGACGGTCACCGTGGAGTGGTCGCCGAAGGTCCAGCCCCAGACCTCCTGCAACAGCTCCACCCGCTTGAACGCCCGTCCGGGGTGGCGCATCAGGAAGGCGAGCAGGTCGAGCTCGCGTACCGTCAGGGCCAGCTCCACCCCGCCCAGGGTGGCGACGCGGCGGGCCTGGTCCAGCACGAGGTCGCCGTCGGTCAGCTTCGCATTCGCCGGGCCCGCCACACCGTCCGGCGGCGCCTGCGCACCCTCACGCGGCGCTCCACCCGCCGCCCCCGGCGGCGGCGCGGCGGCCCGGCGCAGCACCGACTGGACCCGCAGGGTCAGCTCGCGCGGGGAGAACGGCTTGGTCACGTAGTCGTCCGCGCCGAGCTGGAGGCCGAGCACGCGGTCGGCCTCGTCGCCGCGGGCGGTCAGCATCACGATCGGCACCCCGCCGGCCTGCGCGCGCAGCCGGCGGCACACCTCCAGGCCGTCGATGCCGGGCAGCATGAGATCGAGTACGACGAGGTCGGGGCGCTCCCTGTCGAAGGCGGCCAGGGCGGCCGGCCCGTCCGCGGCGAGGGTGACGGTCAGCCCGGCGTGCTCCAGGTAGCGCCGCACCACGTCGCTCACTGTCGGGTCGTCGTCGACGACCAGGACGCGTTGCCCCACCGCCCGAGCGTACGGCGGCCGGGCGCGCCGGCCGCCGTACGTCATGCATCCGTAAGGACCTTCAGCGGGGAGCCGCCCCCAGCGGCGTGTCGGTCAGCGGGAGCCCACTGACCGCGTCGAGCACGACCCGCGCCCCCAGCGGCCCGGCCAGCGTCACGGTCACCGGCTCGAACTTGAGCATCATGTTGCACGGGCCGGCCGGTGTGCGTGCCGTTCCCGCGACCACGACCGCGGCGTCGGTCTCCAGGAACAGCGGCCGGATGTCGGTGTCGCAGGCGCCGACGCCGAGTGCGAAGGTGAGCTCGTCGCCTGCCACCTGGATGACGTGCTGGGCGGTCACCAGGCCGCGCTGGTGGCCCCAGTCCGGCACGGACGCTCTCGGCACCGGAGTGATCGCCGAAGGGGCGACGGCGAGCCGGGTCACCGGCTCGCGCACCTCGGCCACGGTGAACAGCCAGGCGGGCACGCTCGCCTCACCCCGGCTGGTCCGCACCATCACCGTGCCCAGCCGGACCCCGGTGACCGTCAGCGCGGCGCAGCTCTGCGGCGCGGTGGTACTCACCGACCCGTTCGGCCCGGTCGGCGCGGGCGCCGCCGGTGGCGGTGACACGCACTGCGGGTCGCCCCGGTCGATCGCGGCGTACGCCTCGCGCGCACTCACCAGCGGCACGGTGAGCGTGGCGCGGTCGGCGGGGAACCGGATGGTCCCGTCGGCCGGCCGGGTGGCCGGCAGGTCAGTACGCAGCACGTAGATGCCGTGGTTGTAGGCCTCCTTGAGCTCCCCGGACGGGAAGCCGCCAGCGGGTGCCTCGGTCAGCGGGCCCAGCGGCACGAAGCCGGTGCGCCACGCCCCGCTCGCGGTCGACGCGGTCCACGCCTGTGCCACCTGGCGGGCCCGCTGGTCAAACTTCTCGTTCAGGTCGGGGTCTGGCTCGGAGCCGGAGCCGGTGCCCGGCTGGGCGCAGCCCGCAGCGAGCAGAGCCGCCGCGGCGAGGGCGATAACGGATCGACGCATACCTGTCTGACGTCCCCGCAGGGGTGGATGGTTCCACCCCACGGGTACGTTCTTCTGGGGCGTCACTCCCCGCCGATGTCCGTTGCATACGCCTCGTAGACCAGGTCGGCCCCGCGCTGGCGGTGCCGGGACAGCTGGCGCAGCAGGTCGCTGGCGCGGCGGCGCAGCCGCTCGATGTCCCCGGTGGGCAACCGGTAGGCCAGCGAGTCGACCGCCGCCAGCAGCATGCCGTGGTCACGGATGAGCATCTCCACCCGGCGGACCAGCCGCGGCGCGGACTCCAGTATCTCGGCGTAGAGGCCGTCGGGGCCCTCGGTGAGGACGATGTGCTCACCAAAGGCTTCGCGGAGGTTACGCAGTCGCTCCTGCACCAGCTCCCGCCAGCGTGGGTCGGCCGCGGGAGCCGCGATCGACCGCTCGAACGCCTGGATGGTCTGTAGTAGCTCGACCCGGTGGCGCCGCGCAAGAGCGAGCGGCCCCGATACGGCTGCCTGTGGAGGAAATTGATTGGTTCCGGTCACGGTGACGCACCTCCCGCCGCCTGGCGCGGTCCCGAAGTCGCGCCCGGACGCGCCGGTGCGCCCGGCGCGGTTGCCCGCCCTTCGATGTTCGACGTACCGGCGCTGTGTGTCCAGTCCCTGACACCGGTTTTGGCGCGCGGGGTGGATATGGGGCCTCCGAGTGGCGACCATCGCGCCGAGCCCGGACAACCTGCCCAGATCCGGTCAGGTCAGGTCGAGCCAGCTCGGGTCAGGTCGGGCCAGCTCGGGTCAACGAGGGCGCGGTGTCGCCGCCAGGCTGGGCAGGAACTCGCGGAGGTCAGCGCTGACGACATCGGCCCCGTGCGCGCGGAGCAGGTCGGCCTCGCCCCGCCGGTCCACGCCGACGACCAGGCCGAAACCACCGGCCCGGCCGGCCTGTACGCCGGCGACGGCGTCCTCGAAGACGACTGCGTCCGCCGGTGCCGTACCGAGCAGATCGGCGGCCTTCAGGTAGGTGTCCGGTGCGGGCTTGCCCGGCAGGCCCAGGTCCGCTGCCTCGACCCCGGTGACCCGGGCGTCGAAGTGGTCGAGCAGGCCGACGCGGCCCAGGATGTCCGCGCAGTTCCTGCTGGCGGAGACGACCGCCAGCTTCCTGCCGTGCCCGCGCGCGACCCGGATCAGCTCCACCGCGTCGTCAAACACCTCGACACCCGACTGCGCCAAGCGCTGGGCGAAGTATCCGTTCTTGCGGTTGCCCAGACCGCAGCTGGTCTCGGCGTCGGGCGGATCACTGGGATCACCGAAGGGCAGCACGATGCCCCGGGAACGGAGAAACGTGTCCACGCCGTCGTAGCGGCGCCGCCCGTCTACATAGAGCAGGTAGTCGGTGTCAACGTCGAAGGGGACGAAGGGCTCACCCGTGGCGCTGGCCCGGCTGGCGAGGAAGGCGTCGAAAAGGTCCTTCCAGGCGGTGGCGTGAAGGGTGGCGGTTCGGGTAATCACGCCGTCGAGGTCAAACAGTAGGGTGTCGAACCGTGAGATATCTACCGCACGGTTGTTGCCGTCCGCCATCCCGCCGCCTTTCCGGCACTCATCGCGTCCTGCCGTCCCGCAGTGGCGCTCCGGTGGAAGCTGCCGCCCTCCCATGCTGAAGCGGGAGTACGTCCTACCGCCGGAGCACCTCTCTCCGCCAGACGAGTGGCGGATCATAGAGACACGCTACTCGGAGGACTACATGGACCGCGCCGAGACGGTCTTCTCCCTCGGCAACGGGTTCCTGGGAGTGCGCGGCACGTTCGAGGAGGGGCGCCCAGCACGGTCACCCGGCACCTACGTCAACGGTTTCCACGAGACGTGGCCGATCGTGCACGCTGAGGAGGCTCCCGCGCTGGCGCGGGTCGGACAGACGCTCATCATCGTGCCGGACAGCACGATCTTCAAGCTCTACGTCGACGACGAGCCGCTGTTCCTGCCGACCGCCCGGGTGCACGACTACCGGCGGGTTCTGGACATGCAGGCCGGCATCCTGTCCCGCGAGTTCGTCTGGGCACAGGCCAGTGGGAAGCACATCCGGATCAGGTCGAGCCGGCTCGTCTCGTTCGAGCATCGCCATCTGGTCGCGATGACCTACGAGGTGACCCTGCTGGACCATGCCGCGCCGGTGGCGATCTCGTCCCAGGTCGTCAACCGTCAGGACAGCCGCCCCGTCGACGAGGCCACCGAGCAGCGACCGAACGACCCCCGGCTGGCCAAGGTGCTGCCACAGCGGGTGCTCAACGCCAAGGTCACCGAACAGTCCGGCCAGCGCATCCTGCTCGGGTACCGCACGACCAACAGCCACATGACCCTTGCCGTGGGTGTCGACCACGTGATCGACGCGGCCTGTCCCTACCAGGTCGAGGGCTCTGTAGAGGAGGACGGCGGGGAGATCCTGGTCACCGCCGACGCGTCGCCGGGCGTACCGATCCGGATCACGAAGTTCGCGACCTACCAGGGCTCGCGGAGCATCCCCGCACCGGAGCTGGCCGACCGCAGCCGCCGTACGCTCGACCGGGCCCTGCGGACCGGTTACGACACGCTGGTCCAGCAGCAGCGCCGCCAGCTCGACCTGTTCTGGGACCGGGCCGATGTCCGCGTCGACAACAGGATCGACCCGGTCCGCTGCCAGCAGGCGATCCGCTGGAACCTGTTCCAGGTGGCGCAGGCGTCCTGGCGGGCCGAGAACGCCGGCATCTCCGCGAAGGGGCTGACCGGGCACGCGTACGACGGGCACTACTTCTGGGACACGGAGATCTACGTCCTGCCGTTCCTGTCCTACACCCAGCCCAGGATCGCAGCCAACCTGCTGCGGCACCGGCACAGCATGCTGAGCCTGGCCCGGGAGCGGGCGAAGACGATGAGCCAGAAAGGGGCGCTGTTCCCGTGGCGCACCCTCAACGGCGAGGAGGCGTCAGCGTACTTCCAGGCGGGCACGGCGCAGTACCACATCAACGCCGACATCGCGTACGCGATCCGGCGGCACACCAACGTGCAGGGGGACCTCGACCTGCTGGTCGAGGTGGGCGCCGAGATGCTGGTGGAGACCGCCCGGCTCTGGGAGGACCTCGGCTTCTACGGTGCGGACGGCAAGTTCCACATCCACGGGGTGACCGGGCCGGACGAGTACACCACCGTGGTCAACGACAACACATACACCAACCTCATGGCCCGGCTGAACCTCAGCTATGCGGCGAGCACCGTCCGCCTGCTGCGCCAGGACCAACCGGACGTCTACGTCGCCCTCGCGCACGAGGTTGGGCTCAGCATGGACGAGGTCGAGTCGTGGGAACGGGCGGCGGCCGCGATGCACGTGCCGTACGACCCGGAGCGCGGCATCCACCCGCAGGACGACACGTTCCTCAAGCGCGAGGTGTGGGACCTGCAGAACACGCCGCGGGAGAAGTTCCCGCTGCTGCTGCACTACCACCCGTTGGTGATCTACCGGTACCAGGTGATCAAGCAGGCCGACATCGTGCTGGCCATGTTCCTGCTCGGCAACGAGTTCTCGCGGGAGCAGAAGCGGCGTAACTACGAGTACTACGACCCGCTGACCACCGGGGACTCGTCGCTGTCAGCGTGCGTGCAGGGCATCCTGGCCGCCGAGATCGGCAACGAGCGGCAGGCCATGCAGTACTTCAACTACGCGCTGCTCATGGACCTCGCCGACATCGCCGGGAACACCTCCAACGGGGTCCATATCGCGTCGGCCGCGGGTGTCTGGTCGTCGCTGGTCTTCGGGTTCGGCGGGGTTCGCGACTTCGACGGTGACCTTTCCTTTACACCTGCCCTACCCCGCATGTGGAACTCGCTGTCGTTCTCGCTACTGTTCCGCAAGCGACAGCTCCGGGTCGAGCTCGCCCACGACGAGGAGCGCTACCTGGTCGAGGAGGGTGAGCCGCTGGAGGTCACCATCCGGGGCGAACGGCACCTGCTGTGCCCGGGCGTACCGGTCTCGCTCCCGAGGGCCGCTCCGGCGCCCCGCCAGAAGGCGGTGGCCGCGGCTGCGGGAGCTGCGGCTGCGGGATAGGACACGGTCGGGGCGGGGGGCAGCACCCCCC
>DASSUC010000340.1:0-3338 GCA_035707405.1 Micromonosporaceae bacterium | reverse complement strand
CAGCTGGAGTACGGCGCGGAGATCGGCCGGGCGGTCACCAACTTCCGGGGCCCCATCGTGTTCGTGGTCATCTCCCGCTACCACGGCGGCGCGTTCGTGGTCTTCTCCAAGCGGCTCAACGAGCGCATGGAGATCGCGGCGCTGGAGGGCTCGTACGCCTCGGTCATCGGCGGCGCCCCAGCCGCGGCCACCGTCTTCGCCCGGGAGGTCAAGGCCCGTACCGAGAAGGACCCCCGGGTGGCGCAGTGCCGGGAGCGGCTTGCCACCGCGGCTCCGGACGCCGTGGCCGGGCTGCGGGCCCGCCTGGCGGAGACCACGGCCCGGGTACGCGCGGAGAAGCTCGGCGCGGTCGCGGACGAGTTCGACGCGGTGCACACCATCCAGCGGGCCCTGGACGTCGGCTCGGTCGACCGGATCATCGCAGCCCGCGAGCTGCGCCCGTACCTCGTCGACGCTCTTGAGCGCGGGATGAAGCAGGACGTCGACGGGTAGGCCCGCGCCGCTCAGGACACCGGCACGCCCTGCCCGGGGCTGCCCCACCCGGCGGCCGGCTCCAGCGCGGCCGGCGGCGGTCCCGGCTGTGGGGCCGCGACGGTGAACAGGAACCGACCGTCACGGCGCCACCAGCCGTGGAACACCGTGCCCTCCTCGGCGCGGACCGTCAACGGTGCCCAGGCGCCCCGTGGTCCATCCTGGACTGTCACAACCACGCTGCGGGTGTCCCGCCCCAGCCCGGTGCGCAGCACCTTCAACGCGCTCTCCTTGGCTGACCACACCAGGTTGGCGGCGGCGTCCCGGGAGTCGGCGTCCGGCCGGCCGGTCACGTAGGCCCGCTCCGGCCCGGTCAGGAAGTCGTTGAGGAAGGCGGGGCTACGGGGCTCGACGACCTCCAGGTCACAGCCCACCGGGCCGGTGTCGACCACGCACACGGCACGACCGGCCCGGTCGGTGAGCGACATCTCAACTCCGGCGGGTACGCCGTCCACCATGGCGTACGGCGCTCCCGAGGGTGCGTTCGCCACCTCGATGCGGGCCAGGCCCGCCGGGTCGGTCGGCAGTCCCAGCACGGCGGCGACCGCGTGCTTGCCGGTCAGGCGCCGCAGCAGGTACTCCGTACGGCGCTTGGGGTGGCGCAGCCGGGCGGCGCGCGCGGCCTCCGCGGGCGTGAGCCAGCACAGGCTCGCGGGAAGAGCCTCCTCGTCACGCGCCAGCCACCGCACTCACACCACCCTGGTTCCGATGCTGGCACACGGGGCCTGCTGCGGTGAGCCCGCCCTCTCGCCGCCGTGGTCACTACGTCAACGCGGCCACCCTGGCCGCGAAGACCCGCAGGCTGGGCGGCCAGCTGAGGTTGCCGCCCTCGACCACCAGCCAGGCGCGCGAGAGACCGGTTACCGGAGTTGGCGACGATGTAGGCGGCAGTACAGACTTAGTCCGAGTCCGGCTACCTGGCCAGCTCCGTGACGAAGATCGCAGTGCCGGGGAAGAGCCGCCCGCGCAGCGGGCTCCACTGGCCCCACAGCCGCTCGTGCCCGTCCGGCCACTCTGGCTCGACCAGGTCGCGCAGCACGAACCCGGCCGCGACCAGCTCCCGGACCCGGTCACCGAGCGTGCGGTGCTGCTCGACATAGACCGCCTCACCGGACGCGTCGTGCTCGACGTACGGCCGCCGGTCGAAGTAGGAGTGCACCGCGACCAGCCCCTGCTCGCCCGGGTCGTCGAGGAAGACCCAGCGCATCGGGTGGGTCACCGCGAACACCCAGCGCCCGCCGGGGCACAGCACCCGGGCCACCTCCCGCATGGCCGCCGCCGAGTCCTCGACGAACGGGACCGCCCCGAATGCGGTGCACACCACGTCGAACGAGCCGGTCGCGAACGGCAGGGCGAGCAGGTCCGCCTGCACCAGCGGGACCCGTACCCCGGAGGTCCCCGCGCCCAGCTGCGCGTGGCGCAGCATGCCGGTGGACAGGTCGGCGGCGACCACCTGGGCGCCCTGGGTGGACAGCCACCGGGCGGCGGCCGCGGCCCCGCAGCCGACCTCCAGCACCCGCCGCCCCCGCACGTCGCCCAGCAGGCGCGCATCCGCCTCGCGCAGCCCCTCCGGGCACCACAGGAAGTCGGCGTCGCCCAGGAAGTCGCCGTGCTGGGCCTGGTAGCCGTCGGCGTCAGCGTCCCACCAGGCGCGCGCCGCCCGGCGTGCCTCGGCGGCGGTCACCGCCCGGCGGGCCACTCCCGCACCCCCTGCTGCGTCCACCGAGGTAACCGCGTCCGCCCTGGTAGCTGCGTCCGCCC
Organism: Micromonosporaceae bacterium; assembly: GCA_035707405.1. Classification (GTDB taxonomy): domain Bacteria; phylum Actinomycetota; class Actinomycetes; order Mycobacteriales; family Micromonosporaceae; genus DASSUC01. The sequence goes on along the minus strand of DASSUC010000340.1, from coordinate 1,046 downwards.
TGGTAGCTGCGTCCGCCCTGGTAACCGCGTCCACCCTGGTAACCGCGTCCACCCTGGTAACCGTGTCCACCCTGGTAACGGTACGCAGTGGTAGGGGAGCCCTTGCACGACGGTGCATCGCACACGGTAAGCTGTTCGATGCGCTCGTGGATCAGCGTGCCTCGGCAGGGAGCAGGTTCGCGGTCGCCGGACACCTCAATCGACCTCCTGGATGGATAATCCGGCCTCTGGACGGTCGTTGACGTGTATCCGGCGGCGGGTCCGCAGGCGTCGAAGCAGTCACCACGACACCACTTCCGACCGGAGCAACAGCCCACATGACGAGCAGCATCGAGGCCACCTCGAGCGCCAACGGACCGACGAACACCAGCGGGGCCCGGGTCACCGTCGACGACCTCGGCACCGACGAGGCCTTCCTCGCCGCGATCGACGAGACCATCAAGTATTTCAACGACGGCGACATCGTCGAGGGTGTCGTCGTCAAGGTCGACCGGGACGAGGTCCTGCTCGACATCGGCTACAAGACCGAGGGCGTCATCCCCTCGCGCGAGCTGTCGATCAAGCACGACGTCGACCCCGGCGAGGTCGTCGCCGTGGGCGACAAGGTCGAGGCCCTCGTTCTCCAGAAGGAGGACAAGGAAGGTCGACTGATCCTGTCCAAGAAGCGCGCCCAGTACGAGCGCGCCTGGGGCACGATCGAGAAGATCAAGGAGGAGGACGGCGTCGTCACCGGCACCGTCATCGAGGTCGTCAAGGGTGGCCTCATCCTCGACATCGGCCTGCGTGGCTTCCTCCCGGCGTCGCTGGTGGAGATGCGCCGCGTGCGCGACCTCCAGCCCTACGTCGGCAAGGAGCTCGAGGCGAAGATCATCGAGCTCGACAAGAACCGCAACAACGTGGTCCTCTCGCGCCGTGCGTGGCTCGAGCAGACCCAGTCCGAGGTCCGCCAGGGCTTCCTGACCCAGCTGCAGAAGGGCCAGATCCGCAAGGGCGTCGTCTCCTCGATCGTCAACTTCGGTGCGTTCGTGGACCTCGGCGGTGTCGAC
>DASSUC010000339.1:0-24750 GCA_035707405.1 Micromonosporaceae bacterium | reverse complement strand
GTCGACGTGGCCGGGGACCTGCCGCAGGTGGTCGTGGAAGATCGCCGGCCCGACCGCGGCGGCGACCAGCCCGAGGGTGACCCCGCCGGTCAGCACGACCAGCGCCTGCGCGGCGAAGAGCCGGCCGGCCAGGGCGAGCCGCGGCCGGCTCATCAGCCCTCGCCCATCCGGTAGCCCACCCCGCGCACGGTACGGACGAACCGCGGCGTGGCCGGGTCGTCGCCGAGCTTGCGGCGCAGGTGTCCGATGTGCACGTCGACGAGGTGCTCGTCGCCGCCCCAGCCGTCGCCCCACACCGCGTCGATGAGCTGGCGCCGGGAGAACGCCATCCGCGGCCGGGCGGAGAGCGCGGCCAGCAGGTCGAACTCGGTGCGGGTCAGCGGGACCGGTACGCCGTCGAGATGGACCTCACGGGCGACGACGTCGACCTGCAACGGGCCGAAGGTGCGCGGCGGCTCGTCCCACGGCTGCCCGGCACCGGCGCCGGCAGTGCCGGCGCTGGCTGCACCGGCGCTGGCAGTGCCGGTCCCGCCGGTGCGCGGGCGGCGCAGCATCGCCCGTACCCGGGCCACCAGCTCCCGGGGGCTGAACGGCTTGGTCAGGTAGTCGTCGGCGCCGACGCCCAGGCCTACCAGCTTGTCCACCTCGTCGCTGCGGGCGGTGAGCATGACGACGTAGCAGTCGGTGAACGTGCGCAGCTGCCGGCACACCTCGACGCCGTCCAGGCCGGGCAGGGCGAGGTCGAGCACGACCACGTCGGGGGGCTGCCGCCGGGCGGCGTCGACGGCGGCCGGCCCGTCAAAGACGCAGGTCACCTCGTGGCCGTCCCGCTCGAGGTAGCTGGCGACCACCTTGGCCAGGCTCTGCTCGTCGTCGACGACGAGCACACGGGTAGTCATGGCCCCATCTTGCCGGGACGGCGCGGTCACCCGCTTCATCGAACCTTCACGGAAGGCTCCGGGGTTTCCTCATCGCCGAGGCGCACCGTTGCGGGCGTGCGGGGGCATCGCCTGCCACCGCCGGACCAGACAGGAGCTGCCATGCCCATGTCCGGCCTGGACCTCGACCCTCCTCCGGTCGCCACGGTCACCCTGGTGCACGGGCCCGCGTGCCATCTGTGCCTGGATGCGCAGGCCGCACTGGCCGAGCTGGGCCGTGAGCTGCCGATCCGGGTCGACCTGGTGGCCGCCGGCAGCGACGCCGGGCGCGCGCTGGTCGGTGCGCACCGGCCGGCGATGTTCCCGCTCGTCCTCGTGGACGGCGTGTTCCTCAGCGCCGGACGGCTGCCCAGAGGCAAGCTACGCGCCCGGCTGGCCGCGCGGCGGGTGGTGAGCGCGTCATGACGCTGCTGACCACCGGCAGCGTGCTGGCCGCGTTCTTCGCCGGGATGGTGGCGCTGTTCGCGCCGTGCTGCATCGTGTTTCTCGCCCCCAGCTACCTCGCCGCCGCGGTGCGCAGCCGCCGTTGGCGGCTGCTGCCGCTGACGTTCGTCTTCGCCGCCGGCCTGGCCCTGGTCATGGTGCCCATCACGCTCGGGGTGAGCCTGGTCGCCGGGGCCATCGCCCGCTACCACGCCCCGCTCTACTACGCAGGCGGTGCGCTGTTGCTGCTGCTCGCCGCGTACTCGCTCACCGGTCGCATGTGGACCCTGCCGAGCTTCCTGCGCGCGCCGGACACCAGCGGCGGCGACTCAGGCAGCTTCTTCGCCCTCGGCGTGTTCTCGGGCATCGCGTCGAGCTGCTGCGCTCCGGTCCTGGCCGGGGTGATGACGCTCTCCGCGCTGGCCGGCTCCCCGGCCGGCGGCACCCTGCTCGGCCTGGCGTTCGTGCTCGGCATGACGTTCCCGCTGTTCACGATGGCGATGGTGTGGGACCGGCTGGGGCTGCGCGACCGGTCGTGGCTGACCGCCCGGCCGGTCCGGCTGCGCCTGGCCGGGCGGACGCTCGTCACCAACACGGTCAACCTCGCCGTCGCGGTCGCCTTCGCGACCATGGGCGGGTTCGTCATCTACCTGGCCGGGGCCGAGCAGATGACTACAGGCCCAGGCTTCCAGGTCGCTGTCGGGCGCTGGCTGAGCCGGCGGTTCGAGCAGGTGCAGCAGTGGCTGGACCCGGTGCCCGAGCCCGTCCTCGGCCTCGCGGTGCTGGCCGTGGCCGCGGTGTTCGTATGGGCCACGCTCACCGACCGGCGGGGCGGTGACCGGCCGGGACCGGACCTGGCCGCGTCGAGAGGAACCCATGATGGGAGGAGGACCTGCGATGACCAGTAGGACAGCCGTACGCGCACGCCCGCCACACGGCGGGCAGGCAAGCCGGGCCAGCCGTACCGGCGCGAGGCGGGCCGCCCGCCAGGCGTACGCCCGCACCGCACGGCGCCGTAACGCGCTGCTGTGGGGCGTCGTGGTGGCCGGCGTCGTCGCGCTCATCGCGGCCATGCTGTGGAGCGCGCGGAGCACCTCCGACGCCACCAGCCGCCCCGCCCCGGACTTCGTCCTCACCAACACCAACGGCACCACCGTACGGCTGGCCGGCTTCCGAGGCAGGAACGTCGTCCTCTACTTCAACGAGGGCGCCGGCTGCCAGGCCTGCCTGCTGCAGATGGTCGACATCGAACGCAACGCCGCGCAGTTCGCCGCCGCGAACGTGACCGTGCTGCCGATCGTGATGAACACCGCCGAGCAGATCAAGGCCGACATGGCCGCCAACGGCGTACGCACCCCGTTCCTCATCGACGACGGTGCGGTGTCCGCCGCATACGGCACCCTGGGCAAGGGCATGCACGAGGGGCTGCCCGGGCACAGCTTCGTGCTCATCGACGCCGAAGGCACGCAACGCTGGTACGGCGAATACCCGTCGATGTTCCTGTCCTCTGCCGACCTGCTCGACCAGATCCGCAGGCACCTTCCCTGACCAGGACCAGGACCAGGACCAGGACCAGGACCAGGACCAGGACCAGGACCAGGACCAGGACCAGGATGGAGGAGGAGCGCCGATGCCGCCGGTCATGACCCGTAGGGCCCTGCTCGCCGGCGTGGCCGGTGCCGCGGGCCTGGCCGCCACCGCGGGCGCCGCAGTCTGGACGGGTGGCCTGCTCACCCCGGCCCCGCGGCTGGTCGCGCCGGACGCGGACATCGTCGGGCGGGTCGAGGCGGCCCGCCGCCGGACCGGCGCCGCCACGGTCACCGCCCGGCTCGCCCCGCGCCCGGTCACCCTCGACCTCGGCGGGACGGTCGTGCAGACCTGGGGGTACGCGGACACCGCACCCGGCCCGCTGGTCCGCGCCCGGGCCGGTGACGTGGTCCGCGTCGACGTGGCCAACGGGCTCCCCGTTGGGACGAGCGTGCACTGGCACGGCATCGCGCTGCGCAACGACATGGACGGCGTACCCGGCGTCACCCAGCCGCCGATCCCGCCGGGCGGGCGGCACGCGTACGAGTTCACCGTCCCGGACCCGGGCACCTACTTCTACCACCCGCACTCCGGCGTGCAGCTCGACCGGGCGCTCTACGGCGTGCTGGTCGTCGACGACCCCGCCGAGGCCGGCCGCTACGACGACGAGTGGGTCGTGGTGCTCGACGACTGGGTCGACGGCACCGGGCGTACCCCGGACCAGGTCCTCGCGTCGCTGCGGGCGATGGGCGGCATGGCGCACGGCGGCGGGATGCACGGCGGGATGCACGCGGGCATGCCGCACGGCGGCGGTATGGAGATGATGGTCTCCCCGCTGCTCGGCGGCGCGGGCGACGTCAGCTACCCGCACTACCTGGTCAACGGGCGGGCGCCGGCAGCGCCGGTCACCCTGGCCGGCAAGCCACGCCACCGGGTACGGATCCGGCTGGTCAACGCCGGCTCCGACACCGCGTTCCGGGTGGCCCTCGGCGGGCACCGGCTCACCGTCACGCACACCGACGGGTTCCCGGTCGTCCCGGCCACGACCGACGCGCTGCTGCTGGCGATGGGTGAGCGGGCCGACGTCACCGTCGACCTCGCCGACGGCGTCTTCCCGCTCGTCGCCGCGGCGGAAGGGAAGACCGGGCTGGCCCGCGCCCTGGTGCGCACCGGTGCCGGCGGTGCGCCCGCCCCGCAGCTGCGGCCGGCCGAGCTCGACCGGCAGGTGCTGCTCACCAACACGCTGGCCGCGGCGGATGCGGTCCGGCTGGACAGCCGCCGGCCCGACCGTACGCACCGGCTCGAGCTGGGCGGGGGGATGATGCCCTACCGCTGGACCATCAACGGCGCCACCTTCGCGCACGCCGAGCCGCTGCTGGTGCGCCAGGGAGAGCGGGTACGGCTGCGGTTGGTCAACCGCACCACGATGTTCCACCCGATGCACGTGCACGGGCACACCTTCGCGCTGGCCGGCGGCGGGGCGGGCCCGGCCGGCGGGGCCCGGAAGGACACCGTCATCGTCGTCCCCAACCAGACCGTCACGGTGGACCTGGACGCCACCAACCCCGGCCAGTGGATGACCCACTGCCACAACGTCTACCACGCCGAGACCGGCATGATGGCCAACCTGGCGTACCGGTCATGACCGCCGGCGGCTCGGGCCGTCCACGGGCCTGACCCGTACCACCGGGTCGGTGCCTGGGACCGCGGCCCGCGGCCAGCGGCGACGGTACGCGGCGACCGCGCCGGCGTACCCGTCCTGTCCCGGTGTCAGGACCTCGCCGACGGCGGGGCGCCAGGCCCCGTGGTGCAGCAGGTCGACGGGGGCGCCGTGGCGCAGGTTGCGCCACCACCGTTTGGTGGCCGGCCGGACCGGGACCACAACCAAGGCCCCCGGTCCCGTCCGTGGCGTACGTGACGGGCAGCTCGAACCGCTCGCCGCTGACCGCGCCCCGCACCCGCAGCCCTACCAGCGAGCGGTCGAGCAGGCCGTGCGCTGGGGAGCGCAGCAGGCTCAGGACCAGCCGGTTGTGCGGCGGCGGCCCGGCGAGCGAGGGCAGGAACCAGCCACTGACCAGGCCGAGCGTTGCCCCGGCGGCCAGGCCGGTGGCGGTGCCCAGGGCGACCACCGCCGGTGCCGGCCAGCCGGCGGCCGGGGTGGTCGCACCGAGGAAGATCACTGCCATGGCCAGGAACCAGGCCAGCACGTTCGCGCCGACCCACCGCCAGGGGTGGCGAACCTGGCCGCGCAGCACCAGCGCCTGGGCGGCACCCAGGACCGCGCCCATCGTCGCGCCGAGCGCCGCACCTCCGACCAGGACCAGCAGCCACGGCGGCTCGCCGCCGCCACCGCTCTCGCCGCCGCCGGCGACTACCGCCGGTGCGGACGCCGCGGCCCAGCCCAGCCCCGCGATGGCGACGGTGACCAGCACCCAGCGGCGGCGGTGCCGTGCCGACAGCCAACGGCGCAGCCCGGCCGCCTGCGCGGCGCCGAGGGCGAGCCCCTCGATGAGCCCACCGGCGACGACGAGGGAGAGCGCCAGCGCCACTGCCGGCCCGGTTGGCGCATCACCGGCCAGGGCCTGGGATGCCTTTGCCGCGGCCGCGGCCGCCGTCATGCCGATCGCCTCGCCAGCCGCGCAGAGGGCGACCCACTGGAGCAGGGGCGGCGGTGGCGTGTGAACGGGCGATGAGGGCAGGACGGGCAGGACGGGCAGCGGCGGAGCAACGGTCCCGTAATGGCTCGTCGCGTCGCTTGTGTCTACTCGTCTCACCAGACCAGCGTCTGTCCGGCAGGGCGCCGTGGCCAGGTCCAAAGGTCCTGCCGCGATCCGTCGCCGTTGGGGAGGACCTTGGCATATAAGGCCGTTTGCCTCTGCGCGGCGCCCACGTACGCCCGATAGTGAGAGAGGAGGACAGAAGCTGGGGGTAACCGCATGGCGACTGTGACTCCGGTGACGCCGGGAGCGGGGCACCGACTCCGGCCGGCACATGCCCAGCCGGCGAGCTGCCGTACGGCGGCGGCGCCCACCCTCGGGGTCGAGGAGGAGTTCGTACTCCTGGACCCGGCCAGCGGCCTGCCTGCATTGGCAGCTCCTGACCTGCTGCGGCTGCTGGACGGGGAGCCCGGGCCGCAGGCGGAGTACATGCGGTTCCAGTTCGAGACCGTGACGAGGGTGTGTACCCGGCTCGATGAGGTCCGCAGCGAGCTGCTGCGGCTGCGGAGGCTGGCCGCAGCCGGCGCCGAGCACCTCGGCTGCCGGCTCGTGGCGACAGGTGTCGCGCCCTACCCGGTGCCGGGCCTGGCCGCCCTCACCGACCAGGCCAGATACCGGGAGCTGGCCCGCCGGTATCCGCGCCAGACGCCGGAGTCGGGCACGTGCGCCTGCCACGTGCACGTCGGCGTCCCCTCGCGTGACCTCGGTGTCCAGGTGCTGGCCCGGCTGCGCCCATGGCTCGCGCCGTTGCTCGCCCTCAGCGCCAACTCGGCGATCGCCGACGGTCAGGACACGGCCTGGGCCAGCTGGCGGTACCCGCTCGTCTCCCGGTGGCCGACGGCCAGGCCGCCGGCGGTGTGGGCGGACGCCGCGCACTACGACGCCACGATCCGGCGGCTAATCCGCCAGGGCGCAGCGCTGGACCAGGCGAGCGTCTACTTCCTCGCCCGGCTCTCCGCGCGCTACCCGACCGTGGAGGTCCGGGTCGCCGACGTCTGCCCGGACATCGACACCGCGGTGCTGCTGGCCGCGCTGGTGCGGGCCCTTGTCACGACCGCCCTGGCGGAGGCCCGCAGCGGTGCGCGGCTGCGGCCCGTACGGGACGGGCGGGTCGCGGCCGGGCTGGTCGCAGCCGCCCGGCACGGGTTGGGTGGCTACGGCGTCGACCCGTTCACCGGTCGGCAGGTGCCGCAGCACAGCCTGCTGGATCGGCTCCTCGACCAGGTCCACGCCGCCCTTGACGCCACCGGCGACGCGGACGAGGTCGCCGTACTGCTGCGCCGGCTCGACGAGCGGGGCACCGGCGCCGACCGCCAGCGGGCAATGTGGTCGGCTGCGGGGTCTGCCCGCGACTTCACCGAAGCCCTAGCCGCCGCGACGCGCGCCGTCGCGGCGGACCAGACCGGCCCCGACCAGGGCCGGGAAGTCGGTCACCCGGCTGCCCGGGGTGAGCGGGCCGACCAGCCAGCACGGCGCCACAGGAGAGCCCAGCCTGAACGTGCGGCCGGCCGGCGATGACACCGAGGACACATGGCTGGGTGACAACAGCGTCACCCTCCTATGTGGGGTGGTGGTGAATGGCTACCTGGGATGATCTCGAGCGGTCGGAGCCGGAGCTGGCGCAGGCTGGTAGGAGACTGCTGTTCCAACCCGGGGTCGGGTTCGGCTATCTGGCCACGGTCCGGGCTGACGGCGGCCCGCGGGTCCACCCGGTCATGCCGTTGCTCGCCGATGGCAGGCTGCAGGTGTTCGTCGTGCCCTCGCCGAAGCTGGCCGACCTGCGCCGCGACGGTCGCTACGCCCTGCACTCCACGGGCGCGGCCGACGTGCCCGACGAGTTCTACATCACGGGTACGGCCTGGGCGGTGGAGAGCCCGGCTCGCCGGCAGGCCGCGATGCGGGCGCACCCGGTGTCCGTGGCCGAGGACCACGTTCTGGTCGAGCTCGACCTGGACGGCGTGTTGTGGGCGCACTACCCGACTCCGGTGCGCTGGCCCCCGGCGTACCGGCGCTGGCGTGCCGCTCCCGCGACCCGTGGCGCCCGCAGTGACGGCTGACCGGTCGCCCCGCCACTGGGCCACCTCGTCGTTCAGCACCCCAGCCGGGGCTCAAGGCTTACCGGGCAAGGGTCGTTCGGCCCTGTCCAGACCTACCCCTAGGGGGTAACGGTGGATAAGTGAGCGACGATTTAGAAGAGCCGACGGAGCGCGCTGCGCGCGGCCGTACCCCGGAGGACCCGGCGCGTCCCGCGCAGGCGGGCGTCCTCATCGGTAGTGCGATTTTCACTGGCCGCTGGCGTGGCACGGCCGCCGGCGGTGCTCGCCGGCAGCGGGCCGACCGCCGTGCCGCTGACCGCCGGGCCAAGGCCCAGGAAGTGACCGGGACCGGCGCCCCGGCAAAGAAGAAGGGCCGTCCGGCACCGCCGGCGACCAGGCAGCGCGGCGGCGCCTAGGGCGAAGGTCGGTCCGCGGCGGGGCCTGCGGCCCTAACGATGCGTAGCCAGGTGCGGCACGGTCGAGACTGGGAGGTTCGAGCCGATGTCGCGTGTGCGTGAGCTGCTGGAGCGGTTCCGTCCGGCCGGTGCACCGGGTGCGGCGAGCGGCGCTGGTGCGCCCGCAGACCGGCGCGCTGGCGTCGAGGCCGAGCTCGAGCCGGTGTTCGCGGCCCTGGACGAGGCGCAGCGCGAGTGCGCACGGATCCGCGAGGACGCCGCTGTGCGGGCCGCCGCCCGCCGCGCGGAGGCGGCCGACCGGGCCCGGGCCGTCGTGGCGCGGGCCCGCGCCGACAGCCAGGCCGAGCGCGCGGCTGCCGCCGCCGAGACGCGGCGGCGCGGCCAGCACGAGATCGCGTCGATCATCTCGCACGCGGAGGAGAGCGCCGAGGCGGTACGGCGGTCGGCGCAGCGGCGGCAGGCGGACCTGGTGGACCGGGTCGTGGACATGGTCCGCGCGCAGCTGGCCGGCGCAGCTACGGCACGCGCACCGACCCCCCACGAGCCAGCCGGGGCGGCCCGGCCATGAGCGCGCGGTGGGTGGCCGGCAGCGTCCGTTCCCGGGCGCTGCCGAACCGGCGGCTGGGCAGCGCCGGAGCGCGTGCGCTCGCCGCCAGCCCGTCCGTTGACGACGCGGTCGAGGCACTCGCGCGTTCGCCGTACCGCCGGTTTGTCCGGGTGGGCGACTCGCTGGCGGCGGCCCAGCGCGGCGTCGCGGACACGCTGTTGTGGCACCTGCGGGTGCTGGCCGGCTGGGTCCCCGCCGACGGGGTACGGGTGCTGCGGCTGCTGGCCGGCTGGTTCGAGGTGTCCAACGTGGACGGGCTGGCGGCCAGCCTGGCGGCCGGCGCCGCGGCGCCGCGCGAGTCGCCGTACCAGGCGCCGGGGGAGCGGCCGTACCAGCTCGGCCGGCTGGCCACGGCGTGGCCGCGGCTGGCGGTCGCGACCTCAGCGGCCGACCTGCGGCTGGCCCTCGCCCGCTCGCCCTGGGGGGACCCGGGCGGGGAGGGCGCGGGCACGGTGTCGCTGGCGCTGCGGCTGGCGTGGGCCGACCGGGTGGCCGCCGGAGTGGCGCCGGCCGAAGCCTGGGCCCGGGGCGCGGTGGCGCTGCTCGTCGCGCGCAACGTCGCCGGCCAGCCGGTACCCGGGCTGTCCGGGCCGGCCGCCGGCACCGTCACCCGGCTGCTCGGCCTCGGTTGGGCCCGGACGGCATCGGTCGCGAGCCTCGCGGCGGTGCTGCCGCCCTCCGCCGCCTGGGCACTGCACGGCGTGCGGTCGCGCGCCGACCTCTGGCAGGCCGAGGCGCGCTGGTGGGCCCGGGTACGCCGGGACGCCGAGGCGCTGCTCGCCGCCCCCGGGTTCGGCCTGCGCTCGGCGGTCGGTGCGGTCGCCCTGCTTGCTGTGGACGCGTGCCAGGTCCGGGCTGCGCTGGAGGTGGTCGCGCGGGGCGGCCAGGGCTCGGAGGTGCTCGATGCGCTGGCGTGAGGCGGTCACGCCGACGCCGATGAGCCGGGTGGCCCTGGTAGCGCCCGGGCCGGCCCTGCGCGACGCGCTGGTGCGGGTCGCCGACGCCGGGGTGATGGAGATCGACCGGCCCGGTACGCCGGGCAGCGACCCGCCGCCCGGCGCGGCGGCCCAGCGGCTGCAGCGGCTGCACCGGGAGGGTCCGGTGCCGGCCCGGCTCGCGCCGGTCGAGCCGGACCTCGACGAGCTGGCCCGGGCCGGCCGGGCCGACCTGCTGGCGGGCGAGGCCGAGCTGGAGGCGCTGGCCGCCGAGGCGGTCGGGCACGGCGAGGTCGCGGCGCTCGTCGGCTGGGTGCCCCGGCCCGAGCTGCCCCGGCTGGCCGGGCGGCTGGCCGGGGTCGGTGCCGCCGCGGTGCCGCTGCCCGTGCCGCGGGGCGTGGAGCCGCCGACGGTCACCCGTCCCGGCCCGACCCACCAGGCGTTCGCGCCGTTGGTGCGGACCTACGCGACGGTGCCGTACGCCGACATCGACCCGACCGTGCTGGCCGGGCTGGCGTACGTGGTCATGTTCGGCGCCATGTTCGGCGACGCCGGGCACGGCGCGCTGCTGCTGGCCGGCGCGGCACTGGTCCGCCTGGGCCGGGTGCCGCGGCTCGCCGCGCTGCGCCCGCACTGGCTGTTCATCGCCGCGGCGGGCGGGGCGAGTGCGGTGTTCGGGCTCGCCTACGGCGAGTTCTTCGGCCCCACCGGGGTGGTGCCCACGCTCTGGCTCGCGCCGCTCGAGCAGCCGGTGCCGCTGCTGCTCGCCGGGGTCGGGCTGGGCGCGGTCCTGCTGGCCGGTGCGTACGTCCTCGGCACCGTCAACCGGGTCCGCGAGGGCGGCTGGGCGGTGGCACTGTACTCGCCCTCGGGGCTCGCCGGGTCGCTGATGTTCATCGCCGCCGGGCTGGCCGCGCTCGCCTGGTACGCGGGGTACGGCTGGGCCGGGGTGGCCGCCGGCGCGCTCGCCGTAACCGGCGTCGTGCTGGCCTACATCGGGTTCCTGGGCGGCTCCCGGGGCGGGCCGGGCGCGGTGGTGCAGGCAGCGGTCGAGCTGTTCGACATGGTGCTGCGGGTCGGCACGAACGTGGTGTCCTTCGCGCGGCTGGCCGCGTTCGGGCTCACCCACGCGGTCCTCGGCGCCATCGTCTGGGAGTCCACCGCCGGGCTGTGGCGGCGCGGCGCCTGGCTGCTGGTCGCGGCGGTGCTGGTCTTCGTGGCCGGCAACGCGCTGTCGTTCGCCCTGGAGGCGCTGGTCGCCGGCGTGCAGGCGCTGCGGCTGGAGTACTACGAGCTGTTCTCGCGGGTGTTCCAGCTGGAGGGGCGCCCGTTCCGGCCGTGGCACGTGCCCACCGCCGGGCCGCACCCACCCGAGGAACCTGAGGAGAAGACATGCTTGTCTGGCTGATTGCGGCCCCGGTCCTGGCGGGCGGCTGCGCCGCCGCGCTGGCACTGCTGCGCCGGCGGGGCCGGGCGGGCGTCCGGCTGCTCGCCGTGGTGAACCTGGTGCTGCTCGTCGCCGCGGCGGCGGTCGCCGCGGCGGTCCTGACCGGGCTGCCCGCGCACGCGGACGCCGGCGGGGCGCTGGCCCAGCAGGCGGCGGACGGAGGTGGCGGGATGGCGCTGCTGGCCGCCGCGATCGCGGTGGCCGGCTCGTCCATCGGCGCCGCGATCGCGGTCGCCTACACCGGGGCCGCGGCCCTGGCGGCGATGAGCGAGCGCCCCGAGCTGTTCGGCCGGGCGATGGTCATCGTGGGCCTTGCCGAGGGCATCGCCATCTACGGGCTGATCGTGTCGATCATCCTGATCGGACAGGCGTGACCGCGATGAGCCGGGTCGCGGTCGTCGGCGAGCGGGTGCGGGCCCAGGGCTTCGGGCTGGCCGGCGTGCTGGTCGTGGCGGCGGAGGACCCGCCGGCGGTACGGGCGGCGTGGCGGTCCCTGCCGGACGACGTGGGCGTGGTCATCCTGACGCCCGCCGCAGCGGCGGCCCTGGCGGCAGCGGCACCCACGGCAGCGGCACCCGCAGCAGCGCCGCCGGCGGGGCGGGACGGGCGGCTGGTCGCCGTGATGCCGCCATGACACTCCCTGACCCGGACATGGCGGAGGCGCTGGCTGCGGTCCGGGACGCGCTGCTCGCGGCGGCCCGGGCAGACGCGCAGCGGCTGGACGCGCAGGCCCAGGCCGAGGCGGGCCAGGTCGTGACGGCAGCCCAGGAGGAGGCGCAGCGGCTGCTCGCCGAGGCGCGCCGGAGCGGGGCGGCCGAGGCGGCGGCGACCGTCGCGGCCGAGACGGCCGGCGCCCGCAGGCGCGGCCGGGCGGTCGTCATGCGGGCCCGGCGGGAGGCGTACGAGTCGCTGCTCGCCGGGGCCCGCGCGGCAGTGGCGGAGCTGCGCAACGACCCGGCGTACCCGGCCGCCCGCGACCGGCTCGCCGCCGCGGCCCGCGCCGCGCTCGGCCCGGACGCCGCGGTCCGGGAGGCGGCCGGCGGGGGCGTTGTCGCCGAGGCGGGCGCGCGCCGGGTCGGCCTCAGCCTGTCCGGGTTCGCCGAGCAGGCAGCGGCCGAGGTGGCGGCGGGGGAGGCGATGTGAGCGCGAAAAGCGCGAGGAGTGAGCTGGCGAGCCCCGCAGCGCGAACGGAGGGCGTTGCCGTGAGCCGGGTGCTGCGGGTCAACGGGCCGCTGGTCGAGGCCTCCCGGCTGGCCGGCGTCGCAATGGCCGAGCTGGTCGCGGTCGGCCGGCACCGGCTGCCGGCCGAGGTGGTCGCGCTGGGCCCGGACCGGATGACACTTCAGGCGTACGAGTACACCGGCTCGCTGGCGCCCGGGGACCCGGCGGTCGCGCTGGGCCGGCCGCTGGCCGCCCGGCTCGGCCCCGGCCTGCTCGGTGGCGTCTTCGACGGCCTGCTGCGCCCGCTCGACCGGGCCGCGACCTGGCTGGCTCCTGGCGCGTTCGACGGCACCGACGGGCGCACCTGGTCCTTCACGCCCAGCGCGGCAGAGGGCGGCGAGGTCGCGCCGGGCCAGCTGCTGGGCACGGTGACCGGCGCCGGGTCGCTGGCCCACCGGGTGCTGGTCCCGCCCGGTGTGGCGGGGCGGCTGCGGCGGCTGTGCCCGGCCGGCCGCTACCGCGGCGACGAGCCGGTCGCCATGGTCGGCGGCACCGCGGTCACCCTCGCCACCTGGTGGCCGGTCCGCCGGCCACGCCCCTGGCGGGAACGGTTGCCGGGCGGCGCGCCGCTGCTCACCGGCCAGCGGGTGCTGGACGTGGTGTTCCCGGTCACCAAGGGCGGGACGGCCGCCGTACCCGGTGGGTTCGGCACCGGCAAGACGGTCCTGCTCCAGCAGGTGGCGAAGTGGTGCGGCGCCGACGTGATCGTCTACATCGGCTGCGGCGAGCGCGGCAACGAGATGGCCGACGTCGTGGCGGAGCTGGCCGAGCTGGCCGACCCGCGCACCGGTGGCCGGCTCGCCGACCGCACCGTGGTCATCGCCAACACCTCCAACATGCCGATCATGGCGCGCGAGGCGAGCATCTACACCGGCGTGACCGTGGCCGAGTACTACCGCGACATGGGCTACGACACGGTCGTCATCGCCGACTCGACCACCCGCTGGGCCGAGGCGCTGCGGGAGTTCGCCTCCCGGACCGGGGCGCTGCCGGCGGAGGAGGGCTACCCGGCGGGGCTCGCCTCGGCTCTGGCCGCCTTCTACGAGCGGGCCGGCGTGGTCACCACCCTCGGCGGGAGCACCGGCTCGGTCACCGTCATCGGCGCGGTCTCCCCGCCGGGCGGGGACATGACCGAGCCGGTCACCGCGCACACCCAGCGCTTCATCCGTACACTGTGGATGCTCGACCGGGACCTCGCGTACGCCCGGCACTACCCGGCGGTGGCCTGGGCCGGCTCGTACTGCCGGGACGCCGGCACCGTGGCCGCCTGGCACGCGCGCAACGGCGACCCGGAGTGGGCCCGGCGCCGGGCCCGGGTGGTCGCCCTGCTGGGCGAGGCGGACCGGCTCACCGCCCTCGCCGAGCTGGTCGGCGTCGCCGCACTGCCCGGCCACGAGCGGATGGTGATGCTGGCCGGCCGGCTGCTGCGCGAGGCGGTGCTCCAGCAGAGCGCACTGTCCACAAACGACGCCCAGTGCACCCCGGCCAAGGCGGCCGCGCTCGTCGACGTCGTGCTCGGTGCGGTGGCCGGCTGCGACCGGCTGGTCGAGGCCGGCGTTGCGGCGGCCGCCGTCGAGGAGCTGGACCTCACCCCACTGGTACGGGTCCGGGAGGAGACCGGCCCGGACGACGCCGCCGGGGTACGCCGCCGGGGCGAGGCGATGCTGGCCCGGCTGGAGGGGCTGCGATGACCGCTGTCGAGTACGCCACCGTCGCCGAGGTGCGCGGCCCGCTGCTCGTGGTGCGCGGCGTGTCTGGGGTGGGCTGGGACGAGTTCGCCCGGATCCGGCTTGGCTCCGGCGCGCTCCGGCATGGGCTGGTGCTGGAGGTCGACCGTGACCTCGCCGTGGTGCAGGTGCTGGAGGGCACCGACGGCATCGACCCGGACGCGGTGGGCGTCACCTTTGACGGTGCCCCGCTCCAGGTCCCGGTCGGCGCGGCGTGGCTGGGGCGGGTCTGCAACGGCCGCGGCGAGCCCCTCGACGGCGGGCCGCCGGTGCTGTCCCCGCGGCACGCACCGGTCAGCGGGTATCCGCTCAACCCCACCTGGCGGGAGCCGCCGGCCGACCCGGTGGTCACCGGCGTGTCGGCCATCGACGGGCTGACCACGCTGGTACGCGGTCAGAAGCTGCCGGTCTTCTCCGTCGCCGGCCTGCCGCAGCTGGAGCTGGCCACCCAGGTCGCCGCCCAGGCCTCGGCCGGCGGTGACCCGTTCTGTGTCGTCTTCGCCGCGATGGGGCTCACCCACGCCGACGCCGACCTGGCGCGTGACGTGCTGGAGGAGCGCTCGGCAGCAGGCGAGCTGGTGCTGCTGCTCAACACCGCCGACGACCCGGTCATCGAGCGCATCCTCACCCCGCGCATCGCGCTCACCGTCGCCGAGCACCTCGCGTTCGAGCTCGGCCGCCACGTCCTGGTCATCGCCGCGGACATGACCAGCTACTGCGAGGCGGTGCGGGAGGTCTCCGCCGCCCGCGGCGAGATCCCGGCCCGCCACGCGTACCCGGGCTACCTCTACAGCGACCTGGCCTCGCTCTACGAGCGGTGCGGGCGGGTGCGCGGGCGGCCCGGGTCGGTCACCGTGCTGCCGCTGCTGACCATGCCCGCCGGCGACATCACCCACCCGGTGCCGGACCTGACCGGCTACATCACCGAGGGGCAGGTCGTGCTCTCCGCCGAGGTGTACGCCCGCGGTGTCTACCCGCCCGTCGACCCGCTGTCGTCGCTGTCCCGGCTGATGCGCCGGGGCGCGGGACCGGGCCGTACCCGCGACGACCACCTCGACGTCGCCGCCCAGGTGCTCGCCGCGCTGGCCCGGGCCCGCCAGGTGCGGGAGCTGGCCGAGCTGGTCGGCGAGACCGCGCTGGGCCCTACCGACCGCAGCTACCTGTCATTCTCGGACGCGTTCGAGCAAGGCTTCCTGGCCCAGCGCACCGACGAGCGGCGGACCCTGGACGACACGCTGGACCGGGCGTGGCGCGCGCTGTCCGTCCTGCCGCGCCGGGAGCTGGGCATGCTCCCGGCCGAGCTGCTGGATGCACGCTATGGCTGAGCTGATGTCCGCCATGGCTGAGCCGCTGGGGGCCTGCCATGGCTGAGCTGCGGCGGGTGCCACCGGGCCGCGCCGGACGGCTCTGGCTGCGGCGGCGGCTGGCCACCGCGGAGCACGCGGTCGACCTGCTCGACCGCAAGGTACGCATCCTGCGCGCCGAGCAGGAGCAGCTGCGGGTGCTGGCCGGGCGCACCGGTGCCGAGTGGCAGGCCCGGTGCCGGGAGGCTGAGCGGTGGCTGGCGAGGGCGGCGGCGCTCGGGGGCGAGCGCGAGATCCTTCTGGCCAGCGTCGCCACCACCGCGCCGGGCGCCGAGGCGGACGTCGAGTGGGGCAGCGTGATGGGTGCCCGCTTCCCGGTCCGGGCGCACTGCCGGCTCCCGCAGCCGTCCGGGCAGGAGCGGGCGCCGGGGACCGCGGCTCTGGACGAGGCGGTCGCCGCGTACCGGGAGAGCGTCGTGGCGGGCCTGGCGCACGCGGTGGCGCGGGAGGCGTACCGCGTTGTCGACGCCGAGGTGGCGGAGACCCGCCGCCGGCTGCGCGCGCTCAACGACCGCTGGCTGCCGCGGCTGGGCGCGGCAGCGCGGGACCTCAACGAGCGTCTGGAGGAGAACGAGCGCGCCGAGACGACCCGGATCCGGTGGGCTGCGGCCCGCACCGACCGCTGGCCCGTTCAGGTACCCCTGGACGCGGCAGACGCGCCGGACGCGGCGGACGCGGCGGACTCACCGGAGGCGCCGGATGTGCCGGGCGTGCCGGGCGCCCCGGACGGTGGGTGACCCGGTGTGCGGATGGTCGGCCCCGGCCACGGGTACGCCCCGCAGCCGGCCGCGCTCATCTGCCCATCCCTGACCGGCGCGGTCGTCGGTGCCATGGCATCTCCTTTTCAGTACGGCAGTTCGCAAAACGACCCGGTCGGCCCCCGCATATTCATCTTGCGGCCATCCTGAGGGATGGCGGCCGGCGTGGAGAAGCTGTCAGGCGGCTGTTGACAATGAGTTGACGCGGCCGTGTTATTGGGGGGTGGCGGTCGATAAGATCGACAAATTCGCGGAGGACCTGCGGAAACTGCGGGCGGCGGCGGGCCGTCCCAGCTATCGCTCGATGGAACGGGTGGCGCACTACTCGCGGACAACGCTCGCTCAGGCTGCCGCGGGGCGGGTCTTCCCGTCGTTACCGGTGACTTTGGCGTTCGTCGCCGCCTGCGGCGGCGACACCGTGGAATGGGAGAGACGGTGGCGCTCAGCCGCGGTGACGCTGCGGGCCGAAGGGTCCACCGCCGCGGCTCCGTGGCCGACCGAGCCGGTCGCGGACGGGGCTGACCCGGAGGCGGCCGGCTGTGGCCACGACGCCGTCACCGTGCATGCCCGCAGGATCGCGCTGACCGGCCGGCGGAACATCGTCGGGCAGGTTGAGCTGCGCTACTCACCCGCCACGCACGCCGCCTGGGGCCGGTTCGAGGGCTTCAGCGGCCTGGACCACCTGGCTCATCGGCGGCGGGTCGAGGTGCTTGTCGCGGTGGCGCGGGACGGTGACGGCGCGCAGATGTCCTACCGCGATGACTACTGGTTCGACTACCACTGGTCCAGCGTCCTCTGCACCGGCACCGGCGAGCTGTGGGCCTCTGCGTCGGTTCTATTCGACGGCGAAACGGTCGCCTCCGGCCAGACGGATCGGTTCCAGCTGGCGTGAGCGGGCTGGATGACGAGTCCGGCGGGGAGCCATCCAGCTCGCGGCGGCGTACGAAACTCAGCACGCGCGGACGGCCCGTCGCAAAACGGGCCGTCAACCCATTCAACCGATCTTAAGCAGGTATTCAGCGAGGCGGGTGAGCATGTCGGGCGGCAATTAACCGGGCGCAGATGTTCGAAAGGAGCCCAGTCGATGCGACGCGTGCTTGCCGCACTGAGCACCGCGGCGCTGGCCGCCGCAATGCTGGTGGCCACCGCCCAACCCGCCTCCGCCAGCGACTGCAGCCACCCCCATCCGTTCCTGGACGGGACCGGTGGCTTCGTCACCGGCAGCAACGTCAACATGCGGACCGGCCCGCACTACCCGCCGGGCCTGTCCTGCACGATCCTCAACGTCCTCCAGTACGGCTGGGCGGCGCAGTACTACTGCTACACCGTCGGCGACACCTACAGCGGCTGGTCGACGTGGACCTGGGTCTACGTGCCGGCGGTCGGCCGGGCGGGCTGGGTCAACGACGCCCTGCTCTATGGCAACGGCAGCTGGAGCTACTGCGGCGGATGACCGGGGTGGCGGTTGTGGGGGCGGCCGCCGCCGCCCCCACAACCAGGTACCAGGGGTCTCAGGGTGCGGTCACGGCCTCGGCCGGTGCCAGCCGGGCGGCCCGGACCGCGGGGTAGAGGCCCGCCAGCACCCCGATCACCACGGTCGCGCCCACCCCGCCCGCGGTGGCCCACGCCGGCACCACCGCCGGCCAGCCCGAAGCCCCGGCGTACCCGACCGTGGCGGCGACGCCGAGCAGCATCCCGCCGACCCCGCCGAGCACCGACAGCAGCAGCGACTCGGCGAGGAACTGGACCCGTACCTGGCCCCGGGTCGCGCCCAGCGCCCGGCGCAGGCCGATCTCCGACCGGCGCTCCAGGACTGAGATCACCATGGTGTTCGCCACGCCCACGCCGCCGATCAGCAGCGCCACCGCGCCCAGCCCGAGCAGCTGCGTGCTGAGTGTCTCGCCGGCGGCGCGGCGGGCCGCGAGCGCCTCGGACGGGCGGGACACCCGTACCTCGTGCGGTGCCCGCGGGTTGGCGGTGGCCGCGAGTACGGCCCGGACCGCCTCCACCCGGCTCTCCACCGAGCGGGTGTAGATCATGGTCGGGTGCCCGTCGAAGCCGAGGTACCGCTCGGCCGCCGCCCAGCCGACCAGCGCCGCCGCGTCCAGCTCGGGCGCGAGCGGCACGGGCCGCAGCACGCCGACCACGCTGAACCACTCCCCACCGAGCCAGACCCGCGGCCCGGCCCGGCCGATCCCCAGCCGGCGGGAGGCCAGGGAGCCGAGCACCACGCCGGGGTACGCCGCCGTGGCCCGGGTCAGCCAGGCCCCGCCCGCCACTTCGGCCTCCACCGTGTGCAGCAGGTCGAGCCGGGCGGCGAGCACCGCGATGCTGCCGGTCTGCCCGGACGGGATGTGGTCGTTGCGGTAGACCGAGGCGCGGACCAGCCCGGTGGCGGAGACGGCGGTGACCGGACCGATGCGCCCCACCATCGCGACGGACTCGGCCGGCAGCGGGGCCGGGTCGCCGTAGAGCGTGGTGCCCGGCGCCACGGTGAGCAGGTTGGTGCCCAGCCGGTCCAGGGTGCGGTCCAGCTCGGCCCGGCTCGACGCCGAGATGCCCACGACGGCCAGCATCGCGGCGATGCCGATGGCGATTCCCAGGGTGGACAGGAAGACCCGCAACGGCCGGGCGCGCAGCCCGGCGCCGCCGACGCGGACAACGTCGGCCGGGCCCAGCCGCGCGGGCCGCAGCCGCGCCGGGCGGGGCTGTCCCGGGCAGAGCTGCTGTCCCGGGCGGAGCGGCCTCTGGCCGGGCGGCCCCGTCATGGCGCCGCCCCGTGCCCGGCCGTGATCCGGCCGTCACGCATATGCACCTGCCGGAGCAGGGCCGACGCGATCTGCTGGTCGTGGGTGACCACGATGACCGTGGTGCCGGCCGTGTTGAGGTCCCGCAGCACCGCCAGCACCGCGGCTCCGGACGCGGAGTCGAGGTTGCCGGTCGGCTCGTCGGCGAGCAGCAGCACCGGCTCGCCGACCACGGCGCGGGCGATGGCGACCCGCTGCTGCTCCCCGCCGGAGAGCTGGTGCGGCCGGTGGCCCGCCCGGTGCGCCAGGCCCACCCGGTCCAGCGCCGCCTCGGCCCGCACCCGCCGGCGGCGCAGCGGTACGCCCGCGTAGAGCAGCCCGTCGGCCACATTGTCCAATGCGGACACTCCGGGGAAGAGGTGGAACTGCTGGAACACGAACCCGATCCGGCCGGCCCGCAGCGCCGACAGCTCCCGGTCGGCGAGCCGCGCCACGTCGTACCCGGCTATCCGTACCTCCCCGTGGGTGGGGCGGTCCAGCGTGCCGATGATGTGCAGCAGCGTCGACTTGCCCGAGCCGGAGGGCCCGACCACGCCGACCAGCTCGCCGTACCCGACTGACAGGTCCACATCGGACAGTGCGGTGACGGGGCCCGGGTAGGTGCGGGACACCCCGTCGAGCCGGACCGCGGCGTCGCCGTTCACCCCGGCACCACCACCGCCATGCCGGCGGCGAGGCCCGCGCCGCGCACCTCGACCCGCCCGCCGGCGAACAGGCCGACCTGGACGGCCACCACCCGGCTGCCGCCACCGGACTCGCTGAGCTCGAGACCGTACCCACCCTCGGCGAGCGCGAGCAGCGCGGCCACCGGCACGGTCAGCACGTCCCTGCGCTCCTCGACGACGTAGCGCAGCTCGACCCGGGTCTCCGCGAGCCCCTGCAACGCCCGCTGGTCGTCGACCCGGACCATGACGGTCACCGTGGGCCCGCCCGAGCTGTCCGGCTCCGCCGAGCCCCCCTGAGCGCCGCCCCCCTGAGCGCCGCCCGCCGGTGCGGACCCGCCCGGCGCGTCGCCTGCCGGCGCCGAGCCGGCCGGGGTGGCGCCCACCACGGTCCCGGCCAGCTGGGCGCCCTGTGGCAGCACGACAGTGACCCTGGCGTCCCGGCGTGCCCAGGCCGCCTGGTCCAGCGGGACAGCGGCGGCGACGGCCAGCTCGATGCCGGTGTAGGCGAGCACCTCGCCGGTCGCGCTGGCGCCGACGCGTACCAGGTGCCGGGCGACCCGCACCGGACCCGGCGCGTACGCCACCTGGCCGAGGCCGACCACGCCGGTCTCGGCCAGGCCCAGGCTGCGCTGCCAGCGCCGCAGCGCGTCCTCAGTTGCCGCGGAGAAGACCCGGTCCGGGGTGAAGCCGACGTGCCCCAGGGCCCGCAGGTTGCGCTCGAGCTGCGCCACGTCGTTGCCCTCGACCCCGCGGGCGAGCTGGCGGTAGAGCGGGATCGAGCCGTAGAGCAGCACCACCGGCTGCTCGTCGACGCGCAGCAGCGGCTCGCCCAGGCTGACCGTGGCGCCCACCGGAGGCAGCCAGGTGACCATCCCGGACGCGCCCGGCGCGAGCGGCACCGGCTCGCCGTAGCCCAGCCGCGCCGGCACCGCGGTGACGTCGGTGAGCGTCTCCCGCACGATCGGCGTGGTCGCCACCGGCCGGCCGCCGTCCGGGTCCGGCTCGGGCCGGTTCGTGCCGCCGTACCCGAGCGCCGCGGTGACCGCCACGGCAACGACGCCGGCGCCGGCGGCGACCGCCGCCGCAGGGCGCCACCAGCGCCCCCGCCCGCCGGCGCCGCGGTCGCTCACCCGGCACCGCCGGTCTGCCTCGGGTCGGCCCCCACGATCGGCCCGCAGATCCGGTACGCCCGCTCAGCCGCGACCGGGTCCCTGGGCGCGGTGACGAACCCCTGCGGGCCCGGGTCGGCGAAGTCGGGCACCCCGTTGTCGCGGATGCACTGCGCGTACCGGCGCATCTTCTCCAGCTGCTCGGGCGAGAACGACGGCGGCGCCGGGGCGCCCTCGTTCGGCAGCAGGATCTTGCACTGCTGGAACGCCTTGGGGAACTCGGGGTCGGTCTTGTCGCCCGGCTGGAGCTGCAGCCGCCCGTCCGGGGCGGGATCGTCCAGGTCGACGCCTGCACCGCGCATGCAGCCGACGAAGCGCAGCAGGGCGCTGCGCGGGTCGGCGGGTGCGGAGGGGCTGGACGCCACCGGCGGCGAGGTCCGCGCGGTCGCCACCTCCGGCGTGCGGTCCGGCCCGGCGCAGCCCGCGGCGAGCACCGCCGCCAGCAGGCCGGCCGTGGCGAGGCACGCCTCCCGCCGGACGTACCTCACTCTGGTAGCTGCCGGGCGGCAGGCCCGAGCCGTGGTCGCCATCTGGGCACCTCCCATTCGTGGTCCACCCGTCTATTGGCACGGCGGGCGCAGAGCGTCACTCTCGGTCGCCGTGACGCGTTCGGCGCGTCGTGCGAAGAGGAGAATGTGGTGGTGGCCGACGTCGACCTGGCCGGCGCGGACGATCTCGACCTGGTACGGGTCCTTGACCGCGAACCCGCAGCGGTCGAGGAGTTCTACCGTCGCCATGTGCGCCCGCTGACGCGGCATGTCAGCCGGCTCCTCAACGACCCGCACGACACGGCCGACGTCGTGGCCGCCACCTTCATCGTGGCGATGGAGTCGGCATCCCACTTCGACCCCGCTCGGGGCACGGCGCGGGCATGGCTGCGCGGCATCGCCGGCAACCTGGTCGCCGGCGGGTGGCGCCGCCGTGCCGCCGAGGCGCGGGCGGTGAGCCGGCTGCGCGGCCAGCGGCATCCGGTGGTCGACGACTACGGGCAGGTCGACGAGCGGATCGACGCGCTGGAGCGGGCCGGGCCGGCGCTCGCCGTACTGCCGTCGCTGCCGCCGGCAGAGCGCGAGCTGGTCGACCTGATCCTGTACGGCGGTCTCAGCGTCACCGAGGCCGCCGCGGAGCTCGGCATCCGGCCGGGGACGGCGCGGATGCGCCTTGCGCGGGCCCGCAGCAAGCTCGTCCAGGCGCTGAGGAAGGACGAACACTGATGGGTACGGGGCGGGATCCGGACTATGCCGACCGGTTGACCGAGGCGGAGCGGCGTACCCTCGACCTGATCATGGAACGGCTGGGGCACCGGCCCGGCCCGGTGCGCGGCGCTGTCCCGCCCGGCCGGGCGCCCGAGCCACTGCCCGGCCCGCTGCCTGTTCCGGCCGGCCCGCGTCCTGTTCCTTCCGGCCCGCAGACAGCTCCGGCCCGGCTGCGGCAGGCGCCCGCCGGCTCGCGGTCGGCTCCGGTCCGGCTGCGGCAGGCGCCCGCCGGCCCGTCGCGGCGGAGGTCGTGGCGGGCGCCGGTCGCCACCGCCGCCGCAGCGGCGCTGGTGCTGCTCGCAGCCGGCTCGGCCCCGCTCATGCTCGACCGGTGGCGGACGCCTTCACCCCCGCCGCAGGACCTGGCCACCGGCCCAGGTACGCCCGCCAAGACACTCACCGTCCTGGCCGCCGCTGCCGGCCGGCAGCCGGACCCGGCGGCCGGCAGCACGGTCAGCCACCGGCACGACCTGGCCGTTGTCGTATCGGGCCCGCCGCCGCAGTGCCGGGTGACCGCCACCGTCATCCGGACCTGGGTGCCGGCCGGTCCGGTCAGCGGCCCGGTGTCCGGCCGGCTCGCGGTCGACCGGGTCGCGCCTCCCACCGCAGTGCTGGAGCAGGCCCGCTGCGACCTCGGCGAGCCCGCCTCGCCCGGCCAGCAGCCGCTGGTCGACCGGCGGGTGGACGACATCGCGAGGGAGTGGGCCCGGCTGCGTACAGTGACCGACGGGCTGCCGCGCTACCTCAGCCCGCGCTGGGTCGCGCAGACCCTCGGCGTCGCCGCTCCGTGGACCGAGGTCCCTGGGCGCGCCGAGGACCTGGACCTCCTCCTGGAGAAGCTGTGCCGCAACTTCGCGGCGACCGAGTGCGGCGCCTTGCGCTGGACGGTGCTGGTCGAGGTGGTCGCGAGCGCCGAGACCAGCCAGGCCCAGCGGGCAGCCGCACTGCGGCTGGCCGCCACCGGTGGCGGTGCGACGCCCGTACCCGGATCGGGCGCGACGTCCGTGCCCGAGGTGACCCGGGACGTCACCGGCCGGGCGGGGGTCACCCTGCGGGTGCCGTACCTGGTGCCCAGCGGCTCCCTGCTCGGCGCGGCGGGTGTGCCCGGCACCGCCGAGCTCACCTTTGACGAGCACACCGGTGCGCTGCTGCAGCGCCAGGTCAGCTCGCCGGCCCAGGCGGGCGTCGAGATCGCCGTGTATCTCGTGTCGACCAGGACCGCTGACGACACCGCCGGGTCATGACCCGTTCGGACCGGTGCTGGCGGGCACCGGCTCGCCGCGCAGGATGCACAGCTCGAGCGTGCGTAGCTCCGGCCCTGGCTCGATGCCCAGCTCGCCGACGATTCTGCGGCGCCCCTGCCGGTAGACCGCGAGGGCCTCGGCCCGCCGCCCGCACCGGTAGAGCGCGAGCATGAGCCCGTACCGGAAGCGTTCGTGCAGCGGGTGTGCGGCGACGGTGGCCCGCAGCCGGCTGACCAGCCCGGCGTGGTGCCCGAGCGCCAGCATGGCCTCCATGTGCTGCTCGAGCACTGCCAGCCGTCGCTCCTCCAGCCCCACCGCGGCCTGCTCGAAGAACTGACCGGTCACCCCGCCCAGGGCCGGCCCGCGCCAGATCGCCAGGGCCGCATCGAGCGACCGCGCCGCGGCCGGCAGCGCCCCCACCGATGCCAGGCGCCCGGCCGCCGCGGTGATCTGCTCGAACACCGCCAGGTCGACCGTTGAGGACGGCGTATCCAGAAGGTACGCCCGCCCCCGGGTGCCGATCAGGTCCCGTGCGGCTCCGGCGGCGGCGAGAGTGCGGCGGAGCCCGGCCACGTACACCTGGACCTGGTTGCGCACCCGGTTGGGCGGCGTGTCGTCCCACAGCGCATCGATGATCTCATGCACCGGCACCAGCGAGCCCCGCCGCAGGGCGAGCAGGGCCAGCAGCGCCTGCTGCTTGGGCTGCCCGACCCGGATCCGCCGGCCGTCAACCCATACCTCAAAGTCTCCGAGTAGAAGTAGCCGAACCCCCCGCCGGCCGCCCACCGGACAACGCCCCCGTCCCCCCAAGTCGGGATCAATGCCTGCCCTGGTCGTTGCGTACGTGATATTGATCGCCGCTACTGGTGTGACGGCTGGGGGGCCGTGTCGATTCTTATGTCATCCGCAGTGGTTACGCAAGGAAGTTGTGTGATTACTGAAATCGTGATCTGGCGATATTCCGCACGTCAGTAGCTGCGGCGTTTTGGGGCAGGCTGTGACGGTCCTCCCGCCGGCCATGGGTGTCAAGGGCCAGCCGGATGTCGCCGGCTGGGTGATGCCGGCCGGGATCAGGCGCGGTGGTCGCAGGCCCGGGCGGTGCCGGCTGTGGGGCAAGCCGCCCGGCCTGCGCACGGCATGCCTGCCGGGCCCGCTGCGCCTGCCGCCGGAGCGGCTTGGTCGTCCCCCAGCCGCGTGTGTCACGTCCAGCTACCGCGTCCCCTTTTGTCCATGTATGTTGGCCTACTTTCCTGGCTCGCTGTTACAGAGATTGAATGATCAGGATTCAGGCGGGGCGGGGCGGGGTGGGGCTGGGTCCGGTCCGGGTGGGGAGGCATCGGTGTCCTCGGGTTGGGCGGGCGGGTCTGTGGGTGGGGTGGGGGTGGTGGTCTGGCGCCTTATGCTCTGCCCCATCTGCGCGAGCAGAGCCCAGCCGGCTGTCTGCCCCCGGGGCCGGTAGGGGGCTGGCCGGCGACGGTTGCTCTGCTCGCGTC
>DASSUC010000338.1:0-3420 GCA_035707405.1 Micromonosporaceae bacterium | reverse complement strand
GGAGTCGCCGACCGGTGGCCCGCCCGGCGAGTACTTCCAGGCCATCGCGGGCACGTCGATGTCCTCCCCGCACATCGCCGGCTCGGCGCTGCTGCTGCGGGCGCTGCACCCGACCTGGACCCCGGGCCAGGTCAAGTCGGCGATGATGACCACGGCGCACAAGGGCGTGGTCAAGGAGGACACGGTCACCCCGGCGACCCCGTTCGACTACGGCAGCGGGCGGGTCAACCTGCGGGTGGCGGACACGCCGGGGCTCACCTTCGACGAGTCCGCGGCGCGCATGTTTGCGCTCGGTAACGACCCGGTCAACGCGGTGCACCTGAACCTGCCATCGGTGAACGCCCCGGTGATGCCGGGCCGGCTCACCACCATCCGCACCGCCCGGAACGTGACCAGCCAGTCGCAGACCTACCGGGCCTCCACCACCGCGCCGTCGGGCAGCCGGATCACGGTACGGCCCGGCGTGTTCACCCTCGGCGCCGGCCAGTCGATCGAGCTGTCGATCACGATCACCTCGACGGCGCCGACCGCGCAGTACTTCGGCGAGGTCCGGCTCAACCCGGACCGGGTCGGCCTGCCGACGCTGCACCTGCCGGTGGCGTTCGTGCCGAAGCAGGGGACGGTCAGCCTGACCAGCACCTGCGACCCGGCGTCGATCGCCAAGGGCAGCACCAGCACCTGCACCATCACCGCCCGTAACGAGTCGTTCGGCGAGGCCGAGCTCGACCTGACCACCACGCTCAACAAGCAGCTCAAGGTGGCTGGGGCGAGCGGCGGTGCGCACATCGTCGGCGACCGCAGGGTGGAGCTGCGCAACGTCCACCTCGCGGGTGCCACGGTCGGGGTGCCCGGGATCGAGCCCGGGGCCTCGCCAGGTGGCTACCTCCCGCTGGCGGCCTTCGGCGTGGCGCCCACGCCGATCGGCGACGAGACCATCCTCAACTACAACGTGCCGGCGTTCGTCTTCGCCGGTGAGAGCTACACCCGCCTCGGCGTGGACTCCAACGGCTACCTGGTGGTCGGTGGCGGCACCGCCGAGGACAACAACTGCTGCAACCTGACCCAGATCCCGGACCCGGCCCGGCCCAACAACGTCCTGGCACCGTTCTGGACGGACCTGGACGGCACCGGCGCACCGGGCATCTACATCGCGGTCCTCACCGACGGCACCAACAGCTGGCTGGTCGTCGAGTGGCAGGTCAACGTCTTCGGCACCACGTCGAACCGGCACTTCCAGGTCTGGGTCGGCGTCAACGGCACCGAGGACATCTCCCTGGTGTACGACCCGGCGGCACTGCCGGCCGACCCTGCCGGCTACCCGTACCTCGTGGGCGCGGAGAACAAGGTCGGCACCGGCGGCGAGCAGCTGCCCGACGGCGTGCTGCCAACGCAGGACCTGCGGGTCACCAGCACCCCGCCGAGCCCGGGCGGCTCGGTGTCCTACACCGTCACGGTGCGGGGCGTCGCCCTCGGGACCGGCACGGTGACCACCGCCATGGACAGCCCGCAGGTGCCGGGCATCACCGTGGTCACCTCCAACGTGCAGGTCACGTCGAGCACGATGACCCGTACCGTCTGGTGATGCCAGGTAACACGTAGCTGCTGGGGGCCGCCTTGTGCGGCCCCCAGCCCGTACTCTCTCGCGCATGCGGACCCTCCGGCAGGCCGCCGTACGGGCGCTCGGGGCGCTGCTGTGCCTCGGGCTCGCGTACGGGGTCGCCGCGTTCGCCCTGGCCCGGGCCGTCGCTCCGGACGACGGGGCACCGGCTCTGCCGGACCGGGTCACCGCGCCGTGGTGGTGGACGCCCCGGGTAGGGCAGTCCCCGCCCGGCCCGGTCTCCCTCGCCTTCGCCGGGCGCAGCCGGGCCCTGGACACCCCGGCGAACGACGGCAACGTGGCCCTCGTGGCCGGCGGGCGGGACAGCTACCGCGTGGCCGAGTTCGACCGCCCGTACGCGATCCCAGGGGAGAGCCTGCTGCTCTCGCCCGACGGCGGCCGGGTGGCGCACACCCGCTCGCTGGCGGCGGCCCGCCCCGGCGTGTCCATCCTGGACCTGAGCACCGGCACAGCGCGCCACCTGCTCACCGGCGACCCGCAGGTCTACGTCGACCCGCTCGCCTGGGCGCCGGGTGGCGCCGCGCTCGCGGTGCTGCGCGGCCGGTCCGGCGGGACCGGCGAGGTGGGCGTGGTACGCCTGCCCGGCGGCGAGTACCGCGGTCTCGTGGGCGGGCTGGCCGTCAGCCAGGTCCCGCTCTACGGCTTCGGGGTGGCGTTCGCGCCGGACGGTTCCCGGCTCGCCGTGGAGCGCGGGCCCGACGTGGCCGTCTTCCGGCTGGCCGACGGCGCCCTGGAGAGCGCGGTACGGCTGCCCGAAGGGGCGCACCTGGCCGGCAAGGGCGCCTGGACGCCGGACGGCCGGGCCCTGGCGCTGGTGGCCGGTGCGCAGGGGCGCTGGCGGGTCCGCCTGGTCGACGCGGCCACCGGCGCCGACCTGCGGCGGGCGCTGGTGGAGGTGCCGGACGCGGGCGCACTGCGGCTGCTCGGCTGGCGCGCCGACGGCCGCGCCCTGGCGCTGGCCTACCGGCGGGTGCCCGGCGGCCCGGCCCAGCTGGGCCTCACCCGGCCCGGCGGCGCCACCGAGTACCGCCACGTGCGCCGGGTCGACCTGCTGGCGCTGGGCTTCGACGGCAGGCCGGCGACCGTGCTCGCCGCGCCCGGCGGCGTGCTCGCCATGGACGTGCCGGACGCGGTGGTCCGCTCCGGCGCGGTCCGCCCCGGTGCGGGCGCGCCGGTGTGGCCGGTGCGCCCGGGCTTCGCCGTGGGGGTCGTCGCCGCGCTCGCGTTCGGCGCCGGCCTCGCCGGGCGGTTCCTGGCTGGTCGGCGGCGGCGTGGAGCCCGATCGCGACCCCGGTGGCGCCATGGTCCGCCCGATCCGGCAGGCTTGCCCGCATGGCCGACGGCACGCAGGGCTTCTGGTACGACCCCGATATCGACCGGGTGATCGTCACCGAGGAGCAGATCCGCGAGAAGACCGCTGAGCTGGCCAAACAGGTCTCGGCCGACTACGCCGACCTGCCCGGGCTGCTGCTGGTGTGCGTGCTCAAGGGTGCGCTCATGTTCATGGCCGACTTCGCCCGGGCGCTGGGCCGCTGCGGGCCGTCGGTGGAGCTGGAGTTCATGGCGGTCTCCTCCTACGGGCAGGGCGCCACCTCCTCGGGTGTGGTGCGCATCCTCAAGGACCTGGACCGGGACATCGCCGGGCGGCACGTGGTCGTGGTGGAGGACATCATCGACTCCGGGCTGACCCTGTCCTGGCTGCTCAAGTACCTCCAGTCGCGGTCGGTGGCGAGCGTGGAGGTGGTCGCCCTGCTGCGCAAGCCGGACGCGACCAAGATGCCGGTCCAGGTGCGCTACGTCGG
>DASSUC010000337.1:0-7862 GCA_035707405.1 Micromonosporaceae bacterium | reverse complement strand
GCGCACAGTGACCACCGGACCGGCGATAGGGCTGACGCGTTACCTCCCATGTAATCGACACGATGCCCGCGCGGCACAGATGGTGGGCTGACCTGGCCGTCGATGCCCGCGGGCGGGTCGCGCGTGCGACGGGCCCTGATGACGGGCAGCGGAGAGAGGAGAGATCATGGACACGAACCGTGTTGGACCCACCCAGATCCGGCCAGCCTCGGCAGATGGTGGCCGCCTGCTGCGCCTGGCGCTCAAGCTCGACGCCCTCGCTACCGGCGCGCTCGGCCTGCTGCTGGCCGCCGCCGGCTCGGTGCTGGACACGCCGCTCGGCATACCGGCGGCGGTCCTGGTGGGTGCGGGCCTGTTCCTGGCCGGGTACGGGGGCGCTCTGGCCTACGTCGGCACCCGGCCGGCGGTGAGCTACTCGGCGGCCTGGGCCGCGGTCGCCGTCAACGCGCTCTGGGTCGTGCTCAGCGTGCTGCTCATCGGCGCCGGCTGGTTCGGCCTGACCGTGCTCGGCGTGGTGTTCGTGCTCGTCCAGGCCGCCGTTGTCGCACTCTTCGTCGACCTTCAGTTCCTCGGGCTGCGCCGGGCGGGCACCGCGCTCAGCTGAGAATGTCAGGCCGCCGTCAGGCCCGGGTCAGCCGCCTCCGTTCCAATCAATGGCAAATACGGCAGCCGGCGTTTGCCGGAGGCATTGAGGCGATGGAGGCACAGCCGTGACGCAGCCAACCCCGGAGAATGCATTCTCCGCCGCTGGACCAGACGCTTGCGGGCAGCCTTCCACCACACTGGGGACGGGGCCGACCGAAACCATTCTTCACCTGCGCGGCCTGCCTCTTTTCGAGCGTCGGGAAGCGCTGGAGACACTGCTGACAGACGAGTTCAAGTCCACATTGCTGATGACCGATGTGGACGAGCTGCCGCTCGATGCCAGCTTCTTCGACCTGGGCCTCACCTCGCTGCGGCTCAGCGAGATCAAGCAGGGGCTGGAGGCCCGGCTGGGCTGCGGGATCAACGCGAACGTCCTGTTCAACCGGCCCACCGTCGCCCAGCTGATGACGCACCTCACCGATGACGTGCTGGCCGACCTGTTCGCCGCCGGGGCAGAGCTGGGCGACGGCCGGCTCGGCGATGGCCAGCTCGGCGACGCCCTTCCGGCGGACGGCATGAAGGGCGGGCCGGCCGGCACGGCACCACAACAGCTCTGGGACTCCGTACTCGACGGCCTTTATCGGGCCTGACCAGGTCACGCCCGCTGCTCGCCGAAGGAGGCACGCCGTGCCGCAGACGTCCGCGGACTCCACCGACCAGCTGCGCACCGCGCTCGCCACCGTGGCGGAGCAGCGGGAGACCATCCGGCGGCTGCTGCTGGAGAAGTACGAGCCGATCGCGATCGTCGGCATCGGGCTGCGCTTCCCCGGTGGCAGCAGCACCCCGGACGAGTTCGCCGAGTTCCTGCGGGAGGGACGCTCGGGGATCCGGCCCATCCCGGCGGACCGCTGGGACGTGGCCGCGTTCTCCCCGGACGGCGACCTTGAGGCCAAGGGCCGCATCCGTACCACGGGTGGCGGGTTCCTGGACCAGATCGACCAGTTCGACGCGCATTTCTTCAACATCTCGCCCAAGGAGGCGCCCTACGTCGACCCCCAGCAGCGCCTGCTGCTGGAGACCGCGTGGGACGCGCTCGAGCACGCCAACATCGACCCGACCTCGCTGCGCCGCGGCAACGGCGGTGTCTACATAGGAGCCAGCTCCATCGACTACGCGCTGGAGATCGAGGCGATCCCGTACGACCGGCTGGAGGGCCACCTCGCCGCCGGCATCACGCTGTTTCCCATGTGCGGCCGGCTGTCCTACTTCCTCGGCTGGCACGGCCCGAGCATGACCGTGGACACCGCGTGCGCGTCCTCCCTGACCGCCCTGCACGCGGCAGTGTCGGGGCTGCGCCGCGGCGAGTGCGACATCGCGCTCTGCGGCGGCGTGAACGCGCTGCACCATCCCCGTACCCCGGTGGTCTTCTCGCACGCGAACATGCTCGCCCCGGACGGGCAGTGCAAGACCTTTGACGAGGCCGCGGACGGCTACGTCCGCGCGGAGGGCTGCGGGGTGCTGGTCCTCAAGCGCTTCTCCGACGCGCGCAGCGCCGGCGACACGATCCTGGCCCTGGTCCGGGGCACCGCGGTGGGACAGGACGGGGACAGCGCCGGCCTCACCGTGCCCAACGGCACCGCGCAGGCCGCGGTCATGCGCGCGGCACTGGCCAGCGCCGCGCTGCGTCCGGAGGACATCCAGTACGTCGAGGCGCACGGCACCGGCACCCCGCTCGGCGACCCGATCGAGATGGGCGCGATCAGCGACGTGTTCGCCCGCTCCCACAGCCGGGCCGACCCGGTGCTGGTCGGGTCGGTGAAGACCAACCTCGGCCACATGGAGCCGGCCGCCGGCATCGTCGGGATCGTCAAGACCGTGCTGCAGATGCGCGCCGGCACGGTCTTTCCCCACCTGAACCTGAGCACCCCGTCCGGGCGCATCCCGTGGGACACCTACCCGGTGACCGTGCCGACCACGTGCCGGCCGTGGGTGGCGCCGACGCGGCGGGCGCTGGTCAACAGCTTCGGCTTCGCCGGCACCATCGCCGCCGTCGTGGTCGAGGAGCCGCCACCGGCCGTACGCGCGGAGGCAGCGGCCGCCGCGGCCGGCCCCGCCGCCCTCCCGGACGGCGGCGGTGGCGTGTTCACCCTGTCGGCCAAGAGCCAGCGGGCCATGCGGCGGCAGGTGCAGCGGTACCGCAGCTTCCTGGCGGAGCACCCGGACGCCGACGTCGCCGACCTGTGCTACACCGGCAACGTCGCCCGGGCCCACTTCAGCCACCGGCTCGCCGGGGCGGTGCGGGACCTGGCCGATGTGGACAGTCTGCTGGCCAAGCACGAGGCGCGGCTGGAGCGGGACCGGGTCCGCCCGGGCGAGCTGCGCAAGGCGGCGTTCCTCTTCACCGGCCAGGGGTCGCAGTATCCGGGCATGGGGGCGCCGCTGTACCGGCAGTTCCCCGCCTTCCGGGAGGTCGTCGACGAGTGCGACGCCCTGTTCGCGCCGCACCTGGACCGTTCGGTGAAGGCGCTGCTGCTGGACGAGGACCCGGACCCGCAGGCGGTGCACCAGACCCGGTACGCCCAGCCGGCCCTGTTCACGCTGGAGTACGCGGTGGCCAAGCTGTGGCTCTCCTTCGGGGTGCGGCCCAGCGCGCTGGTGGGGCACAGCATCGGCGAGGTGGCCGCCGCGGCGGTGGCCGGGCTGTTCCCGCTCGCGGACGCCGCCACCCTGGTCGCGGCGCGGGGCCGGCTGATGCAGTCGGTCCGCGCCCCAGGTGGGATGGCCGCCGTGGACGCGCCGGCCGGCGAGGTGGCCCCGCTGCTCGCCGACCGGGCGGACCTGGCGCTGGCCGCGGTCAACTCGCCGCGGCAGTGCGTGGTGTCCGGCGGGCGGGACTCGCTGGCCGAGGTGGTGGCGACCCTGCGGGAGCGCGGGGTACGGGTCAGCCCGCTGGCGGTGTCGCACGCCTTCCACTCGCCGCTGATGCACGAGGTGCTCGACGACTTCCGCGAGGCCCTGCGCGGCGTGCGCTTCCGGGAGCCGACGCTCACCCTGGTCACCAACCTCACCGGCGAGGTGGCGCGGCCGGCTGAGATAGCGACCGCGGACTACTGGGTACGCCACATCGCCGAGCCGGTGCAGTTCGAGGCCGCGATGCGTACGGTGGACCGGCGCGGCCGGCACGTCCTGGTGGAGGTGGGCCCCTCCGCGGCGCTGCTGTCGCTGGCCCGGCAGTGCCTGCCGGCAGGGCGGCACCACCCGCTGGCCAGCCTGCGCCGGCAGGACGCCGGGGCGGCCACCCTCCGGCGCTCGGTCGCCCAGCTCTACGTCGCCGGCCTCGCCGTGTCCTGGGCGGGCTTCCACCGCGGCCGGGAGCGCCGCAGGATGACCCTGCCCACGTACGCCTTTGACCGCAAGCGGTACTGGCTGCCGGTGGAGGGGAACCGGCACGGGCTGGGCACACCCGCCGCCGGCCTGGGCGGCAACCCGTCCAGTGTGGACGAGGCGGCGACCGCCCTGCCTTTCCTGCACCACGTGCGCTGGGTGCCGCAGCCGCTGCCGGGCCACCCGGCGCCGCCGCGGCACGTCCTCGCCGTCAACCTCGAGGAGCCGCTGCTCACCCCGCTCGCCGCGGCGGCCGCCCGAGCCGGGGTCGAGCTGTCCGTGGCGGCACGGGCCGAGACCGCCGGTGAGGTGCTGCGGGACCGGCGGGTCACCGATGTCTGCTGGTTCTGGCGGCCGGAGGGCCCGGCTGAAGGTCCGGCGGACGGAGGTCCGGCGGACGGAGGCTCAACGGACGGAGGCTCAACGGCCGGAGGCTCAACGGCCGGAGGCTCAACGGCCGGGGAACCGGCGGTCGCGCCGGTGAGCGCCGCCGGCCTGCGGGCCGCGTGCGAGTGCAACTACCGCGGCCTGCTGGACCTGCTCGGCGTGCTCACCCGGGAGGGCTTCGGCCGTAACCAGCGGCTGTGGCTGGTGAGCGCGCGGGCGCAGTGGCTGCCCGGCGACGCCGCGGGCACCGGAGAGGACCTGGCGGCGGCGACCCTGTGGGGGTTCGGCCGGGTCCTGTTCAACGAGTACCCGACCTACCGGGTCACCCTGGTCGACCTGCCCGCGACCGGCGGCGCCGGGCCGCTCGTCGACGAGCTGGCCGCGGCCGACAGCGGTGAGTACCAGGTGGCGTTCCGGGACGGGCGGCGCCACGTGCCACGGCTGCTGCCAGGCACGGAGCACGGAACCGGCCGGGAGAACGGAACCGGCCCGGAGACTCCCGCCGCGGCGGTCACCGTCCACCCTGACCGCACCTACCTGGTCACCGGCGGGCTCGGCGCGCTGGGGCTGGCCACCGCGGAGAAGCTGGTCGAGCTGGGCGCGCGCCACCTGGCGCTGGTGAGCCGGAGCGGCTCGCCGGCCGCCGACGCCGGTGAGCTGTGGCAGCGGCTGCGCGAGCGGGCACGGGTCACCGTCTACGCCGCCGACATCGGCGACCCCGGCGACGTGGACAAGATGATGGGCGAGCTGCGCGCTGGCCCGTACCCGGTGGGTGGCATAGTGCACGCGGCCGGGCTGCTCGACGACAAGCCGGTGGCGGCGACCACCTGGGAGACCCTCGACGCCCTCTTCCGGTCCAAGGTGTACGGCGGCGCGCTGCTCCACGAGGCCGCCCGCGACCTGCCTGAGCTCGGCTTCTTTGTGGCGTACTCGTCCGCCGCCGCGGTGCTCGGCGGTGCCGGACAGGCCAACTACGCCGCGGCCAACGCCTTCCTGGACGGCCTGGTCCACTGGCGGGTGGCGCAGGGCCTGCCGGGGCTCAGCCTCAACTGGGGCCCCTGGTCCGACGCCGGCATGTCGGCGCGGCTGAGCCGCCAACACATCAGGGCGCTGGAGGCCGAGGGCATCCGGTTCTTCACCCCGGCGCGGGCCCTGGCGACCCTGGCGTCGCTGCTGGCGCAGCCGGTGACCCAGGTGGGCGTCGGCGAGTGCGACTGGGACCGTTACCTCGCGGGCAAGCCGCTGGTCAACGCGATGCTCGCCGACCTGGCCAGCGGCGGGGCACGGGCCCGCGCGGTCGACCTGGACGCGCTGCTGGCCGCGCCGAGCGGGGAGCGGGCCGCGGCCATCGAGGACCTGGTCCGGGTGAAGGTGGCCGGAGTGCTGCACCTGGAGGACGCCGACGCGGTCGAGCCCGACATCGAGTTCGTCGACCTGGGCCTGGACTCGTTGCTGGCGGTCGAGCTGAAGAACACGCTGGAGGCCACGTTCCGGGTGCCACTGCCGGCGTCGGCGCCGTTCGACCACCCGTGCGCCGCGCGACTGGCCGACTTCCTCCACCACCAGCTCGTGCCGGAGCCGGTCGGCTGACGCCGCCCGGCCCGCCCTTATCTCGACCCACCGAGCCCTGGAGCGAGCATGCCCCCTACCCCGCAACCCGACCGCCCCGCCACGCTGGCCGCCGCGTCGGCCGCCAACGCAGCGGCCCGCCCCGACCACCCGGCGATCATCTGCGAGCAGCGCCGGACCACCTTCGCCGAGCTGCACCGGGAGAGCAACCGCACCGCGCACGCGCTGCGCGCGGCCGGGCTGGGCCGCTGCGCCCGGGTGGCCTACCTGGGCAAGGAGTCCGAGCACTACTACGAGATCGCGCTGGCCTGCGCCAAGAGCGGCGCCGTGCTGGTGCCGATCAACTGGCGGCTCACCGCCGGCGAGGTCGACCACATCCTGCGCGACTCAGGTGCCGAGCTGCTCTTTGTGGAGGGTGAGTACCTGCCGGTCGTGGACCGGGTCCGCGGCGAGCTGCCGCTGCTGCGCGGCGTGGTGCAGCTCGACTCGGCCGGGTCCCGAGGTGCCGGGCTGCGCGGGTGGACCGC
This sequence comes from Micromonosporaceae bacterium, assembly GCA_035707405.1. GTDB lineage: Bacteria > Actinomycetota > Actinomycetes > Mycobacteriales > Micromonosporaceae > DASSUC01. Next base: position 1,410 of record DASSUC010000337.1, on the reverse strand, counting down.
CGGGCAGCCCGACACCGACCTCGACCCGGGCACCGGCCCGGACGATCCGGTCGTGCAGCTCTACACCAGCGGCACCACCGGCCTGCCCAAGGGCGCGGTCCTCGCCCATCGCAGCTTCTTCACGTACGTGGAGGCGGCCGGCGACCAGATCGGTGACTGGATCGACTGGCTGGCCGACGACGTCAACCTGATCTCCTTCCCGGGCTTCCACGTGGCCGGCTTCGCCTGGTTCATGCACGGGTTCGTCGCCGGCGCCACCAGCGTGGTGATGCGGGCGTTCCAGGCCCAGGAGGCGGTCCGGCTGATCCGCGAGCACGGGGTGACGGTCACCTACGCCGCCCCGGCGATGCTGCAGATGCTCCTCGCCGAGCCGGGCGTGACACGGCAGACGTTCCAGTCGATGCGCAAGGTGACCTACGGCGCCGCCCCGATCTCGGACAGCCTGCTGCAGCAGTGCCTGGACGTCATCGGCTGCGAGTTCGCGCAGATCTACGCCAGCACCGAGACCGGCGCCGCCGCCGCCATCCTGCCGCCCGCCGCCCACGTGCCGGGCAGCCCGCTGCTGCGCTCGGTGGGGCGGGCGTGCCCGGGCAGCGAGATCAAGATCGTGGACAGCGAGGGCAACGAGCTGCCACCCGGCGAGGTGGGCCAGGTCTGCGTCCGCACCGGGGCCCGCATGCTGGGGTACTGGAACCTGCCCGACGCGACGGCGAAGACGCTGCGGGGCGAGTGGCTCTACATGGGCGACGCCGCCTACCTCGACGAGGACGGGTACCTGCACCTCTACGACCGCATCAACGACACGATCATCGTCGCCGCGCAGAACATCTACCCGGCCGAGGTGGAGAAGGCACTGGGCGACCACCCGGCCGTCGCCGACGTGGCCGTGGTCGGGGTGCCCGACCCGCGCTGGGGTGAGGCGGTCCACGCGTGCGTGGTGCTGCGGCCGGACCGGCAGGCCACGCCGCGGGAGCTGATGACATTCCTGAAGGGACGGATCGCCGATTTCAAGATCCCAACCGGGTACACTTTCGTCGCCGATCTGCCCCGCAACCCGTCCGGGAAGGTCCTGCGCCGGGCCGTGCGGGAGACGCTGCGAGCGCAGCGAACCCCGGTGGCCGTATGACGGCCGGCGGCGACGCAGCAGCCCCTCCCGCGACCCAGCACCCAGGAGGCACCATGCCCAACGGCACCGTGACCGCGGGCCGGTGGTTCGAGCCGGCCGAGGTCGACCCGGACGCCACCCTGCGGCTCTTCCTGTTCCCGCATGCCGGCAGCGGGGTCACCATCTACAAGGAGTGGGGTGGGCTGCTGCCGCCCTCCATCGCGCACCAGTGCGTGCAGCTGCCCGGACGGCAGCAGCGGCTGGCCGAGCCGGGGTACGCGAAGATGACCGAGCTCCTCGCGGCG
>DASSUC010000336.1:0-40675 GCA_035707405.1 Micromonosporaceae bacterium | reverse complement strand
ATCGGGCACCGCCCTATCCTGAATGGGCCATGACACCCAGTCCGACCACTCGCATTCGCTACACGCCGGCCGTCAGCCACCACACGTTTGTGCTGGCCGACCCGTACTCGGCCGAGACCCCGCTGACCGGTGAACCGCCTGACGACTTGGTCGCCGCCGCCCCCGGGGGGGCGCTGTTCGCCACTGCCGGCAACGACTTCACCCCGACCGTCGATGTCGAGCTGTGGGGCGCCGAACCGCCGGCAGCCGGCGACGAGTGGGAGGACGTCGACGAAGCCACGATCGACAACGGCAGCGGCACCGCGCGGATCCAGAACGTGCACGGCGAACCGGCCGGTCCCGACCTGACCCTGGCGCCCGGCCGCTACCACGTGCGCGCTTACGCCCGCGGCCGCTCGGAGGCCGCCGCCCGCCTCGGCATCGAGCTTTTCTACACCGGCGTCGAGGAGTGGTTGGTCCGACTCTGGCCTGCATCCTGAGGTCCGACATTTGATCAACCTTGACCGGCAACGCTTTCCAGCCGTACCACGGCTGTGTGACTCGTGAAAGCGCGCCAGAGCGAGGCGGACCAGGCCCGTGTCGAACTCGTCACCCGCTGCGGTGGCGAGCGCGAGCGCGTCCCGCAGGCGCCGGTCGGCACTGCGGGCGTGTCCTCGCCGCGCGTAGACCCGCGCCGGTGGAGGTGGCGCTGGCCGCGGTTCCCGGTTCGCTTGGGTGGTGCCTGGTCGCGCGCCATGGCAGGTATCCGCCAGGGGGGATACCTTGATCAATCGCGGCGGGCCTGCGAGGATGGCCGGTGGCTCTTTGATCCATTCAAATCGATGGTATGGGCGGTGGGCCGCACTTCCAGCACCCCTACGGCGGGCGACCCCGCCGCTACTGCCAAGGAGACCGGGTGGCAAGACAGAGAACGCCGTTGCAGGTGGCCCTCGCGGCCCTGATCGCATTCGTGATGGTGCCACCGGCCGGCGGCGCCGCGTCCGCCCAGCCGCTCACCGACGGGTCCGCACTCGAGGACAAGGCGGAACCCGTACTGCTCGAACAGCTTCGAGCCGGAGCGGAGGTCTCCTTCTGGGTCGAGTTCGACCGCGACGCCGACCTGCACGTGGCGGCGCAGGCCGCGACGAAGACGGAGAAGGCGACCGCCGTCTACGAGGCGAAGCGCCAGCAGGCCACGGCGTCCCAGGCGGACGTGGTCAGGCTGCTGGAGTCGGCGGGAGTCGACTACACCACGTTCTGGATCGACAACTCCATCCAGCTCGTCGCCGGCCAGGAGACCGCTGCCACGCTCGCCGAGCGCCCCGAGGTCGCGCGGATCACGGCGGACGACGAGATCAAGCTCGACCTACCGGCTGCGGGCGGGACCGAGCCCACGGTCAACGGCATCGAGTGGAATGTCGACCGGATCAACGCCCCCCGGGTCTGGAGCGAGATCGGCGTGCGCGGTGAGGGCATCGTCGTCGCCAACATCGACACCGGTGTCCAGTACGACCACGCGGCAGTCCGCAACCAGTACCGCGGCCGCAACGGCGACGGTGGCTACGACCACAACTACAGCTGGTTCGACCCGGCCCACGTGTGCGCCACGGCCGCGCCGTGCGACAACAACGGCCACGGCACGCACACCATGGGCACGATGGTGGGCGACGATGGCGGCGACAACAAGATCGGCGTCGCCCCCGGTGCCAAGTGGATCGCCGCCAAGGGGTGCGAGTCCAGTTCCTGTAGCCGCGAGTCCCTGCTCGCCTCCGGGCAGTGGGTCGTCGCGCCCACCGACCTGACCGGCGCCAACCCGCGCCCCGACCTGGCCCCCGACGTGGTGAACAACTCCTGGGGCTCGACCGTCTTCGACCCGTGGTACCAGGACGTGGTCGCCGCCTGGCGGGCCGCCGGCATCTTCCCGGCGTTCTCCAACGGCAACAGCGGGCCGGGCTGCAACACCAGCGGTTCGCCGGGCTCGTACGTGGCCAGCTACAGCTCCGGCGCGTTCGACATCAACAACGCCATCGCCAGCTTCTCCTCCCGGGGCACCGGCGAGAACGGGACCGTCAAGCCGAACCTCGCGTCTCCGGGCGTCAACGTGCGCTCCGCTGTCAACGGCGGCGGCTACGGCTCGAAGTCCGGTACGTCCATGGCCTCCCCGCACACCGCGGCGGCGGTTGCCCTGATGTGGTCGGCATCCCCCGCCATCCAGGGCGACGTGGCGCAGACCGAGCTGCTCCTCGACCAGACCGCCATCGACGTCGACGCCGCCACCTGCGGCGGCACCCCGGCCGACAACAACGTCTTCGGTGAGGGGCGGCTGGACGCGCTGGCGGCGGTCTCGGCCACGCCGCGTGGCCCGACCGGCTCGCTGAGCGGCACGGTGACCTCGGGCGGCGCGGCCGTCGCCGGCGCGAAGGTGGTCGTGGACGGCCCGATGGACCGCGTCCTCAACACCGCGTCCGACGGCAGGTACGCGCTACCCGTGCTCTCCGTCGGCGACTACACGGTCACGGTCACCAAGTTCGGCTACCTCACGGGTTCCGGCACCGTCACCGTCGTCGAAGGGCAGGCCGCCACCCTCGACATCGTGCTGCAGCAGGCACCGTCGGCGACGGTCTCGGGAACGGTCACGTCGTACTCCGGGCCGGCCGGGGGCGCGACGGTCACCGTGGCCGGCACCCCGGTGACCGCCACCGCGGACGCCCAGGGCCGCTACCAGGTGACGCTGCCGCACGGGTCCTACGACCTGACGGCCACGCACCCGTCCCTGTGCGTCACCGCCGGCACCGCACACGTGGAGGTCGCGGCCGACACCACCGCGGACATCGCGCTGCCGGCCCGCGTCGACACCTTCGGGTACGCGTGCGCGGCCGGCAACGACAACCGCTTTGTCACGGGTACGGACAAGCTCGAGCTCCCGGACGGGACCAGCGACTCGGTGGCCGTCACCCTGCCCTTCCCGGTCGCGCTGTACGGGGAGACCTACCGGTCCGGTTGGGTCACCACCAACGGTGTGGTGACCTTCGCGTCCAGCTCGACCTCGAGCGCCAACGCCACGATTCCCCGTACGACCACACCCAACGCGGCGCTCTACCCGTTCTGGGACTCCCTGCGGGTGCCCCCGGCAACCGCGGGCATCTACACCGGCGTCATCGGCACCACGCCGCACCGCTCGTTCGTCGTCGAGTGGCGCAACGTCGTCCACACGTCGGCCCTGTCCGAGGAGTTCTCGTTCGCCGCGGTCATCGGTGAGGACGGCAAGATCTCCTACCACTACAAGGACATCGCCGGCACCAGCTACGAGTCGGGCTCCAGCGCCACCATCGGGGTGGAGAACCGCATGGGCACCGACGCGTTCCAGTACTCCTACAACACGGCCGGCGTGCTCTCCGACGGCCTCAGCATCGACCTCCGCACCACCAGGCACGGCGTGGTGCTGGGCACGGTGCGTGACGCCAACGACGGCGAGGGTGTCGCCGGGGCCACGGTCACCGTGGGCACGGGCGACACGGCGGTCGTGGCCACCACCGGGCCGGACGGTGCGTACCTGGCCCAGGCGCCGGCCGGTGCCACCACAGTGACGCTCTCCGCCCCGGCGTACCAGCCCTTCGCGCAGGCGGTGACGATCGAGGCGGGCGGCGTCGTGGCGGTGTCCGAGGCGCTCAGGACCGGCAAGGTCGCGGTCGTCAGGAACGCGTACGAGATCGTGGTCCCCGCCGGCCAGCAGCGCATCCGCGCCTTCGAGCTGGTCAACTCGGGCTTCCCGACGGCGTACACGGTCACCGAGGACGCCCCGTGGCTGTCGGTCAGCCTGACCAGCGGTGACCTCGCCACCGGCGCGAGGGCCACCGGCACGCTCTCGGTGGACCTGGCCGGGTACGCGGGCGGCGACGTGCTCACCGCCACCGTGCAGGTGACGTCGGAGAGCGGGCGGGCCCCGGTGCTGACCGTGCCGGTGACGGTCGTCGTGCCGCGCTACCAGGCGGCGCTCGACTCGGGCGCCTCGGGCGGCGGCGTCGTGGACACCCTCGGTGACCGCTGGCAGCCGGACCAGGAGTACACGGCGGGCTCCTTCGGCTACCAGGGCAGCGCAAGCACCAAGTCCACGAACCAGGCCATCGGCGGCACCGATGACCCGGTGCTCTTCCAGAACGCACGGGAGGGCTTGTACGAGTACCGGTTCGACAACGTGCCCAACGGCGTCTACACGGTGGAGCTGTACTTCGCCGAGCTGTCGAGCACCAAGCCGACCAAGCGGGTCTTCGACGTGCTCATCGAGGGCACCGAGGTGCTGTCCTCGTTGGACATCGCGCTCGAGGCCGGCACGTACACGGCGGTCACCCGGACCTACCAGGTCACCGTGACCGACGGCGTGCTCAACGTGCGGTTCGTGGCGAGCAGCGGTAAGCCGCTGGTCAACGCGATTCGCGTGACCGAGCGGCCAGACCTGGCCTGATCGGGTGACCGGGGCCCGTCCCGCCGTACGGCGGGGCGGGCCCCGGATCCACCGCCCGCCTTCGATGTGGGTCGGTCATCAGGTTCGCCCAAGACCGGTGAGTCTTCGCGGATACTGGGGGAGATGTTCCTGCGGCACTACGGCAACCAGGGGACCTCCGGCCCGAAGGCGGCGTCATGACCGGCGTCGGTGGGCTGCTGCGGTTCATGCTGAGGCGCGAGCGGCGCGGGCTGCCGTGGTGGCTGCTGGGTGCGACGCTGCTGGTGCTGGTCCAGTCCACGCAGAGCCAGGACCTGTACGACACCCCCGAGGCCCTGGCCAAGCTGCGCCAGACCCTGGGCGGCAACACGGCCGTCATCGCCATGAGCGGCCCGACCGAGCTGCTGGACACCATCGGCGGTGAGGTGGTGTTCGAGATCTTCGCCTTCGTGGCGATCGTGGCCGCGCTGATGAGCATGTTCCTCGTCGGCCGGCACACCCGCAGCGAAGAGGAGTCCGGGCGGGCCGAGCTGCTCCGCTCCGCCCGGATCGGTCGGCGTGCCCCGCTGACCGCGGCGCTCGCCCTGGCCGGGCTGGCGAACCTGTCCGTGGGGCTGCTGGTGTTCGCCGCAGCGGCCGGGACCGGGCTCCCAGTCTCCGGATCGATCCTGTTCGGCGCCGCGACCACCGCCGTGGGAACCGCGTTCGCCGCACTCACCGCGGTGGCGGTCCAGGTGTTCGAGAACACCCGGACCGCCTACGGCGCGGTCGGCCTGGTCCTCGGCGCGGCGTATGTGCTGCGCGCCGCCGGCGATGTCGGCGACGGGACACTGTCGTTCGTATCCCCGATCGGCTGGGGCCAGCGCACCTTCCCCTACGTGGACAACCGATGGTGGCCGCTGCTCATCCCGGCCGCCGCCACCGCGCTGGCCGTGGTCGTGGCGATGGCGCTGCTGGACCGGCGGGACTTCGGCGCCGGGCTGGTCCGGCCGCGGCCCGGCCGGGCGACCGCCTCGGCGGCGCTGGGCTCCCCGCTCGGTCTGGCGTGGCGGCTACAGCGTGGGGCGCTGGCCGGGTGGGCGGCCGGCCTGTTCCTTCTCGGCGCCGCCTATGGCTCCCTCGGTGACAGCATCGAGCAGTACGTGAAAGACAACCCAGAGGTGGCCGACCTGCTCCCCGGCGGGGCGGCGGACATCGTCAACTCATACTTCGCCCTGACCACTACGACGCTGGCGCTCACCACCGCCGCCTTCGGAGTCATCGCCGCCCTGCGGGCGCGCGGTGAGGAGACATCCGGGCGCGCCGAACCGGTGCTGGCCACCGCGGCCAGCCGGGCGGCATGGCTGGGCAGCCACCTGGCCGTGGCCGCCGCCGGCAGCATGCTGGTGCTGGTCGCGGCCGGCCTCGGCCAGGGCATCGCCTACGGCATGACCGTCTCCGACGCCGGGCAGGTGTCGCGCATGGCCGGTGTCACGCTCACCTACCTGCCGGCCGTGCTGGTGCTCACCGCGGTCGCGGTCCTCGGCGTCGGCTGGCTGCCCCGCGCCGCAGCCGCCATCGCCTGGACCGGCGTCGGGTACTGCGCGGTCGTCGCGCTGTTCGCCGACTCGTTCGACATCCCCGAGTGGCTGCAACGCGGCTCCCCGTTCTCGCACACACCACAGGCACCGCTGTCCGCCGTGACCGTTACGCCGCTGCTCGTCCTCGCTGTCATCGCCGCCGCGCTGGCCGTCAGCGGATACGCCGGCCTGCGCCGCCGCGACCTGGGATACTAGCTACGCCGCCCGCAGCGTGAGCAGGGTGATCTCGCTCGGCGCGAAGATCCGCAGTGGCGGCCCCCAGAAGCCGGTGCCCCGGCTGGTGTAGAGCTGGGTCCGGTCGCCGCGCCGGCACAGGCCGTTGACCGTCGGCTGGTCGAGGCGTACGAGGAGATGGAACGGCCAGATCTGCCCGCCGTGGGTGTGCCCGGAGAGCTGGAGATCGACGCCGCACGCCACGGCCGCGTCGACCTGCTTGGGCTGGTGGGCCAGCAGCAGTACGGGCAGGTCCGGGTCGGCACCGGCGAGCGCGGCGGCAAGGTCGGCCCGGTGGCCGGGGCGCCCCGAGGAGGCGGCGGTGGCGTCGTCGACGCCGGCGACGACCAGCCGGGAGCCGCCGCGCTCCACAACGACGTGCCGGTTGTGCAGCGGCTCCCAGCCGAGGTCCCGCATGTGGTCGAGCCAGCCTTGCGCCTCGCCGAAGTACTCGTGGTTCCCGGTGACGTACGCCCTGGCCAGCCGGGCCCGGACGGTGCCCAGCGGAGCGGCCTGCTCGCGCCGCTGCGCCACGCTGCCGTCAGCGATGTCACCCGTGTGGCACACGATGTCGGGGTCGAGCCGGTTGACTGCGGCGACGACCTCGGCCGACCAGCGGGCCCGGTCGATCGGGCCGTAGTGCGTATCGGTCAGCAGGACGACCCGGACGCCGTCCAGACCCGGACCCAGCCGGGGGATCGTGACCTGGACCCGCCTGGTGCGTGGCACCCGCACCGCCTCGGCGTAGCCCCAGAGCACCAGCAGGAGCGACACCCCGGCGACCGAGGCGGCGACGATCCGGGAACGGGCGGGGTCGGTGACGCCGGCGACCCCGAGGGCCAGCCGCAGCACGTTCCCGAACAACGCCCAGGCGAAGAGCACCCAGACCACGCCGAGGAGGGTGTCGCCGGCGACGGCCGCCCAGTCCAGGCGGCGGCCGTGTCCGACGTACATGAGCACGGGCAACGCGACCAGCGCACCGCAGAACGCCACCGTGCCCGCGGCGACGACAGCCGCGGGCCACTGCGCGCCCGCGACCACCAGCGTCCACCACGGCACGCCGAACAGCAGTGCCAGGATCGTGGTGAGCGTCAGGCCGATGCGCAGCGCGCGTAGTGACTGCCTCGCGGGTACGGCCTGCACCGCCTCGCCAGTGGCCACTGTCGCACTCCTCGGTCTGGTCGTGGTCCGTGCAGCATGACACGCCCGGCGGGCCATCGACCACGTGCCGTCCGTACCGGGACGGGCGGGGGACGCCGCCGGCGCGGGGCCTAGACACCCGCGGGTCCCGTCCGTCCTCTGCGGACACCCGTCCAGAGCCCGGACGACAACTCGCCAAAGCGCGTCAGCAACGCAGGAGACAGCTGGGAACAGTTTCCGGAGACGCTACGGTGATCGGCACGCACTTAGGAACGTCGATACTAAGGTCGGCTCGGGAAGGCGGTAAGGAGCAGTGAGCTCCCGCGCGGCCTGGTGCCTGTTCCTCAACGCAACGCCATCTCCGCCTTCGAACCGGTCCCCGCCACGACGAACGGAGGTCTGCGATGCCGGTGACGGACGAGATCCTGCGGCTCATGGTGCGAGACGTCCCGCCCGGGCAGCAGGAGCTCCCCCCGGCGGCCCGGCGGCGGCTGGCCGGGCTGACCGCGCGGCTGCGCAGCGCCCGACCTGACAGCGCCGGGGAACTGCGGCGTTATCTCGCCATCCGGGAGCGCACCATCCCGATCCCCCAGGACGCGGTACGGGCGGCGGTGGCCGGCCGGCGCATCATGGTCACCGGGGGCAGCGGATGCCTCGGCGCGGCCCTGCTGGACCAGCTCGCCGCGCTGGGCCCCGCCCAGCTGGCCAGCGCCTCCATCACCCCGGCCGGGCGGAAGGTCGCGGGCGTACGGTACCTGCGGCTGGACGTGCGCGACCGGCGGGCGGTCGAGGCGCTGGTCCGCGAGCACCGTCCGGACGTGGTGTTCCACCTGGCCGCCCAGCGCGATCCCGGGCTGGCCGAGCGGGAGGTCGTGCGCACCGTCCACACCAACGTGCTGGGCACCCGCAACGTCGCCGAGGCGGCCGAGCACGCCGGGGTGGAGTGCCTGGTGTACGCCTCGACGGGCAAGGCCATGCGGCCGTGGACCCCGGAGGTCTACGCCGGGTCGAAGCGGATGGGCGAGTGGGTGCTGGGCCAGGTGGCGGCGCGCGGGCGCGTGGCGTGCGGCGGCGTGCGGTTCACCCACGTGGTCGACAACTCGATCGTCCTGGACCGGTTCCGCCGCTGGTGCGCAGCCGGGGACGTGGTCCGGCTGCACTCGCCGGACACGCTGTTCTACGCCCAGTCGGCCGTGGAGTCGGCGCAGCTCATGCTCACCGCCCTGGTGGAGGCGGCGCGGCCCGTCCTGCGGCTGTGCATGATCCGGGACCTGGGCTGGCCGGTCAGCCTGCTCGACGTCGCGCTCGGTGTGATCGCCGGGACCGGGGGCACCGCGCCGCTGTACGTGGCCGGCCACGAGCCCGGGTACGAGCAGACGCCCTACCCGGGTCTCTACGACCCACTGCTGGCCGGTGAGGTGAGCCCGCTGGTCAACGCGATGGAGGCGCCCGACGCGCAGGCGCCGCTCCACCACCCGGCGGTCGACGTGGTGCCGGTACGCCCGGTACCGGCACCGGGCCTGGATCGTCGGCTGCTGGACCTGGAGGAGCGGTGCGTCGCCGGTGACGAGGCCGGCGTCCGCGAGGTCTTCTCGGCGGCGGCCTGGGACCTGTTCGTGCAGACCGTGCGGGCGGCCCCGCCCGCCGTGGTGGACCGGATCGTACGCATCACCCGGCCCCACCGCGACCGGCTGGGCGCCGAGCACCTCCGCATGGACGACGTGTTCCGCCGCTTCACCCGCCCGGCGCCCGTCCCGGTGTCCACACCGGACACCTGCCAGCAGACTGTCGCCAGCCGGTGACCCGCCCCGCCGCGGCGCATCCCGTACGCCTGCTCTACGCCGCGCAGGCGGTGGCGGCCGTGGGCATGGCCGCCGGGGGGACCGCCGGCGGCCTGTTGGCCGCCGACGTCAGCGGCGACCCGGCCACGGTGGTGCTGCCGCTGGGCGCGGTGGTCCTCGGCGCCACGGTGGCGGTCCCGCCGGTCAGCGTCGCCATGAAGCGTCGCAGCCGCCGCGCGGGCCTGGTCCTGGGCCTGCTCGTCGCGGTCGTCGGCGCGCTCGTGGTGCTCGTGGGCGCGTACCAGCGGGCGCTCGGCCCGGTGCTCGTCGGCAACGCCCTGCTGGGCGCCGGCAACACGGCCGTGATGTTCGGCCGGTACGCCGCCGCTGACCTGGTCGGCGGCGGCGTACCGGCGGCGACCCGGGCGGTGGCCACCGCCCTGTCGGCCGCCTCCATCGGGGCCGTCCTCGGCCCCAACCTGCTCGCGCCGGCCGGCCGGCTGGTCGAGGGCATCGGGCTGCCCGGATCCGCCGGCCTCTACGCCCTCGCGGTCCCGGCGTTCGCGATCGCGGCGGTGCTCGTACTGCGGCTGCCGGCGGCCCGGCGCACCCCGGCGGGTGCGGCGGACCCGGCCGTTCCGGCCGCCGACCCGGCCGCCGACCCGCCGCGGCGGCTGCCGCTGGCCGCCCCGGCGCTGCTCGGCGTGGCCAACGCCACGATGGTCACGATGATGGCGGTGACGCCGCCCACGCTGCACCACCACGGCTGGGGCCTTTCCGCCGTGGGCCTGCTGGTCAGCGCCCACGTCGCGGCGATGTTCGGGTTCTCGCCGGTGTCGGGCTGGCTCTACAGCCGGCTTCGGGTGCCACCCGTCGCCGCCGGCGGGGCCGTGGTGTCGGCCGTGGCCGCTCTCGGTGCCGGCCTGCTCGCCGAGCGGCCGGACGCCGCTCCCGCCGTGGCGGTGCTGCTGGTGCTGCTCGGCGCGGCCTGGAACGTCCAGCTGGTCGGCGGCACCATGCTGCTGGTCACCGGGCTGCCGGCGGGCCGCAGGCACCTCGGCGAGGCCGTCGGCGAGGTGGCGATGGGCGCGGCGGCCACGGCCGGCACGCTGTCGGCGGCGCCGCTGCTGGCGTCCGCCGGGCCGGCCGGTGTGGGGGCCGGCGCGGCGCTGCTCACCTTCGGCGCCGCCGCGCTGGTGCTGCTACGCCGCCCCGGCGACCGGGCCGGGCCGGCCGGGCTGACGGCGCCCGCGCCGCGCAGCATGGAGCCGGTCCGGTGAGCCCCACGGCCGTCCTGTTCGACTTCTCCGCCACGCTCTTCGACCCCGCGCGGGTGGTGGACGGGGCCGGGCTCGCCGCACAGGCGCGCAGGCGCGGCAGCCGGCTGGACGCCGGCACCGCGCAGCGGCTGGCGGACCGGATCCTCGCCCACGCCGAGTCGGACCGTGGCCGCCGGACCCGGCAGCGGTGCGACCTGTCCGCGGATGAGCACCGGCAGGGCTGGGTCGCCACCGTCACCGAGGTGCCGGGGGTGACCATCGAGATCGCTGAGGCGTTCCACGACTGCATCACCGACCCCGCCCGCTGGCACCCGTACCCGGACACCGCGGCGACCCTGGCCGCCCTGCGCGCGGCGGGCGCCCGGGTCGGGGTGGTCAGCAACTGCGGGTGGGACCTGCGTGCGGCGTTCCGGCGGGCCGGCCTCGACCGGTTCGTCGACACCTGGACACTGTCGTGCGAGCACGGCCGGCAGAAGCCGGACCCGGAGCTGTTCCGGATGGCCTGCGCGGCGCTGGGCGTCCGCCCGGGGGAGGCGCTGATGGTCGGCGACGATCCCGGCGCGGACGGCGGGGCCCTGGCCGCGGGCATCCCGGTCCTCCTGCTGCCGCCCGCGCCCCCCTTTCCCGCCGCACGGGGGCTGGGCCTGGTCCAACAGCTGGTGAGCCGAGTCCCGCACGACGAGGGGGAGCCGATCCGACATGACACCCCAACAGCCGACGGCACCGCTGGTCATCGCGTCGAACCGGGGTCCGGTCGACTTCGAGCTGACCGGGAAGGGCATCACCGCCCGGCGCGGTGAGGGCGGCCTGATCGCCGTGCTCGGGCCGGTGCTCGCCGGCGGCGACGGGGTGTGGGTCGCCGCCGCCCGCACCGAGGGCGACCGGCTGATGGCGCGCCGGGCGGACGCCGGCGGGGTGCTGTCGCCGGTCGACCTGCCGGAGGGACGGGTGGCCGTGCGCGGCCTGGAGCTCGATCCCCGGGACTACGAGGCGTACTACTCCTCGGTGGGCACCGGGACACTGTGGTTCCTGCACCACCATCTCCTCGACGAGGCATGGCCGCCTGACGACGAGCGGTTCCGCGCGGACTGGGCCGCCTACCTACGGGTCAACGAGCGGTTCGCCGCGGCCTGCGCCGAGACGGCGGCCCCCGGGGCCGTGGTCCTGCTCCAGGACTACCACCTCGCGGCGGCCCCCGCGCTGCTGCGGGCGCGCCGCCCCGACGTACGCATCGCGCACTTCACCATGTGCCCGTGGGCGGACCCGCAGCGGTTCCGCCAGCTGCCCGCCGGCGCGGCCTGCGCGCTGGTCGAAGGGATGCTGGGCGCCGACGTGGTGGCGTTCCTCGCGACCCGCTGGGCCGACAGCTTCCTGCGCTGCTGCGCGGAGCTCGGCCTCGAGGTGGACCACGGCGCGCGGCGGGTGCGGCACCGGGCCGGGGAGGCGGCCGTCCGGGTCTACCGCGTCGGGGTGGACTCGGCCGCCCTGCGGGACCGGTGCGGGCACCCCCGGGTGCGGTCGGCGGCGCGGGAGCTGGACGCGCTGGTGGGCGACCGCCGCCTCGTCGCCCGGGTCGAACGCATGGAACCGGCCAAGAACGCGGTACGGGGGATCACCGGCTTCGGGGAGTTCCTCGCCGCCCACCCCGAGCAGGCCGGCCGCGTCGTGCACCAGGTGATCGCCTACACCTCCCGCACCGGCCTGGAGAGCTATCGGCGCTACGCCAGCGAGGTGCAGGCCGCCGCCCGCGCGGTCAACCGCAGGTTCGGTACGCCGGCATGGACGCCGGTCCTGCTGGAGACGGCGAACGACTTCGACCGGGGCCTCGCGCTGATGGCCCGCGCCGACGTCCTGGTGGTCAACCCGGTCCGGGACGGGATGAACCTGGTGGCCAAGGAGTGCGCGGCGGTCAACGACCGGGACGCCGCCGTCATCCTCTCCCGGGAGACGGGGGCGGCGGAGGAGCTCGGCGGAGCGGCGCTGCTGGTCGACCCGCTCGACACGACGCAGCTGGCGGGCGCGATCGCCACCGCCCTGGCGATGCCCCGGGCGGAGCGGCGGCACCGGCTGCGAGCCCTGCGTGCGGGCGCGACCGCCCTGCCACCACGGCGTTGGCTGGCCACGGTCCTGGCGGACCTGTCGGCGCTGGCGCCGACGGCGACCGGCGCCTGACGGTCCGACGCGCACCGGACGACCGGGTTGCGACGGCGCCCGGCCACACGGTACGAAACTACGGCGATGGGACGTTACGGGGAGGCCACGACCGCACCGGGCCGGCGGGCCGCGGTTGCGCCGGCCGCTGCGGACGCGTGGCTGCCGGCGCTGGACGAGCCGGAGCCGGTGGGCCGAGGTGGCCGGCGCCTGTTCGCTGTCCTGGTCCTGGCGGCTTTCCTGGTCGGTCCGGTGCTGTGGTGGTCACAGACGCCGGCGCGGTCCCTGGACACCACCGCCGACCTGGTGCTCGCCGCCGGGCGGCTGACCGGGCTGGCTGCCGGGTGCGCACTGCTGCTGCAGCTCCTGCTGATGAGCCGGGCCGGCTGGCTGGAGCGGATGATCGGCGCGTACGAGCTGCTCGTCTGGCACCGGGAGATCGGCGGCTACCTGTTCGTCGCCGTGCTGGCACACCTGTCGGCGACGACCGTCGGCTACGCGATGGCCAGCGGCGAACCGCTGCTGCCTTACGCGTACACGATGGTCACCACGTTCGAGGACATGCTGGGCGCGTTCGCGGCCGCTGCCCTGCTGGTCGCGGTGGCTCTCCTCGCGGTACGCGCCGTGCGCCGCCGCATGTCGTACGAGGCCTGGTACTTCCTGCACCTGGGCGGCTACCTGGTGGTGGTGCTCGGCTTCGCCCACCAGCTCACGGGCGAGCAGCTCGTCGCCGGCGCCGGCCGGTGGTACTGGCTCACGCTGAACGGGTTCGTCGCGGTCAACGTGGCGTGGGGCCGCGTCGTCAGCCCCCTGCTCTTCAACGCCCGGCACCGGCTGCGCGTCGCCGACGTGGTCGCCGAGGGCCCGGACACGATCTCGATCTACATCGAGGGCCGGCGCCTTGACGGCATGCGCGCACGGGCCGGGCAGTACTTCCGCTGGCGGTTCCTGACCACCGGCTGCTGGTGGCAGGCGCACCCGTTCTCGCTGTCGGCCGCGCCCAACCGGGACTGGCTGAGGCTGACCGTCAAGGTGGTCGGCGACCACACCCGGCGGCTGCGCACGCTGCGACCGGGCGTACGCATCTTCGCCGAGGGGCCGTCGGGAGTGTTCACCGCGGACCGGGCAGTTGGTCGGCGCGCGCTGCTGATCGCCGGGGGCAGCGGGATCGCACCGGTCCGGGCGCTGCTGGAGGACGTACCGCCGGGTGCGGTCCTGATCTACCGGGCGGGCAGCGAGCGGGAGCTGGTCTTCCGCGAGGAGCTGGACTGGCTGGCCCAGGAGCGCAGGGCACGGGTCCACTACGTGCTGGGCGACCGGCACGCACCCGGACCGCGGCGGCTGCTGACCCCACGGGGACTGCGGGAGATGGTCCCCGACGTGGCGAGCCGCGATGTCTACCTGTGCGGCCCGCAGGGGCTGGTCACCCAGTGCGTCAAGGTCCTGCGCCGGCTGCGGGTGCCCCGCCGGCAGCTGCACCTGGACCCGTTCGAGCTCTGAGCACGGAAGGCAGCCCATGCGTCGCGCCATCCTCGCCGTCTGCGGCACCGCCGTCGGGACGGCCCTGCTCGTCGGCGCCAAGTCGGCGGGCACCCTGGCCGACCACGGTGTCGCGGTGGGACCGGCACCGGGCACGGCCAAGCCCGGCCCGGTCGGCTCCGCGGCGGCGTCCGCCAGCGCGCGGCCGGTGCCGGGCGCCGGGCCGGGCCCGGCCGCCTCGGCGCGCCCGGCCGGCGCGGCGACCGCGGTGGCTCCCGTGGCCGGCCGCTACCGGGACGGCACCTACGCCGGGTCGTCGACAACCTACAAGTACGGCACCATCAAGGTCACCATCACCGTCTCCGGTGGACGGATCACGCAGGCCACGGCCACCCACCCGACGCACGGCCAGTCAGGTGTGATCAACGGTAAGGCGGTCCCGAAGCTCAATGCCGAGACGTTGCAGGCGCAGGACGCCGACATCGCCACGGTCTCCGGCGCCACCCTCACCAGTGAGGCGTACCGGACCTCGTTGCAGGCCGCCCTGGACCGCGCCGGAGGCTGACAGTGCGGTTCGTGCAGCACGTCATGGGCATTCCGGTCAGCATCCACCTCGCCGGCCCGCGAGCCGGGCAGGCTCACGCCGACCGGGCGTACGCGTGGCTCCGGGAGGTCGACGCACGGTTCAGCCCGTTCCGGGCCGGCAGCGAGGTGAGCCGGCTGAACCGCGGCGAGCCGGTCCGGCCCTCCGCCGACCTGGCGACGGTGTGTCACGCGTGCACGGACCTGTGGCGGGCGACTGCGGGTTACTTCGACGCCCACGTCGGCGGCTCGTTCGACCCGTGCGGCTATGTCAAGGGCTGGGCGGTGCAGGTCGCCTCCGACCGGCTGGTCGCCGCGGGCGTCACCGACCACTTCATCAACGCCGGCGGGGATGTACGCGTACGCGGCCGGCCGGCGCCCGGACAGCCCTGGCGCGTCGGCATCCAGCACCCCTGGCAGGAGCAGCGCACCGCCTGGGTGCTGGAGGTCACCGACGCCGCCGTCGCCACCTCCGGCACGTACCGGCGTGGCATGCACGTCATCGACCCGTTCACCGGCCGGCCAGCAGCCGACCTGGCCTCGGTCACCGTGGTCGGCCCGGATCTCGGTGTGGCCGACGCGTACGCCACGGCCGCCCTGGCCATGGGGGAGGCGGGCCTGGACTGGCTCGCGGGCCTGGACGGCTACGAGTCCGCGGTGGTCACCGCCGACGGGCGGGCGTTGCGCTCCCGCGGCCTGCCGGTCGCCGGTGCCGCGGCGGCCTGAGCCTCCCTGGAGCTCCCGGGCCTCCCCTCGGCTCTTGGGCTTCCCCCGGCTCCCGAGCTTCCCTCGGCTCCCGAGCCTCCCTCGGCTCCCGAGCTTCCCTCGGCTACAAGGCCCAGCAGTCGGCCCGGATGCCAGTGTCGGCGAGCGCACTCCGCATGATCGTGTAGACCGTACCGTCGTAGATCAGGTCGACGTGTCCGACAATCCGCAGTGGACAGTAGGCCTGCACCAGGACGTTAGTCGCCCCGTCGGCCAGGGTCGCGTTGCCTGTGGGGCGGACCAGCTCGTCCTGCAGCGTGCGTACCGTGGTGTAGCGGACCGCGCCAGGCGTGTCGTCGCCGTAGTTGAGCTGGCTCAGGAAGTCTGAGCCGATCGTCATCTGCTGGCAGGCGATGACGGTCAGGCAGTCGCCGAGGCCGAGGAACGCGAGGATGTTGGCCAGGTACGTGCCGTAATGCGGGGTGCCGAGGCTGACATAGCGGTCGACGTTGGCCGTGCCGCCGAGGAACTTGAGGTAGTAGCGCGAGACCAGGCCGCCCTCGGAGTGACCCACGAGGTCCAGCTTGGCAAAGCCATAGCTGGCCTTGAGCTGCCCGACATATGAGCCGAGAGCGTGGGCGGAGTCCCGGATGTCGCCGAGGCCGAGGCCCGGCAGCTGGAAGATGAACACCTGGTAGCCGTCGTGCCGCAGCCGGTTGGCCAGTGGCTCGTACGCGAAGGCTACGCCGGAGAGACCGGTGACCAGTACGACCGGGTTTCTGATGGTCGTGACCGTGGCTGTGGTCGTGGCGCCGGCTGTGGTCGTGGCGCCGGCTGCCGCGGCCGGGACGGTCAGGACCGCGGCTGCCGCAATGGCGAGAGCGAGGACGAGCCTTCTCGCCCACGGGAGTCTTTGCGACAGTTGGGCTCTGCGGGGAACCATGTGCCACCTCCGGACCTTGGCGGACCTGACCTGACGACCGGTCCAACGGTTTTGTGATAAATATAAATATTATTATAGATCAATAAATGTGCCATGTGAACGTCGGGCTTGCTGCGGTACGCCGCGGGTGTGCGATGGCTATCCGCCGTGGCCACGGGAGTCCGTGGCATCATGGCCGGCGTGCCACACCTGTGGCCGCGGGCGGCTGCTGAGAACGTGGTCGGGTAGGTTTGCGCCTCGTGCTGGAGGACTCGACACGGTTGGCTGGACCGCGCTGTCGCACGCCTACGGTCCAGCGGGTGACGTTCCCGAGCTGCTGCGTGGCCTGGCCGAGGGGGACAGGGACGCCCTGCACGACCTTTTCGGCAACATCTGCGCCAGAGCACCGTCTACGAGGCCACTGCCTTTGCGGTGCCGTTCCTCATCCGGATCCTGGACCTGCCCGACGCCGACACCGGTGGCGTCCTCGGCCTGCTGTCAGCGATCGCCGAGGGCTCATCCTATGTGGACGTTCATCGAAGCCTCCTGCCGCGTTCCGAGCGGGACGCGGACCTGCTGCTCGACACGCTCCGGCAGGGCCGCCCCCGGCTGGCCTACGTCATCCCCGAGTTCCACAACCCGACCGGCCACCTGATCGCCGCGATCCGCCAGGCCGTGGACGTGCCCCTCGACGTCTATGTCGAGGCCGCGGACGACTTCGGCGGGCCGGTGCGCCACTACGAGGTCCCGGAGCTGGTACGGGTGGCCACGCCGATCTATCTCAAGTTCACCGTGCGGAACGCGCCCGGCACGTACCCGTCCGGCCTGCAGGTCGAGTCCACAGTGGTCGCACTCGCCAGGGAACGGGTACGCCGGGCCGAGATCGGGTTGGGCATGCTCCGCCGCTACTATCCGCAGGCGGTGGTCTCGCCGCAGTCCCGGCCACCACTACCGTGAGCGGTTCAGTTCGTTGAGTGTAGAAATGGGTGTAGTCCCGTCCGGGGGCGAGCTGAGCAGGGCGATAACCGTCGCCCTGCTCAGCAGGGTGCTTGGCGCTGACCCGGATCTGCACGGGCGGGTCGCCGGCGGCGAGTTCACCGAGCTCGTCTGGGACACCGAGAGGACCAGGACGCAGTGGTTCGTCCACCCCGGCGAGGAGGGCATCAGCTCGCTGATGGTCTCGATCTGGGACTCGTTCCCGCTGCGCCCGGCCGCCGCCTACCGGGCGGCGGTCACCCCGATCGTGGAGGCGCTACAGGAGCTGGCGCAGGCTTCCGGCGGCCGGTTCATCGTCGAGGAGGGTGACGTTACGGGCGCACCGCTCGGCGAAGTGCTGGACATGATCGCCCCGGAGGAGGCGAGCCCGCTGCCTCCCGGCGTTGTCCTCAGCGTCAGCCAGGAGTCCGACCAGGACTTCCTGCGGCGCTATCTCGCTGCCGGGGACGACCGGCTGGCCTGGCTGCGCACCCGGGCCGGGCGCAGCGGCGGACCATCCCGACTGGACCTGTCCCGGGAGAGCCTGGCCCCGTTGTGGGACTGGGCGATCAGCCAGATCCAGCTACGTGACGCCAACGCCCCTACCGAGAAGGTGATGCTCGAAACTGGTGGCACCTTCACCCGCCCGGTCGGCGCGGTCCTGCCGATGTGGTACGGGCGTCATCCCTTCCTCGCCCCGAGCCATTGGTCGGACGAGTCCCTCGCGGTGATCGACGCGGTCGCGTTCTACGCCGCCCAGGCCGTGCGCGACGCCGTACCCGGCCTGACGTGGCAGGTGGGAGAGCCGGAGTTTCGGGGCAAGGCGCAAGGTGGACAACCCGTGCTGGCCGGGCGCGGCGAGCCCCTGCAGCCGGTCAGAGAGCTGCTCGGGCTCGCCACGAAGGTCTACCACCTGCGCCGGCCCGACCCGGACAACCCCTGCGTTCCGCCGATCGGCGACGACTTGCTCACCTGGTTCGACGCTGAGGTCGCGGACAGGAGGCATGATGCACGGTGTTGAGCAGGTCAGTCCTCCGGTCGCCAACCACGGGGAGGGGCCGGTCTGGCACGCCATCGTCCTGTCCAGCGTGGGCATCTCCAACGGGCTGGCGTGGAGCCCGGACGGCAGCATCGCGTACTACGTGGACACTCTCACGCAGAGAGTCGACGCATTTGACTACGATGCGGCGACGGGGCTCCACAGTATGCCGGCTGACCGAAGACGATGGGTCATCGCCATCCGTAACCAGCGCGCAGCGCCTGGCTGACGCGGTCGAAGCGGGCCTGGTCGAGCACTGCGCCCTCACGCCGGATGCTGTCCTCGCGCATCGTGAGCACCCGGTCGAGCCGCACCCAGCTCGGCCGGTGCTCCCGGTCCCACTGCCCCGGACCGAGCGCGAGCCAGTGTCGCTGGCCGGCGCGGTCGCTCTGGCTGGAGAGCATGAGGCCGAACAGCGTCCGGCTCTCCCGTCCGACGACGAGCACGGGACGGTCCTTGCCCTGCCGGGGACTGTCCTCGTAGGGGACCCAGGTCCACACGATCTCACCCGGGTCGGCCTGCCCGTCCGGCTCCGGGGCGTAGACCAGCTGCCGTCGGCGCAGGGCCGCGACCTGGCGCCGCCGCGCGACCTGGGCCGGGCCTGGCGCGCCCGCAGGTGCCGCGGCGGATCTGCCCCTGCCGATCCGTCCGACCTTCGCCGCTATGTCCTTCAGGAGGTTCGCCACGGCGGCACGATACCCGCCCGGTGCGCCGAGGAATACGGTTGGCCGTCGACCGGTCGGGCCCTACCCTGATGGTCATGTTCGTCGCCCGGTTCGCGCGGCCCGCGGGTGTGCTCCCGCGCCGGCCGGCGTTCGCGTGCGCACGGCGAGCAGATCGCTGACCCTCTCCCAGCACCAGCAGGACCCGCGGGGGAGGGTGTAGTCCGGTGTTCCGGCGCGGTTCTGGCGCGGAGCAGTCACAACGGGTTGGCGTCCCGTCCGCGTAGACCTTTCTGCCTTTCCCTTCAGCCAGATGTGGAGGCACATCAACCATGGCGAAACGCGAGTTCCTGCGCGCGAAGGCGCACCTCAACATCGGCACGATGGGTCACGTCGACCACGGCAAGACGACGCTGACCGCCGCGATCACCAAGGTCCTGGCCGACCGTGACCCGGTAACCAACCGGTACGTGTCGTTCGACGGGATCGACCGCGCCCCGGAGGAGATCGCCCGCGGCATCACCATCAACATCGCACACGTCGAGTACGAGACGGCGACGCGGCACTACGCTCACGTCGACATGCCCGGCCACGCCGACTACGTGAAGAACATGATCACGGGTGCGGCGCAGGTGGACGCGGCGATCCTGGTCGTCTCGGCGCGCGACGGCTCGATGCCGCAGACGCGTGAGCACCTGCTGCTGGCCAGGCGGATCGGTGTGCCGTACATCGTCGTGGCCCTCAACAAGGCCGACGCGGTCGACGACCCCGAACTGCTCGACCTCGTCGAGCTCGAGGTCCGCGAACTGCTGACGGGGTACGGCTTCCCGGGTGACGAGGTGCCGGTCGTACGGGTGTCGGCGCTGCGGGCACTCGGAGGCGACCCACTGTGGACCCAGTCCATCGTGGACCTCCTGGACGCGGTCGACAGCTACGTGCCGGTGCCCGACCGGGAGCTGGCGCAGCCGTTCCTGATGCCGATCGAGAACGTGCTGACCATCTCGGGCCGGGGCACCGTGGTGACCGGTGCGGTCGAGCGCGGCACGCTGAAGGCCGGCGACGCCGTCGAGGTCGTCGGCATCGGCCCGACACTGTCCACTGTGGCCACCGGGCTGGAGTCGTTCGGCAGGTCGCTGGCGCAGGCCCAGGCGGGTGACGACGCGGCGGTCCTGCTTCGCGGTGTCAAGCGTGACCAGGTGCAGCGCGGTCAGGTGGTGGTGGCGCCCGGTTCGGTGGCACCGCACCGCCTGTTCGTGGCGCGGCTGTACGCGCTCACCACCGCGGAGGGTGGCCGGCACACGCCGTTCTTCGCTAACTACCGCCCGCAGTTCTTCTTCCGGACGACCGACGTGCCGGGGGCGGTGGACCTCGGGGAGGTGACCATGGTGATGCCGGGCGACACCGTCGACCTCACCGTGCGGCTGGACAAGCCGGTCGCCATGGATGTCGGGCTGGGCTTCGCAGTGCGCGAAGGCGGCCGTACGGTCGCCGCCGGCACGGTGACCGGGCTGCTCGACTGAGAGCGTCCAGGACCGGGGCGGGTGCTGCCCGCCCCGGTCTCCTCCGGGCTACCCCTCGGACTCCGAGCGGTAGCCCGCCGCCTGGAGCTCGAAGAGGTGGGCGTACGTGCCGCCGGCGGCGAGCAGCTCGGCGTGGCGGCCGTGCTCCACCACCTGTCCCTCGTCGATCACGTAGCTCATGTCCGCATCGCGCAGGGTGGACAGGCGGTGGGAGGTGAGCAGGCTGGTCCGCCCAGCGCGCAAGGCGGCGAGGGTGCGGTGGATCTCGTGCTCGGCCTCGGCGTCCAGGCCGGCGCTCGGCTCGTCGAGGATCATCAGGTCGGTGTCGCCGCGCAGGAACGCGCGCGCCAGCGCCACCCGCTGCCACTGCCCGCCGGAGAGCAGGCTCTGCCCGGTCTCGTCGTCGGGCAGGAACATGCGGCTGAGCAGGGTGGCGTAGCCGGCGGGCAGCGCGGCGAGCGTGGCATCCACCCCGGCCGCCCGGGCCGCGGCGCGGACCGCGTCCAGGTCGCCGAGGGCGGACAGCCGGCCCACCCCGATGTTCTCCGCCGCGGTCAGGTCGTACTGCATGAAGTCCTGGAAGACCGCGCCGATGCGGGCCCGCAGGTCCGCGGGGTCGAGCTCGGTGAGGTCCGTACCGTCCCAGCGGATGACCCCGGAGTCGGGGTCATACATGCGGCACAGCAGCTTGACGATGGTGCTCTTCCCGGCGCCGTTGCGGCCGATCAGCGCGACGGTCGCGCCGGCCGGGATGGTGAGGCTGACCCCGCGTAGCGCCCATGGGGCGTCGTCGTGGTAGCGGAACCACACGTCCCGAAGCTCGATCCCCTGCCGCAGCGGCCCCACGGCAGCCGGTGCGGCCCGGCCCTCCGGTCGCCCGTCGTCCGGAGTCTCCTCGACGATGTCCTGGTAGTGGCCGAACAGCAGCAGGCCCTGGTAGGCCAGCGCACCCGCGGTGGCCGCACCGCCCAGCGCGACGTGCACCGCGCCGATCGCGGTGAGGAAGACGGACACGTCGCCGATGGTCAGCCGGCCGTGGACCGCAAGGTACGCCGCGACGACGGTCCCGGCGACGGTAACCGCGGCGCCGGCCAGGTCGAGGGCCGCCTCCACGCGCAGGGTCTGGCGGTCCACGGCAGCCTCGGCCCGGTGGGCCGTGCGCAGGTCGCCGACGATCCTGCCGTGCAGCCAGGCACCCAGGCCGAACAGCCGCACCTCCTTGGCCGCCCGGGTGTCGGTGAGCAGGGCGTTGAAGAAGGCCCGGCGCCGGATCAGCGGGGTGATGTTCTCGGTGAGGCCGGCCCGGCGCCGGCTCAGCGACATCTGTCCGAGCACCGTCGGCACCGCCGCCGCGAGGAGTACCAACGCGATCGGCGGCCAGATCACGAACAGGACCACGAGCAGGCCGACGGAGGTCAGCCCGGTACGCACCAGCACCACAGCGGCGTTGACCAGCTCCTGCGGTACGCGTTCGCCGGCGTCCTCGGCGAGCTGCAGCCGGTTGAGGAACCGGGGATCCTCGAACCGCCGTAGCCCCACATACCCGTTGACCCGCTTCAGCAGCCGGTCCTGCACGGCGAGCTGCACCGCGCGGCGCACCATCGATGAGAGGTAGGCGTCGACGCTCTGCCGCATGCCCATCAGCAGCCCCGCACCCGCGAGGCCGGCGGTGGCCGCGGCCACCCTGCCAACGGCCGCGTCGTCGCCGCGGCTGAGCTCGTCCAGGAGGAGCTTCAGGCACCACGCCACCACCACCGGTAGCAGGCCCTCCACTATCGACAGTCCGATTAGGATAGTCGTGGTGACGGGTGCGGCCGAGAAGGCGAGGCGGACCGCGGCGGTGGCCCGGCGGACGAGCGGAGGCCGCGGGTCCGCCGGTGAGGTCATGCCGGCACGCCCAGGTCTATCTGGTCGAGCCGGTGGGTGGCCGCCCGCACCACCCCGCCGCCGACCACCAGCGCGGTGGGGAACCCGCGTACGCCGAAGCGGCTGGGCAGTGCGGTGTGGGAGGTCTCCTCGACCACCCGGGCGATCGGCGCGAGCTCGGCGACCAGGGGGCCCCGCTCCGCGGGCTCCCCGATGACCACCGCGATCGGCCGCACCGTGTCGGCGCCAGCGGCGTGCCGCTCCTGGAGCAGCCCGACCGCGTCGAAACACGTCGCGCACGACCCGTCGACGAACAGAACCAGCACGTCCGGTCCGGTCAGGTCCGCCGTGCTCACCGTGCCGCCGTCGACCGTACCGGCCACGAAGTCCGCCGGCACCGGGTCGCCGGGCACCGGCAGGTCGTCAAACGAGTCGATCAGCGCGGCGCGCCGTTGCAGCGCGCCCACCCGGCGCACCGCGGCCAACGACAGGCCGAACGCGGCGATGGCGATGGCGCCGACCACTGTGACCGCGGCCCAGAGCAACCCGTTCATCTCATCACCTCACGCCGCTACGACGGTCAGCAGCAGGTGCCGCCACAGCAGCCGATGGTCGTCCACGACCCGCAGCACAGCGGGCAGCAGCTGCACCGCCGCCGCTGGTAGAGCCTGGCGCAGCCGGAGGTGATGCAGCGGTACTCGTACCAGGTGTCCGCGGTTCCGCAGACCGCATGTGCGGTGATCCGTGGCAGCACGCGGGCGACCAGAGAAACGACGCCGTCGACTACCCGTCCCATGGTCCCCTCCAATAACGGCTCGGTTGGCCCTCGTTGCTGAGCATCCCGCACCGTTGGGAGATATGCAATCACGTAGGCCAATATGGCTATAGATCAATAGATGCGTTAGGCTGCTGCGGATGATCGTGACTGACGTGTCGTACATCGTGGTGGGCTGCCAGGCGGTGCTCGCGGTCACGTTCGCCACGGCGGCGGCCGGGAAGCTGCGGCGGCCGGCCGGGTTCCGGCGGACCCTGACCGCGGCACTGCACATCCGGTGGCCGCGGACCGCGGTGGTGGCCACCGTGGTCGCGGTCGGGGAGGCCGCCACGGCGCTGGCCGTGGCGGTCGTGCCCGCGGCCGGATTCGTCCTTGCTGCGGCGCTGCTCGTCGGGTTCACCGCCGTGCTGGTGTCGATGATCCGGCGGGGGCTTGCGGTGCCGTGTCGATGTTTCGGCGCCAGCGAGCGGCCGCCGGGCGCGGCCCACATCGTACGCAACGCGGTCCTGTTCGCGGTCGCGGCGGCCGGTGGTGCCCTCGCCCTGACCGGGACCGGTCCGCGGGCCGGGGCGCCCGCCTGGCTCCTCGCCGCCCTTCTGGGCGTGGCGGCCGCGCTGGTGCTGATCTACCTGGACGACGTCGTCGCGCTGGCCGAGCCGGTGCGGTAGGCCGGCGTCGGCACGAGCGCCGGACGGCTACGCCCGGATCCGCCGGACGACCACGCCGAGCAGCCGGGTGCCGGGGAAGAGGCCGTAGCTCCGCGAGTCGTCACTGGCGGCCGTGTTGTCGCCGAGCACGACGAGATGGCCGGGCGGCACCTGGGCCGTCCCCGGCACCGCCACGGCGACCTCAGCCGGCACTGCGTCGCCAGGCACCGCCGCCACCCGCTTGATCATCCAACGCCGGCCGGCTCCCGTGGCGGGCCATACGCCGGGGCGCTCCGGCTGCTCGACCACCACCACGTCACAGGGCCGGATCCTGGCCAAGGCGGTACGCCGGACCAGAACCCGGTCGCCCGGGCGGTACGCCGGCTCCATGCTGTGCCCGTCGACGTCCACCACCACGAGCCGCAGCCGCAGCCAGCCGACCAGGCCGAGCAGAACGGCCAGGGCGACGCCGGCCACCACCACACCCGCTCCCATCGAGCGCCTCCCCAACCAGCCGGCCACCCGGTCGACCCACTCGCGGGCGAGGGTGGCGCCCGCCGCGACCCGGTCGCCGTCCGGCAGTGATGCCGGCGCCCAAAGGATGCCTGCCGTCGGCCCCGGCGGCAAACGGTGCATCGAGGTCCGGCCCAGCCGTCGAAGCTGCTGGCACCGCCCCGGACCGACCGCGGGCAAACGGTTTCGCCGGGTCGGCGCGACCGATGAGCGCCCGGTAGCGTTGCCCGGCATGGGATCGGAGACGCGCTGGATCGCCGTTGCCCTCACCACCGCGCTCCTGGCCGGCGTCGGCGGCGAGCCCCAGGCCAGTCCCGGTCGAGGGCCGGACCCGACGCCGGCCGGCACCGCCGGCCACCACCCGTCCCATCTCGCCACGCCTCCGCCGTCGGCACCGCTGCGGGCCGGCGAGCGGTTCGTCACGCTGACCATGCCGAGGCCGTACACCCCGGCGCCGCCCCCCGGCGGCACCGACGAGTACCGCTGCTTCCTCATCGACCCGAAGCTGACCGAGCCCGTGTTCCTGACCGGCAGCCAGTTCCTGCCGCAGAACGCGGACATCGTCCACCACACCATCTTCTTCCGCGTCGCGCCTGACGACGTCGCCGAGGCGCGCCGTGCGGACGACAGCGCCCCGGGCGACGGGTGGACCTGCTTCGGCGGCACCGGTGTCCAGGGCGTGGACCGCGGCCAGAGCGACATCGGCTCCGCCGGCGCGTGGCTCGCCGCCTGGGTCCCGGGCGGCGGTGAGACGCTGCTCCCGTCGAGGACGGGATACCGGATCGAGCCCGGCACGCAGGTGATCATGCAGATGCACTACAGCCTGCTCGCGACCGACGGGCGGCCGGCCGGCGCGGACCAGTCCGGCGTCCGGCTGCGGCTGGCCCCGGGCGATGCCGGCATCGACCCGCTGCACGTGACGCTGCTGCCCGCGCCGGTCGAGCTGCCGTGCGCTGCGGGCGAGTCCGGGCCGCTGTGCGACCGCACCACGGCGGTCCGCGATGTGACCGGCCGGTTCGGCCAGCAGACCGGGTTCGTCATCGTCGGGCTCAACCTCTACTGCAACGGTGGCCGGGCCCCGGTGGCCGGCCCGCAGCAGCACTGCGACCAGCCGGTGCGCCAGGCCGGCCTGGTGCACGCCGCCGGTGGGCACATGCACATGCTGGGGCGCTCGATCCGGGTGGAGCTCAACCCGGGTACGCCCCGGGCACGGGTGCTGCTGGACGTGCCGGTGTACAACTTCGACGACCAGAGCGCACGCGAGCTGCCGCAGCCGGTCCTCGTGCAGACCGGCGACATCCTGCGGGTGACCTGCACCCACGACGCGTCCCTGCGCCAGCGCCTGCCCGAGCTGCGCCGGCTCCCGCCGCGGTACGTCGTCTGGGGCGACGGCGCGAGCGACGAGATGTGTCTGGGCTTCGTGATCTGGTCACGTCCCTAGTGGACGACCCGTTGGCAGGAAGGGACGGCGTCGGCGGTGTCGCATGCGGTGGTCATCGGGGGCGGCCCGCTCGAGGAAGAAGGGAACGCGTCCGGGTCGGCCGCGCAGCGGCCGACCCGGACGTAGGGACGAGATGTAGGGACGAGGCGAGGTCGGATCAGGCGAGGTCGAACCGGTCGAGGTTCATGACCTTGTCCCACGCGGCCACGAAGTCACGCACGAGCTTCTCCTTCGCGTCGTCGCACGCGTAGACCTCGGAGATGGCCCGCAGCTGCGAGTTCGAGCCGAAGAGCAGGTCGACGGCGGTGGCGGTCCACCGGACCTGCCCCGTGGTGCGGTCCCGGCCCTCGAACACGCCCTCGGCCGAGGCGGATGCCCGCCACTCCGTGCCCATGTCGAGCAGGTTCACGAAGAAGTCGTTGGTCAACGCCTCGGGCCGGTCGGTGAGCACGCCGTGCCGGGCCTGCCCGACGTTGGCGTTCAGCGCGCGCATGCCGCCGACCAGAACCGTCATCTCGGGAGCGGTCAGCGTCAACAGGTTGGCCCGGTCCAGCAGCAGCGTCTCCGCCGGCAGCTTCTGCCCGGCGCGGAGGTAGTTGCGGAACCCGTCCGCGGTCGGTTCGAGCACGGCGAACGACTCCACGTCGGTCTGCTCCTGGGAGGCGTCCGTGCGTCCCGGTACGAACGGGACCGTGATGTCGTACCCGGCGTTCTTCGCCGCCTGCTCGACGGCCGCGCACCCGCCCAGGACGACCAGGTCGGCGAGCGAGACCCGCGTCCCGCCGGACTGCGAGAGGTTGAAGTCCTGCTGGACCTGATCGAGGGCCTGTAGCGCCTTGGCCAGCTCAGCCGGGTCGTTGACCTCCCAGTCCCGTTGCGGCGCAAGGCGGATCCGCGCCCCGTTGGCCCCGCCGCGCTTGTCGGTGCCGCGGAAGCTCGCCGCCGCCGCCCAGGCGGTGCAGACCAGCCGGGAGATGGGCAGCCCCGAGTCGAGGATCCTGCTCTTGAGGGCGGCGATGTCGCCGTCCGTGACCAGGTCGTGGTCGACCGCGGGCACGGGGTCCTGCCACAGCTGCGGCTCCGGCACCCACGGGCCGAGGTAGCGCGAGACCGGTCCCATGTCGCGGTGCAGCAGCTTGAACCACGCCTTGGCGAACGCGTCCGCGAGCTGGTCGGGGTGCTCGTGGAAGCGCTTCGAGATCGGCCCGTAGATCGGGTCCATCCGCAGGGCGAGGTCCGTCGTCAGCATCATGGGGGCGTGCCGCCTCGACGGGTCATGGGCATCGGGCACGGTGCCCTGGGCCGAGGAGTCCCTGGGGGTCCACTGCTTCGCGCCGGCGGGGCTCGTCGTCAGCTCCCATTCGTACCTGAACAGGTTGTCCAGGTAGCCGTTGTCCCATCTTGTCGGCTCGTTGGTCCACGCGCCCTCCAGCCCGCTGGTGAGCGTGTCGACGCCCGCGCCGCTGCCGCAGGTGTTCCGCCAGCCGAAGCCCTGCGCCTCGACCGGGCAGGCCTCGGGCTCCGGACCGACGTACTCGGAGTCGACCGCACCATGGCACTTGCCGAACGTGTGGCCACCGACGATGAGCGCAACCGTCTCCTCGTCGTTCATCGCCATCCGACCGAAGGTCTCCCGGATGTCCCTGGCGGCGGCCAGCGGGTCCGGGTTGCCGTTTGGCCCCTCCGGGTTCACGTAGATCAGACCCATCTGCACGGCCCCGAAGGGAGCGGCGAGGTCCCTGTCGCCGCTGTAGCGCTCGTCCCCGAGCCAGGTGTCCTCCGGCCCCCAGAAGATCTCCTCGGGCTCCCAGATGTCCTCCCGCCCGAAGCCGAAGCCGAACGTCTTGAACCCCATCGACTCCAGCGCGCAGTCGCCGGCGAAGACCAGCAGGTCGGCCCAGGAGATCTTGCGGCCGTACTTCTGCTTGACCGGCCAGAGCAACCGGCGTGCCTTGTCGAGGTTGGCGTTGTCCGGCCAGCTGTTGAGGGGGGCGAAGCGCTGGTCCCCGCTGCCACCACCGCCCCGGCCGTCGGCGGTCCGGTACGTGCCCGCGGCGTGCCAGCTCATCCGGATGAACAGCGGCCCGTAGTGGCCGTAGTCGGCCGGCCACCAGTCCTGCGATGTCGTCATCACCTCGAAGATGTCCCGCTTCAGGGCGTCGACGTCG
Source organism: Micromonosporaceae bacterium (assembly GCA_035707405.1). Taxonomy (GTDB): domain Bacteria; phylum Actinomycetota; class Actinomycetes; order Mycobacteriales; family Micromonosporaceae; genus DASSUC01. The sequence goes on along the minus strand of DASSUC010000336.1, from coordinate 12,816 downwards.
AGGGTCTTGAACTCTTCCGCGTAGTTGAAGCTTTCGCCCATCGGGTTGGACCGGGGCGAGTGCTGGTGGAGAACCTGCAGGTCGAGCTGGTTCGGCCACCAGTCCCGGTTCGTCCTGGGCCGGGTCGGCTTGGGCGTCGGGGAGGGGATTGCTGGGTTCTCGCTTTCGCTGCCGCGGTCAGACACGTCGGTCTTTCTCCTGTCTCGCTGTCTCGTTCTGATGGCTGCGTGCTCTACGGTGGTCAGTCTCGGTCAAAGGTTTTGCGGCACCGCGCGACCGATCGGCGGCGTACTGGAGGCGCCGTGCCGGCCAGCGCGGCCGCCAGGGCCGCAGTCGTTGGCACGCTCCGGAGTCTGGTCCATTTTCTGGAACCAATCAAGTATCAGCCACCGCTCTCGGCTCGTGTCCGGCCTGGGGGAGCGCCCGGCGTGGCCCGGCAAGCTGTCGTTGACCCGTCTCGTCGTCCGGGCCCTTCGGCCCTGGCTGGAGGATATCGCCGGCGAGACCTTGGAAGTGACCAGTTGATTTCGCCGGGCCCGGCGGGGCCTGCCCAAACGGTCTCGGTGTGGCCTTCGGCGATACCGCGAAGAGGTGGGAGAGATGTCTCCCCGTCTACGGGAGGGCCGCCCGGCGCGTTACCGGCGGCTCCCTGCGGTCGCGGCGTTCGGCGTGGCGGCGCTGGTGGCCGTGACCGGCTGCGCGGGCCGGGGAGGAGGAACCGCCCCGGGCGCGGAGCCCCCACCCGCCACCACCGCACCGGCGAGCCCGTCCGCGCCGGCGACACCCGGCCCGGCAACCCCGACACCGCGGCCGACCGGCATCTGGCGGATGCTGCCGCACGCACCGGTGCCAGGCAGCTACCACGCCGCCTCCGTGTGGACCGGCACCGAGATGATCATCCATTACCTCGGCGGCGGGTCCACCGGGTCGATGTGGACGGTTGACGCCGCCTACAACCCGACCACGAACCGGTGGCGGATGCTGCCCGGCAGCCCGTACCCGGTGCAGGTGAGCGAAGGCGGCTTCCGGGCGGTATGGACCGGCACCGAGATGCTGACCTTCGGGCAGAGCTATGCCGCGTTCAACCCGCGCACCAACCGGTGGCGGCCGATCGCAGCGGGGCCCGCTGGAGCGTCGGTGACCGTGTGGACCGGCCGGCAGGTGCTGATGTGGGGCGGGGGGTGCTGCGGCGAGAGCTCCGCCGCCGGGTGGGCGTACGACCCACAGTCCAACACGTGGCGGACGCTGCCCGCGGCGCCGCTGTCCGGCCGGCACGCCAACGGCGTCTGGACCGGCCGCGAGATGATCGTGGTCGGCGGTACGAACGACTCCGGCTCCCTCACCGACGGGGCCGCGTACAACCCGACGAGCCGGACCTGGCGGAAGCTGCCGTCGCTGCCGGCGCCCCGCAGCTACGCGACGCTCACCTGGACCGGCACCGAGGTGCTGCTGGTCGGCGGGGTGGAGTGGGACCACGGGACGTACCGGATGTACAAGGACGGCTTTGCCTACAGCCCGACCACCAACCGGTGGCGCCACCTGCCCGACATGGCGATGCCCCGCAGCCAGCACATGGCCGTGTGGACCGGTCGCCAGCTGCTGGTGTGGGGCGGGGTGACCACGCCCTACGACAGCCGGAGGGAGTCGTTCGCGACACCGCCGCACGGCGTGGCGTACACGCCGGCGACCAACCAGTGGTCCGCGCTGCCCAGGGCGCCGCTACGTGGCCGCACCGACGCGGCGGCCGTCTGGACCGGCCGAGAGATGATCATCTGGGGTGGGCAGACCGCCGACGCAGGAGCCAGCGACGGCGCGGCCTACCGGCCGCCCGTCTGACCGGGGTGCCCTGCGGGCGGGCTCGCGGCCTGGACCGTGGCCCGCCCTTGCCCACCGGTATCCGGTGTGCGGCCAGCCGGGTGCGGACGTAGTGTCCTGGCCTTGTGAGGAAGGTCGTCGAGGCCCTCGTGCCGGCCCGGTTGGGGGCGGGCTACCGCTGGCTGCTGGCCTCGTCGTGGACGACGAGCCTCGGTGACGGCATTGCGGTGGCGGCCGGGCCGCTGCTGGTGGCGTCGCTGACCGATGATGCGTTCCTGGTCTCGCTGGCCGCCCTGCTCCGGTGGGCGCCGCCGCTGGTGTTCGGCCTCTACGCCGGCGTGCTCTCCGACCGTCTCGACCGGCGGCGGATCGTGATGGCAGGCAACGGCGTGCGGGTCGTGGTCCTCGCGGCCCTCGTCGTCATGCTGGCCACGGGCCGGGTCCCGGTGGCCGGGGTGCTGCTGGCGCTGGGGCTGCTCGCCACCGCCGAGGTCTTCGCAGACAACACGACGGCGACGCTCGCGCCCATGCTGGTGCACCGGGACGACCTTGCGGTCGCCAACGCCCGGTTGCAGACCGGGTTCATCACGCTCAACCAGCTGGCCGGCCCGCCGGTCGGTGCGGCCCTGTTCGCCGCCGGCCGGGCCTGGCCGTTCCTGGCTGAGGCGGTCCTGGCGGCCGCCGGCGTGCTGCTGGTGTCGAGGGTGGTGCTGCCCGCCCACGGACGCGAGCTGGCAGGCGTGGCGACAAGCGTGCGGCGGGACATCGTCGAGGGTCTACGGTGGACGGTGCGCCACCCGGCGGTCCGTACGCTGTCCCTGACCATTCTGATCTTCAATGTCACCTTCGGTGCGGCCTGGTCGGTCCTGGTGCTCTACGCCCAGCAGCGGCTGGGCCTGGGCGCTGTCGGGTTCGGCCTGCTCACCACCGTCGCGGCGGCCGGCGGCCTGCTCGGCACGGCGCTGTACGGATGGCTCACCCGGCGGGTGAGCCTGGGCAACATCATGCGGGCCGGGCTGGTCATCGAGACCCTCACCCACCTCGCGCTGGCCATCACGACCTCGCCCTGGCTCGCCTCAACGATCTTCTTCGTCTTCGGCGCCCACGCCTTCATCTGGGGCACCACGTCGATCACGGTGCGGCAGCGGGCCGTCCCCACCCACCTGCAGGGCCGTGTCAACAGCGTCCACATGATCAGCGTCTTCGGCGGCCTGGTCGCCGGCTCGGCCGTCGGCGGCGCGCTCGCCACCTACTACGGGATCACCGCGCCGTTCTGGTTCGCGTTCATCGGCTCGGCCGTCTTCGTCGCCCTGCTCTGGCGCGAGCTGACCCGCATCGCCCACGCCGACCAGCAGCTCGCACCGGACGCGTGACGGAGCCAGCTTATATTGACGAAGATAATAGTGACGATAGAGAATTCCTACACTCTGTAGTCGCTACTGCTTGGAGGCGCCATGAGCCGCATCTCCGGCACCAAGCTACGCCTCGCCGTCCGGATAGCCATCGCCACCGCCATCGTGTCCGCCGGGCTGGTCGCCGCCGTCCCCACCACCGCGGGCGCGGTGGCGTCCACCGGACGCTACGTCGCCCTCGGCGACTCGTTCACCTCCGGTCCGCTGATCCCGACCCAGGTGGACCTCAACTGCGTCCGCTCCAACCGGAACTACCCGTCGTTGCTGGCCGCAGCCATCCAGCCCACGTCGTTCGCCGACGTCAGCTGTGGCGGCGCCACCACCGGCGACATCCTCAACCCCAGCACCGGCCAGCTCGGCCTGCCGGTGCCGCCGCAGATCAACGCGGTCGACGCCAGCACCACCCTGGTGACCATCGAGATCGGCGGCAACGACATCGGCTTCTCCGGCATCATCTCCGACTGCGCGGAGGATAGCTTGGACAGCCCGTTCGGCTCGCCGTGCAAGGACCGGTACACCGCGGGGGGCACCGACGAGCTTCAGGCCAGGATCGCCGCCACCGCGCCGAAGGTCGCCTCGGTGATCCAGGCGGTCCGCGCCAGGGCGCCCAGCGCCCAGATAGTGGTGCTCGGCTACATCGCGATCCTGCCGGACAGCGGGTACGGGTGCTGGCCGGTGGTGCCGATCGCGTACGGCGACGTGCCGTACCTGCGCACCGTCCACAAGTCGCTCAACAGCATGCTGGCCACCACGGCCGCGGCGAACGGCGCCCGCTACGTCAACGTCTACACCCCGTCGATCGGCCACGACACCTGCAAGAGCAGCAGCGTGCGGTGGGTGGAGGGGCTGTTCCCGCAGAACTCGGCCGCGCCGTTCCACCCCAACGTGGCCGGCGAGCAGGGCATGGCGACCACGCTCATCGCCAGCCTGAGCGGGTAGGCGGCGGTCCCGGCGGGCTGCCGGACGGCAGCCCGCCGCAAACCGTTGTCCGCGACGGCTGGAGGGGCTGACCTGTGTCGACCAGTGGCCCGACCCACGGCTGCCCGGCACGACCGAGCGGCTGTGGCCGCCGGAGCGCACCGGATCGGGGTGCACCAGGACATGGTGACGCTGTCGGCGTACGGGTGGCAGCACCGGTCTCCGGAGACGCAGTTCCGCTCTGGCGAGCATCGCCAAGGCCGGTGGACGACCCGTGGATCCTCGCCGCATCGCAGGACGTCTACTATCCCGGCTGCCAGGCCACCGACCCGCGCCTGTCCGTACAGCTCAACGCCGGACGCCGCTTCGCGGAGCTGGTCGGTACGGCGGCATTGAACGACCCTGTCGTCGGCGCCGCCGCGCCGGGGTGACCGCGCTGGCCGCGCCGGTGGCCAGCCTCGAGTCGCCGGCCGTGGTCACCGCGCTGCGGCAGGGCAGCCCGCGCCGGCCGCTCGACGCGCCGCCGCTCACCGATGCGGAGTGGCTGCACGGCACCGCGACGGCACGCGGTCACCCGGTGAAGGCAGCCGCACTCGGTGCAGTCCTCGGCGCCGGCCGGCCCTGGACCGGCCGCTGGCGGTCGGCTCAGCCAAGACCAACGTGGGTCACCTGCAACGGGCTGACCGCGCCGAACGGCCCATCGCAGCAGCGGGTGATCCGCCAGGCGCTGGCCAGCGCGGGGCTATCACCCTCCGATGTGGACGCGGTGGAGGCGCACGGCACGGCGCGCGAGGAGGCGAGCCGGTACGGCATCCACCCCGCCCTGCTCGACGCCGCCCTGCACGCCAACGCGTTCGGCACCGCCGGGCCGGCGGGCGGGCTGCGGCTGCCGTTCGCGTGGTCGGGGGTGTCGCTGCTGGCCGGCGGGGCCAGCGCCGTGCGGGCCCGGGTCACCTGGACAGGGCATGACTCGCTGGCGGTGCACCTGGCCGACGCGACGGGCCAGCCGGTGGCGGTGATGGGGTCGATGGTGCTGCGACCGGTCACCGCCGGGCAGCTCGACAGCGCCAGCACTGCGGCGGTAACGGACTCGCTGTTCCGGGTCGACTGGCGCCCGGTGGCCTCCAGCCCGCCCGGGCCCGACCACGCGACCTGGCCGGTGCTCGGCGGTGACGGGCTCGGTCTCGGCCTGCTGGTGCAGGGCGCGGGAAATCCGGTGGACGCCTACCCGGATGTCGCCGCGTTGCGGCTGGTCCTTGACGCCGACGTCCCCCACCCGAGGTGGTGCTGGCGTCGTGGCGGGCCGAGCCGGCCGGTGGCGTGTCCATTGAGGACACGCACTCGGCAGTGGTGCAGGTGCTGGCGGTGCTGAAGGCCTGGCTGGCCGATGAGCGGCTGTCCGGCTCGCGGCTGGTCGTGGTGACCCGGGGCGCGGCTGCCGTCGCCGGCGGCCCGGACCTGGTGGACCTGGCGGGCGCCGCGGTGTGGGGACTGGTGCGGGCGGCGCAGTCGGAGCATCCGGGGCGGCTCCTGTTGCTTCGACCTCGACACTGCGCCCGGCGAGGTCGAGGTGGACCTGACCGCTCTGGTGCGGGCCGCGGTGGAGGCGGCGGAGCCGCAGCTCGCGGTCCGTGGCGGGCAGGGCCTGGTGCCCCCGCCTGGTGCGGGCGGGTGGCGGGGATGCCCTCACGCCGCCCGCCGACGCCCCCGGCCTGGCGGGTGGGCGTTGCCGAGGTGGGCACGCTGGAGGGTCTGGTGCTGGTGGTGGCGTCTGATGCGCTGGCGCCGTTGGCTGCGGGCCAGGTGCGGGTGCGGGTGCGTGCTGCTGGGGTGAACTTCCGGGATGTGCTGGTGGGTCTGGGGATGTATCCGGGGGAGCCGGTGCTGGGCGGTGAGGTGGCCGGGGTTGTGGTGGAGGTCGGCGCGGCGGTGAGGGGTCTTTCCGCCGGTGACCGGGTGATGGGGCTGGTGCCGGGCGGGTTCGGGCCGGTGGTGGTGGCGGATGCGGGCGCTTGTGCCGGTGATGGCGCGGCAGGGGCCCGGGCACGTCGTGAACACCGCGTCCGCCGCCGGGCTCGCCCCCGATGGGCGGCGCCACCGGCTACCTGTACGACACCTCGAAGGCGGCCGTGATCGCCCTGTCCGAGGGGCTGGGCAGGCAGCTGGCCCGCGAGGGGCACCGGATCGGCGTCACCGTGCTCTGCCCCGGTCCGGTGGCCTCGAACATGGTCACCACCGTGCGGGCGGCCCGTGCGGCGCTGGCCGCCCCGGCATCGAGCACCCCGCAGCAGCGGGCCGAGGAGAAGCGCCGCTGGGCCGATCAGGCGAACGCGCTGCGGTACCTGGGCCTGTCGCCGGACGCGGTCGGGACGATGGCGGTCGACGGGATCAGGGCCAACCGGACGTACGTGATCACCGACCGCACCATGGCGGGTCCCCTCGCCGTGCGGGCAAAGGCACTGTACGAGGCGCTGCCGGCCGAGACAGGGCACGACCGGCGGATCAGCGCGTTCATCGACGCGCAGCTGCACCAGTCCACTCAGGAGGGTAGAGCCGGCTCCGCCGGCCCTGGATGGTAGTCAATTGAAATCAATGAAAGTTTAGGATGCCGGGCGTACAGGGTGGCCGCTGAGAGCCTCGTGGAGCAGCCCGGCAGCCTCGGGCCAGGTCAGCGCGGTCAGCTGGGGGTGGCGGTCACCAGCACAGTCCTTGATCTTGCGGTGGAGCTGGTCCGCGGTTGGCGGGCGGTCCGGGGAGCCGGGCGGCAGCGCCGTCGCGGTCCGCCGCACCGTGCCGTCGGTGAGGACCAGCTCCAGCTCGATCTCACCGGCGAGCAGGCCGCTGCCACCGGGGGCGAGGTGGGTCTCGACACGTTCGACGAGCTGGCGCGCGGCGGCCCTGCCGACCGCCTCGTCGGTGAAGCTGGAAAGGCCCGGGTAGTCGTCCAGCAGCGCTGCGGCTAGGGCGTACTCGAGGCTGAACTTGCCCTCGATGCCGGTCACCGGGCGTGGGTGGGTCAGCGGATGGACCGTGGCCGCCGGTGTGCGTACGACGATGCGGGCCACCTCGGCGGCCTCCAGCGGGCGCTCGCGCAGCTGCCGGACGGCGCTGATCGGGCGCTGCGCGGCGTAGCAGCAGGGAAACAGCTTCACCGCCAGGCCACCCGGCACCGCCGGACCGTCGAGGTCGACCCGCGCGGCATCGCCACCCATGAGGGCGAACCACTGGTCGAACGCTGCCGGGTCGGCGCTGGCCCCGGCGGCGACCAGGCGCGCGGCGCGGACCCCGGCGTCGGCGGCGAAGCCGACCTGGAGCGCCTTTGCCGACGTGCCGAAGGCCCGCTGGACCCCGCCCGCCGCCGGCACCGCCAGAGCCAGCGCACGGGCGAGCGCCGGCTCGTCCAGGCCGAGCGCGAGGCCGGCGCCGACCGCGGCGGCCGGCGCGCCGGCGGTGCACGTGGCGTGCCAGCCGCGGGAGTAGTGCGGCCAGCCGAGGGCGGTGCCGAGCCGCGCCATCACGCCGGCCGCCGCCAGGTAGCAGCGGGCGTCCCCGCCACACGCCAGCACGGCGGGGACGCACACCACGCTGATGTGGGTGGTGGAGGGCGGGTGCAGGTCGTCGAAGTCGAGCACGTGCCCGGCCGCGGCCCAGCGCAGTGCCGGCGGGCCGTCGGCGACCAGGCGGCAGATGTCGTCGCCGCGTGCGGCGACCGTCACCGCGACGGTGTCCCGCAGCGACCGGGTCGCCAGCTCCAGGTCTGTCCGAGCCGGCACCAGGTGGGCGGCCCAGCCCGCCAGGCGGACGGCGAGGGTGGGGACGGCAGCGGTCATGGGTCGCTCACAAGAGTGGTGTACGACCAGCGGCGTGGAGTTGGCAACCTGCAGCCGCGGCCTGGGCGCTGCCCGATGATCAGCTGGTCGACATGCTGGACGAGCTGGATCTTGCCCAGCGGCGGCTGGCTGCGGTCAACCTGGCGCTGGTGCGGGAGCTGGACGCGAGAGTCGCGGCACACTGATGCGCCGGGCCGACCGTCCCGCGCGCCGGCCCGCCTACGGTGAGGGCGACGGCAGGACCGGTGAACGGAACCTTCAAGGGGTCGCTGGCCGTAGTTCAGGCCACCACCAGCCGGACCGCCAGCCCGACGAACACGACGGCCGCCGCCCGGTTGACCATCACGCGGGCGTTCCTGCGCCAGAGCAGCCACTCGCCGACTCGGCCGCCGAGCAGGGCGACGGCGAAGTCGGCGATGAGCCCCATGATCACGAAGATCACACCCAGCACGAGGAACTGCAGCGTCGTGCGCCCGAGGCTGGTGTTGACGAACTGTGGCAGGAACGCCACGTAGAAAAGGACGATCTTCGGGTTGAGCAGGTTGGTGATGGTGGCCCCCACAGCACGGTCCGCAGCGGCACGTCGACCCCTTTGGCGATCTCGCCGGCCGCCGCCGTGCTGCTCAGCCACGTGCGGATGCCGAGATAGGCCAGGTATGCCGCGCCGGCGTAGCGGATCACCTCGTACACCACCGGCGTGGCGAGCTCGACGAGCGCGGCCCGGTACGCCTCCCGGCACGAGGCCATGTCCATCGCGCACAGGCCGGCGAGGATGGTGCCGGTGTCGTCTGTGGACACCGGGCCGCCGGCCCGGCCCGTCACGGGGAGCCCGCCGGGCCGGTGCTGCGCAGGCCTCGTAGCGCCCGCTCGACGCTACGCGCGGACAGCGTCATGTAATGGCTGCGGACGTCACCCTCGATCCCGGCCACCCCCCGTCCCTTGACGGTCCGCGCGACCACCACCGAGGGCGTCCCGGCCGCGTACGGCACCGCGCGGAACGCGGCGCTCAGCGCGGCGAAGTCGTGCCCGTCGACCGTGCGCACGCCCCACCCGAACGCCTCCCAGCGCGGGGCGACCTCGCCCAGGCGCATGACTTGCTGAACACGAATATGTCCCGCTGAGGCCAGCGCGGGTCGCGCGGGTCCAGGCGCAGTACGTCGAAGTAGAGCGTGACAAGGATCTCGATGCACGAGAGCGCGCCGCCGAGATGGCATCCGTGCGGCGTACCGGCGATCCGCACCACGTGCCGGCGGACCCGCCGGGCGACCACGTCGAAGGCGTCGGCCTCCATACCCAGGTCAGACCTTGGTCCCGTGGCGGCCGGGTGCATGGCAACGATGTTCCTGTCCGGCCTAAGACAATGCAAGTTTTCGATCTATCGATGAATTTGTCCGGTGGCCACCGCTGGTCCCGGCGCCTGCGCGGCGCGCAGGGCTGGGCGACCGCTACCTCACGACGAAGCTCGTGAGGCCCTCGGGCATTTCGACGTGGACGTCCACGCCGGTGACACGGGCCGTGCCCGGGCCGCGACGTGCCCAGTTAACCATGTGGTCGACCGCGTCGTCCGGGCCTTCGAACACGGCCTCCACGCGTCCGTCACGCAGGTTTCGCACCCAGCCGAGCACGCCGTGCTCGGCCGCCATGCGGCGGCAGACGTCGCGGAAGTAGACGCCCTGGACCTTGCCGGAGACCAGCACCCGGGCCCGCTTCATGGGACCACCGTAGGCCCGCCCGGCGACGGGGTGCGTTCGGCCGGCCCGCCGGCGTGGATCCGCCACGGGCGCGCGCGTGGTCATAGCAATTCACAAGCGTCATGTGACATGGGCGTGTGGCTGCGCTGGTCACAGCAAATGTTCTACCCAGAGACTTAGGACGAAACAGGCCGGGCGGACCCGGGCTGTGAACTCGCCACCGTCGCTCCAAGGTCACGCGGGCGCACTGCGGGACCAGTGATCCATAAACATGATGTGGCGTTTATCTCATCCGGTTGGGTCTTTGTTGTCATACGGATACCCCGTAGCAGTACGGAAGGAGCGTTGGCCGCCATTGATCATTTCTCTCCTGACCTCGGACGGTCTGCGCTGAGCTGCGGAGCGGACCTCTGGATGGCTGCTCGAGTGGCGCTCCGGGCCTCTATTGAGTAACCTGGCGGCAGCGGACGCGATCATACTCATAGAAGCATCCGTGGTATACTCAAAACTGAACGGACGGCCTGGGTTGGCGCGCGGTGGTATCCGTGCGGTCCGGGCTGCGGTGTCGTGGCGTGGGTGGTATTGGCTCGACTGCTCCCTCACGTGGCGGCGCGGGCTGGATGCCAGCTCGATGGCTCCGGATGGTGTACGCGAATCACCGAGAGACCGGTCAATGTAATTGCTAACAATGCAGCGATGGCGCCTGGCCGCAATGCGGCCGGGTCCGTAGCACGTGGCGCGGCTCCGAAGCTGGGATGGTCTTTGCTGCGGCGGCCGGCGGCAGGGAGAAGGGGGTGAGGATTTGCGCCAGCCTGCGCCACCATGCTGGTCCCTACCGTGCGGCGCGACCCGGCGAGCGCAGCCGTCACGTCCGGGCCGACAGCCTCTTTTGACGGCAGTACGAGTAATGCTTATCGGCACACTGTAGCCGGCCCGCTGGGTCGGAAGACGCACGAATGCGAACCCGGCACGGCCAGTTGCGGCGCTCGTCATCAATGGCGCCGTGAGGCCATGCAACGGGGTGGGTGATGGCCGGCCTCAGGTCTGGTGGGGCGGCAGGAGCGCCTGACGAAAAACCTAATCGTTGAGGATTATATCTATGTACCGAAACGACCAGGACGCATCGCACGGCGAGCCGGTAACAGCATCAGAGATTGAGACCTGGCTGAGGGAGCAGCTCGCTGCCCAGCTCAGCCTCGACGCTGCTGAGCTGGACATACATGAGAGGTTCAGCCGCTATGACCTCGACTCGGTACGAGCGGCGAGCCTGATCACCGGTCTTTCCCAGTTCCTGGGGCGGTCGCTCCCCGCGACGCTGGTCTGGGACTACCCGACAATAGACGCGCTTGTGCGGTTTCTCACAGAGGGCGACCAGGCCCAGCCCGCCGTGCTCCCGCAACCGGCGGTGCATGAGTCGGAGCCGATCGCCGTCATCGGGATGGCGTGCCGGTTTCCGGGCGCTAATAGTGCTGAGGCGTTCTGGCGGCTGCTGACCAGCGGCGTCGATGCGATCTCGGAGGTGCCGCGCGAGCGCTGGGATGTCGAACATTTCTACAGCTCGTCGCCGAGCGCGCCGGGAAAGATGAGCACCCGGTGGGGTGGGTTCCTGGACCAGGTCGACGAGTTCGACGCCGAGTTCTTCGGCGTCGCACCGCGCGAGGCGGTGCAGATGGACCCGCAGCAGCGCCTGGTGCTGGAGCTGGCCTGGGAGGCGTTGGAGGACGCCGGTATCGCGCCGAAGGCGCTGCGGGACAGCGCAACCGGGGTGTTCTGCGGCGCGATGTGGCAGGACTACGCGCAGCTCTTCGACGACAACCCGGAAGGCATCTCGCAGTACACGGCGACCGGCCAGGACCTGAGCATCATCTCGGCCCGCGTCTCGCACATCCTGGGCCTGCAAGGGCCGAGCGTGGTCGTCAACACGGCCTGCTCGTCGTCCCTGGTGGCGGTGCACCTCGCCTGCCAGAGCCTGCGTACCGGCGACGCGGTGCTGGCGCTGGCCGGTGGCGTCAACCTGATCATCGCGCCGGAGAGCACGGTGGCGATGTCGAAGTTCGGCGCGATGGCCCCGGACGGCCGGTCCAAGGCCTTTGATGCGCGCGCCAACGGCTACGTCCGCGGCGAAGGCGCCGGCATCGTGGTGCTCAAGCCGCTGTCACAGGCCCTCGCCGACGGCGACCCGGTCTACTGCGTGATCCGTGGCTCCGCGGTCAACAACGACGGTTTCAGCAACGGCCTCACCGCGCCCAACCCGCAGGCGCAGGTCGCCATGCTGCGGGCCGCGTACCAGCGGGCCGGGGTGCTGCCCGAGCGGGTCCACTACGTGGAGGCGCACGGCACCGGAACGCTCCTGGGCGACCCGATCGAGGCCAACGCGATCGGGTCGGTGCTCGGCGCGGACCGCGCCCCCGAACGCCCGCTCCTCATCGGGTCGGTCAAGACCAACATCGGCCACCTCGAGGCGGCGGCCGGGATCGCCGGGCTGATCAAGACCATCCTGGCGATCAAGCACCAGACGGTCCCGGCGAACCTGCACTTCGACCGGCCCAACCCACACGTGTCGTTCGACGCGTTCCGGCTGCACGTGCCGCAGGCGCCGCAGCCGTGGCCGTTCCCTGAGGAGCTTCCCCTCGCCGGGGTCAGCGCCTTCGGCTTCGGCGGGACCAACTGCCACGTCGTCCTGGAAGGGGTGCGGCTCCAGCCGGCCCACCTGCTGCCGCTGTCCGCGCCGGATCCGGACACGCTGCGCGAGGTGGCCAGCTCGGTCAAGGAGCTCGCCGCGCAGCCGGTCCCGCTGGCGGACCTGTGCCACGCCGCCGCCCGGCACCTTTCGCAGCAGCCATACCGGCTGGCCCTGACCGCTCGGACCCCGGACCAGCTCGTGGTCCAGCTCGAGCGCTGGCTGGCGGACCCGTCCGGCAGGCCCGGACCCGCCGGCCCGCAGACGGCGCAGGCCGGGGCGCAGGTGCCGGCGGTTCCCAGGGTGGTGTTTGTCTTTCCTGGGCAGGGTGGGCAGTGGCTGGGGATGGGTCGGCAGCTGGTACGGCAGGAGCCGGTCTTCCGGGAGGCGTTGCGGGCCTGTGATGCGGCGTTGCGGCCGTACGTGTCGTGGTCGTTGCTTGAGGTGCTTCAGGCCGAGTCGATGCCGGA
>DASSUC010000335.1:0-8494 GCA_035707405.1 Micromonosporaceae bacterium | reverse complement strand
CAACGGGATGGGCCGTGGCGCCCTGCCGCCGGAGCACCCGCTCGCCTTCGCCAAGGCCCGCCGGGCCGCGCTGGGCGACGCGGACGTGGTCCTGGTCGTCGGCACCCCACTGGACTTCCGGCTCGGCTTCGGCGACTTCGGCCAGGCACAGCTCATCCACGTCGTGGACGCGCCGTCGCAGCGTGCGTCCCACGTGACTCCCGTGGCGGCGCCAGCCGGCGACCTGCGGCTCATCCTCTCCGCGCTCGCCGACTGGTCCGGCCAGCGGGAGGACCACGCGGACTGGGTCGCCTCGCTGCGGGCCACCGAGGAGGCCGCCGCGGCCAGGCACGCCACGGAGATGGCCGCCGACTCCGACCCGATCAAGCCCGCCCGGGTGTACGGCGAGCTGCGGCGCATCCTGGACCGGGACGCGGTGACCATCGGCGACGGCGGTGACTTTGTCTCGTACGCCGGCCGTTACCTGGAGCCGGCGGTCCCCGGCAGCTGGCTTGACCCGGGGCCGTACGGCTGCCTGGGCACCGGCATGGGGTACGCGATGGGCGCCCGGGTCACCTACCCGGACCGCCAGGTGTGCGTGCTGATGGGCGACGGTGCGGCCGGGTTCTCGCTGATGGACGCCGAGTCGCTGGTCCGGCACGGGATGCCGGTCGTCATCGTGGTCGGCAACAACGGCATCTGGGGCCTGGAGAAGCACCCGATGCAGGCCATGTACGGCTACGACGTCGCCGCCGACCTCCAGCCGGGCCTGCGCTACGACGACGTGGTGCGGGCGCTGGGCGGGGCGGGGGAGACGGTGACCCGGCCGGACGGGTTGGCCCCGGCGCTCAAGCGGGCCTTTGACGCCGGCGTGCCGTACCTGGTCAACGTGCTCACCGACCCGGCGGACGCGTACCCGCGCTCGTCCAACCTGGCCTGACCGTGCCACCCGGGGCGCTCGCCGCGATCGTGCTGGACTGCCGGCACGCGGCGCCGCTGGCCAGGTTCTGGGCCGAGGCGCTGGGCTGGGCGGTACGGCCGTACGACGACGCGGAGGTGGCCCGGCTGGCGGCGCTCGGCCACACGCCGGAGACCGACCCGACGGTGGCGGTGGACGCGCCGGACGGCAGCCTGACCCTCTTCTGCGTCGAGGTGCCCGAGCCGAGGTCGGTGAAGAACCGGATGCACCTCGATGTCCAGCTCACCGGCGCGGCCCACCTCGACCGGCTGCTCAGCCTGGGCGCGACCGTGCTCGACCGGCAGCCGGGCTGGACCGTGCTCGCAGACCCGGAGGGCAACGAGCTCTGCGCGATCGAGCCGGTGCGAGAACCCGAGTAGACCGGATGGGACTCAATAGACGTCGTCCCATGAGGTTGCCAGGTATGGTCGAGATGCGGAGGGAGGCATCATGACCATTGCGAGCGTGCGCCTGCCCGTGAGGATGCTGACCCTTGACGATGTCGCTGAGCTGGCCGATCGCGATCCTGATCATCGCTATGAGCTGCAAGAGGGGAACTTGCTGGTCATGCCGCCTGCCGATGATGAGCAGGCCGAGATGATCATGAGAGTTGGGGCGTGGCTGATGGCGGGTGGTCATGCGGGGCGGGTCCTCGCTACGCCGGGGGTCCGGGTTGGCAGCTCGGGCCGTAGCCCCGATGTCGTGGTACGTCGCATGCCCCGGACCGGTCGCACCGTCTGGATCGATCCAGCAGACATCCTGCTCATCGTCGAGATCGTCTCGCCGGGCTCGGTTGAGCTCGACCGGTACCTCAAGCCGGTTGAGTACGCCCAGGCGGGTGTTCGGCACTTCTGGCGGGTCGAGCGCGACGGGCACGCGACCGTCCACATGTTCGGTCTCGGTGTGGGGAGCGACGGCACTCCGGCATACGTGGCACGCGAGGCCAGGCTCCTGGACGACCTACTCGCCGGCCCCGTTCCCACCCTCGACTAGGTAGATGATCAAGACGGCGATCTGCGGCTGATCCTTCCCCAACCGTCGACCGGTCCGGCCCGCCCAGCACCATGGCGAACACGATCGCCCGGTCCCGGCTGGTGCGCAGGTCGGCGAGAAAGTCGTTCACGTCGACTGGGTTGTCGGCGCGTTCACCGACAACCAGCAGATACTCGAACATCCCACGCACCGCAGCGACGCGCCGGTTCATCGTCGAGGCTGCAGCGCCGCGGCGCCGGTCGATGCGCACACGGTCCGCGCCACCAGGTTCGCTGGACAGGCCTGTCAGTCCAGGTAGTCGAACAGGTCGCCCGGTGCGACCTGCGCTAGGCCCAGGCTGCGTTGAGCGCAGAACCGCAGGAAGCTGAGGATGTCGAACGCGTAGGCACGCACCGTGGCCGGGGAGAAGCCGCGTGCCGCCAGATGAGCCAGGTAACGGTTAACCAAGTCGACGTCACCCCGCCGTGCAGTCGGTGTCCATCGTCGCCGCGTCGTACATGAAGAGTTCGGCGGCTGGCTGGCCCGGGCGACCGGTTCGGCAACCAGTGGGTGTACCGGACCTACTCGCAAGGAGCGTTCGCCTTCTCCCCGCCACCACGGCTGTGGACCGTCCAGCGGGTCTACCCACAGCTATGGATCGATGTCTTCGGCAACGGCGTGAGCCGGGCATGGGGTGCATAGGAGGTAACCGAGTGGCTGTGGCCAGGCCGAAGGTTCGGTCCCGGCCTGACCGCAGTCACGCACAGCGTCAACCACGCGGATGCGGTGGGGCTGATGCTCATCGTGGTGGTTGAACGCCGGCTTGATGCAGCCGCCACCTGGCAGCCTCGCGGTGCTGCTCGCTGAACAGGGGATTCCACCTCATGTCGAGGATCGCCCACTCGATCGTGAGCTCCGGTCGTCCCGCCTGAACCAGCCGCTCGAATCCTGTCTGGATCTCGCCGCTGATGACGAGGCGTCGCGCAGCTTCGGCTGCGCCGAGCTTGGCGACCATGCCGATCCAGACCGCCGGATAGTAGGGCGGTGAGAGTGTGCGACAGACATCGACGGTAGCCTCGCAGGCAAGCTGGAGTTCAGCCTCAAGCGAGGCAAATGGCCGAGCGTCGTCCTCGAAGCTGATGGGCACGGAGACACTCCCGTTTGATGGAACCTCCCGCCGACGCGGCCGACACGCGAGCATCCGCTGAGCTGCTGGGCCCGTCTTTAACCGTCCTGTGCTTATCAAGATCGCGATTTTTGCGGGAGATGTGCAGCGTGACTGCACATCTGGTGTCTGAGATCGCGATCTTCGGCCGCCGTCGGGACCTGGTGCCGGGATGGCAGCTTTGAATCGTACTAAATGTCCGAAAGGCTACCTTCCGAGTGAGGGTGGGCTCGGGTCATGCGGAGTCCCCGGCCCTGTGGACTGGCTCGGATAGCCCGCAGGACGGGGCCGGGGGCCAGCGGTTGTGCGGGCAGGTAAGTGTCGTCAGGACGGCCACGCCCGTCATGCGGTAGCTGCCGGTGTCCTCCCCATCGGAGCGGACGCCCCGGTCGCTCACTCCAGGTCCTCTTCCAGGGCCTTCGGCCTGGACGGCGAGGCGGGTGCGATGGCCGGAGCCGGGCCGGGGATGTGGTCGGGGGTGGGCCCGGCGCCGGTCGGCAGGGCCCGGCCCGGCGCTGGCACGGCGGGAGCGGGAGCCAGCGCGGCCGGCCGTACCGGGGCCCCGCGTACCAGGGCGACCAGCGCCCACGGCACCCACACCAGCTCCAGCAGGATCCGCGGCAGCGAGGGTGGCACCGGGATCCACGGCAGCATCACCAGCCCCCGGTCCACCGCGCCGAGCAGCGCGAACACGCCGACAGCGACGGTCAGCCAGCCCAGCGCCGCCGGCCGGCGCGAGCGCCGGTGGGCACCGGGCCCCCCGGCCAGGTGGTCAGGGGGACCGTCACCGGACAGGGCGACGCGGGACCGGGACGGGGCGCCGCGACCGGGCACCCGCCGGCCGGCCGCGACCGCGGCGGCGCCGAAGAGCACCAGGCCCAGGCCGAGCAGCGCCAGCCCGATCGGGGTGAGCGGGCCGGCCTCGCGCTCGGTGCCGAGCACGCCGACCGCCAGGCCGGCGAGGGCGGTGAGGGCGCCGAGGGCGGCCAGGACCGACCGGCGCAGCAGCCGCAGCCAGAGGGCCAGCAGGACCAGGCCGAGCAGGAGCGCCTCGCCGAGGGCGTACTGGACCTCGATCCGGTCCAGGCCGCGGGCGCCGTACCAGTCGCAGTTGGCCGGGATCTGGCGGGAGTCGCGCGAGTAGTCCGCGCAGACGTAGAGCTTGAGCGTCTTGCCCGGCTCGGCGACGTAGCGGTGCACGCCCACCCCGGCGGGCCGTTCGTCAGCCCCGCACCGCGGCAGCACGTACGGCTCGGAGGAGGCCGGGGCCTGCCAGCAGGAGCCGACCCCCTGGCCGTCCCACCAGAAGTCCATCCGGTTGGGGCGGGCCGCGCCGGACCTGTCCACGCCGAGCACGTTGTCGAGGTAGAGGTTGTGGTGCGAGGTGTCGAACTGCGCCCGCAGCGACGTGTCCTTGCGGACGAACCCCGGCACCCAGGCGGTGAGGAAGCCGGCGAAGGAGTTGCCGTAGACCCAGTTGTCCCGCCAGATGTTGTAGTTGCCGCCCGGGTTGATCACCCCGGTCCCGGTGGGGATGCCCACCACCGGGCAGACCACCCCGTTCTCGTAGCCCCGCTCGGCGTACGGCTTGGCGCACGTGCCGTCGCGCACGTGGCGGTAGTAGTCGACGTTGTTGTCGGCGATGACGTTGCGCTCGAAGCGGGCGTGGTTCTGCGGCATCCCCGGGTGGTTCGGGTACGCCGAGTCGGTCGCCACACCGGTGCCGTTCTCGGTGAACACGTTGTCGTGCGCCCACACCGAGTCGCCTGCGGTGCCCGAGTAGCCGAGCGCGTTGTGGTGGCTGTAGCAGCGCCGGACCTCGATCGCGTACCGGTCGACGAGGTGGCCCCGGTCCTTGTTGATGTTGGAGGCCGCGCCCGGGTAGACCCCCGAGTCGCCGTTGCCGTACGCCTCGCAGTCGGTGTAGAGGCCGTGGTCGTCGGCGAAGGTGAGGAACCCGTACTCGTCGTTCCACCGCCCGAGCACCCCGTCGATCACGAAGCCGTCGGTCTCGAGCACGTAGACCCCGTTGAAGGTGGTCCGCTGCACGGTGAGGTTACGCAGGTAGAAGCCATCGGCGCGGTCCGCCCGGATCGCGTTGAGCCGCTGGTACTGCGCGTCGACGACCACGTCGGTGGCTGCGGCGCCGGTGCCCTCGATCTGCAGGTCCTTCTTGCCCAGCACCGCCACCAGGTTCTGGTTGTGCGGGCAGGACACCTGCTGCTGCCAGGACAGCACCTGGTGGCGCTCGCGGCCGGCGACCGGCGCGTCCAGCGCGGCGCAGGTGCCGCCCGGCGGGGCCAGGCTCGGCTCCTCGCGGTAGACCCCGGGCAGCACCAGGATGGTCATGCCGGCCGAGCGCACCTGGTCGACCGCCTGCTGGAGGTGCCGGTAGCCGGTGCGCTGGCACTCCTCCCAGAGCGCAAGGTTGCGCTCGCGGAGCAGGGCGGGGAAGGCGGCCACCCGGCTGTCGAGGTCCGCCCGGTCGTCCTTGCACACCAGCAGCCGGGGTCCGTCAGTGCGGTAGGCCGGCACGTGGTAGCTCCCGTCGGGAAAGACCGGGTCGCGCTCGTCGTGGGCCTGTGCGGCGCCCGGCGCCAGAGCGGCGCCCGGCGCGAGGACGCTCCCCGCGACCAGACCGCAGAGGAGGAAGGCAGTGACACGCGTCAGTCGCCCCATGCGCGGAGCGTAGAGAAGGTTTCGCCTTTCGCCTACCCGTCAGGAGGCTGGTCCTCGCTCTGCTCCCGCCCCGGCTCCTCGCCGCGCTCGGGGTCTCGCTGGCGGGGATCCTGGTCCCGCTGGCGGGGATCCTGGTCTCGCTGGCGCAGGTCCTCCTCGCGGCGGCGCAGGTCCTGCTCCCAGCGCTTGAACAGGTCCTCGTCGTCCTGGCGCCGCTTAGCGAGGCTGGCGAGGAACTCCGGGTCGTCGTCGGGTGCGACCGGCCGGCGGGGGGCCTGCGCCGCCGTTGCGCCGCCGATGGTCGGCCGCCAGCCGTTGGTGCGAGCCTCGGCGCGCTGCGGCCGGCCGGCGAGGAACCACGCGATCGGGCCGATGGGGGCGAACAGCAGGATGACGAACACCCAGGCGACCTTGGGCAGGGCCCGGACCTCGTCGCTGTCGGCGGAGAGGCAGCTGATCAGGGCGAGCGCGACGAGGGCGACGTTAAGCACGAACAGGAGGGCGAAGAGCCGGGCCATACCCCATCATGCCGCGCCGCGGGGCGGCCTTGTGGCACCGGGGCGGACGCGTGTCTGCGGTGGGCGCGTGGTGCGGATGCGGCGGACGCCCGGGTGTGAGAATTGGGCCATGCCAGAAAGGCTGACGGAGGAAGACAAGCGGACGTTGAAGAACGCGGCTTTCGGCGCGGTGGTCCTGGTGTCGCAGGCCGAGCCCGGGGTGGTCGGGATGGTCCGGGAGAGCTACGCCGCGGCCGGCGCGCTCACCCATGCCAGCCCGCTGGTGCGGGAGGTCCTCGGTGCGGGGGGTGTGCCCGAGCTGGAAGGGGCGTCCCTGGCCGAGGTGGAGGCCACGGTGCTGCCGCAGCTGCGCGAGGCGCTATGCATCCTGCGGGCCCGGGCGCCGCAGGAGGTCGAGAACTACGTGGAGACGGTCCTGGCGGCGTGCGCGAAGGCCGCATCCGGCTCCGGCCGGGTGACCGGCCCGGAACGGGAGGCCCTGGCCAAGATCGGTGCCGCGCTCGGCACCCCCACCCGGATCGGGTGACCCCGGTCACGGCACGCCCGTGCCGGCAGTAACCTACCGGCGGGTAGCCTCTGTGGTGGCTAGCCTCACGGCAGGCCTGCCGGGCTCTCCCGCAGCCGCTTGCCCGTCATTGACTGGAGGGTCGTCCAAGCGCCATGAAGACTGTCGTGCTAGTCAAGCAGGTTCCAGACTCCACCGCGGAGCGCAGCCTGCGTGCCGACGACAACACGGTCGACCGGGCGTCGGCCAACAACGTCATCAACGAGATGGACGAGTACGCCATCGAGGAGGCGCTGAGGATCCGGGAGGCGCACGGCGGTGAGGTCACCATCCTCACCATGGGCCCGGCCAAGGCGGCCGAGTCGATCCGCAAGGCGCTGTCGATGGGGCCGGACGACGCGGTGCACGTGGTCGACGACGCGCTGGCCGGCTCGTGCGCCGTGGCCACCTCCAAGGTGCTCGCCGCCGCCCTGCGGCGGCTCGAGCCCGACCTGGTGCTCTGCGGCGCCGAGTCGACCGACGGCGGGGTCCAGGTCATGCCGCACATGCTCGCCGAGCGGCTCGGCATCGCGGCGCTCACCGGCGCCCGCAAGCTGACCGTCGACGGCGGGTCGCTCACCATCGAGCGGCAGACCGAGGAAGGGTACGAGGTGGTCACCGCCGACACGCCCGCCGTGGTGTCCGTCTGGGACACGATCAACGAGCCGCGGTACCCGTCCTTCAAGGGCATCATGGCGGCCAAGAAGAAGCCGGTGCAGACCCACGCCCTGGCCGACCTGGACATCTCCCCCGACGAGGTGGGCTCCGCCGGTGCCACCAGCGAGGTCCTGGAGCACACCAGGCGCCCGCCACGGCAGGGCGGCACCAAGCTCACCGATGACGGCCAGGGCGGGGTCCAGCTCGTGGAGTTCCTGGCGTCCGAGAAGTTCGTCTGAGAGGCAGCGATGGCTGAGGTTCTGGTCGTAGTCGAGCACTCCGCGGGCGCGGTCAAGAAGGTCACCCTGGAGATGCTCACCCTCGCCCGCGGTCTGGGCACCCCCGCCGCGGTCGTGCTGGGTGGGCCCGGCGCCGCCGCCGCCCTCACGGACAAGCTCGGCGAGTACGGCGCCGGGAAGGTCTACGTCGCCGAGCACGCCGACCTCGACGGCTACCTGGTGGCGCCGAAGGCCGAGGTGCTGGCCGGGCTGGTGCGTGACGCCTCGCCGGCGGTGGTCCTGCTCGCCTCCAGCCAGGAGGGCAAGGAGATCGCCGGCCGGCTGGCGGTGAAGCTGGACAACGGCCTGCTCACCGATGTGGTCGGGCTGACGCCGGACGGCACCGCAACCCAGGTCGTCTTCGCCGGTGACACGATCGTCAGGTCCCGGGTGACCCGGGGCCTGCCGCTGGTGACGCTGCGCCCCAACTCGCTGGCTCCGCAGGCCGCCCCGACCACCCCGACGGTGTCCACTGTGGACGTCAACATCGGCGAGGCGGCGAAGCTGGCCCGGGTGGTGGACCGGGTCGCCGAGGCCAAGGGGGCCCGGCCGGAGCTCACCGAGGCGTCCATCGTGGTCTCGGGCGGCCGGGGTGTCGGCAGTGCGGAGAGCTTCAAGCTCGTCGAGGAGCTGGCCGACCTGCTCGGCGCGGCCGTCGGCGCCTCCCGGGCCGCCACCGACTCGGGCTTCTACCCGCACCAGTTCCAGGTCGGGCAGACCGGCAAGACGGTGTCCCCGCAGCTC
>DASSUC010000334.1:0-2100 GCA_035707405.1 Micromonosporaceae bacterium | reverse complement strand
AAGGTCTCCCTGCGGCTGCGCGACGGACGGGAGCTGCCGGCGATGGCGGCCGCCGGCGCCGTCGAGCTGATCCGAGACGTGGCCGCCTCCCGTTCGCTCGCCCTCTTGCCGTAACCGTGCCCCTACCCGTCGATCTAGGACTTGTGCTCGTGGTTTGATCTCCTAGAGTTTCGCCATTTTCAAGATCAAACTAGCTGATTCCACATCCGGGCCGGGCGCCGCCTGCGCTGGGCCGGACCCGTTCGTGCGTGCGCTCCTCGTAATAAGCCGTTCATAGAGATCATACTGATTTGTGATGTTCGATTGTGACGTGGCGACGTGATCTTGTCGGAAATGTAGCGAAGCATCGGCAGCTTCCTAACCCTCCATAGTGGAGAGAACTGCCGATGCTTCAGCTGGAGAGTCTACCTGCCACCGTTGCTGGTCTGCTGACCCTGTTCCGGGAGTGCTTCACCGCGCCCACGTTCCGCACCTTCGCCGCGCTGCTGACCGGACTGATCGCGCAGCCGGGACGGCACACCGTGTGCGGCATGCTCGTCGGCGCCGGGCTCAACGGGGTGTGGCCCCATCAGCGGGCGCACCGGTTCTTCTCCCGGGCGGTCTGGAGTCTGGAGCAGGTGTCCCTGGTCCTGTTGCGCATGGTCGTGGAGACCCTCGTTCCGGCCGGGCAGGACCTAGAGGTCGTCGTGGACGACACCCTGTTCAAACGCGGTGGCCGCAAGGTCCACGCCGCCCGCTGGCAGCACGACGGCTCCGCCTCCGGACCCACCCGCCGCCAGCTCGGCCGGGGCAACGGCTGGGTCGTGGCCGCAGTAAACGTGCGCGTGGCCTTCCTCGACCGAGTGCTCAGCATCCCAGTCGCCTTCGCCCTCTGGGGCGAGGAAACCCCGACGCAGCGCAAGCGCAAGAAGACCAGCACCGCCAAGAACAGCACCGCCAAGAAGCCTGCGAAGAAGACCAAGAAGGTGGCCGCAGGTCACACGGAGGGGCCGACCAAGCAGGTGCTGGCCAGCCGTCTGGTCACCCGCATCGCCAACGCCTACCCCGATCGGCGCGTGCACGTCGTCGCCGACACCTGGTACGCCGGCATGGGCGGCGCACCCGGCGCCACCCGCGGCGCGACCCAGGCCCGCGGCGTGCCCGGCAACGTCACCATCACCTCCCGGCCCCGCAGCAACGCCACCTTCAACGACATCCACCTCCCCGAACCCGGTGCCATGGGCCGGCCCAGACACAAGGGCGACAAGCTCGGCACCGCCGCCGACATCGCCGCCACCGCCACGTTCGAAGCCATCACGGTCACCCGCTACGCCCAGACCGCCACCGTCCGGGCCGCCGACAAACGATGCCTGTGGTACGGCGTCTACCGCAGCCAAGTCATGAGGCTGATCCTCGTCTGCGACACCGACACCGACACCGACAGCGACCGCGCCAAGCCCTACGCCATCCTCACCACCGACCTCGAGGCCACCACCGCCGAGATCATCGCCCGCTACGCCAACCGCTGGGGCATCGAGGTCGTTTTCAGCGACGCCAAGAACATCACCGGCGTCGGCGAAGCCCACAACCGCACCCCCAACGCCGTGCGCCGCACGGCACCCTTCGGATTCGTCGCCCAGGCCATCACGATCATCTGGTACGCCCAGCACGGACACACCACCGACATCGTCGCCCGCCGCCGTCTCGCCAACCCCTGGTACCGCAAGAAGACCATGCCCTCCTACCTCGACATGATCGTCGCGCTTCGCCGCGAACTCATCCGCTCCCGGATTTCGACGGCAAGCGCTGGCCGGCTAACACCGGCAGAAGTCGACGCCCTAGCCGACGCCGCCTAGCCCACGGCACGACGGCCGGGCACCCACAGCGCCCCGGCCGCCGCCCAGAACTCAACGATCTTGCCAGAATGGGGAAACTCTAGGTGATCAAACCACAGGCATAAGTCCTAGATCGACGCGATCTTTGGGGGGATTTCGTACCGCCGGGGCATGGTCTGGCAGAATGGTGATCCGGTACCCGACGCGCGCCCGCGCCCTCTAACCCGGGCGTGTCGTCAGTCCACGAGCAGCGGGCCGAGCTAACCCCACGGTGTCGGTCGGCACG
>DASSUC010000333.1:0-18408 GCA_035707405.1 Micromonosporaceae bacterium | reverse complement strand
TTCGAGATCGCCTTCAGCCGCCGCAGCATCCGGCCCTCGCCGGCGCGGAGGATCTTTTCCAGAATCGACACGGGTCAGCGCTCCCCTAGACAGTCTGCCGACCTATCGTAGGCGGATCCTCACGGCGATCGGCAGTCGCGTCACCGTCCATAGCCACGTTCGTGATGAAAAGGACGCCGCCTTGCTGGGTTGGGGCGGCTGCGACCCCTGTTGCACGATGGCGAGATGGAGCCACTGGAGATCGTGTGGTGAGCGAGCTGCCCGTAGCGGCCATCGAGGGCCACGGCGTGCGGCTGCGGCCGCTGCGCGAATCGGATGCCCCGGACGTGGCGGCCGCCTGCAACGACCCGCTGAACCGCCGCTTCCTGCCGATGCTGCCCGACCCATACACCCTTGACGACGCCCGCTGGTGGATCAACGAAGGGTCCGCCGCCGCGCGTGCCGCGGGCGGGCTGGCCTGTGCGATCGCCGACCCGCAGACGGACCGGTTGGTCGGCGGCACGGGCATCAACCGGGTGGTCGGCGAGCGGGCGCAGGGCGAGGTCGGCTACTGGGTCGCCCCCTGGGCCCGGCGGCGCGGTGTGGCGACGGCGGCCACCGTGGCGCTGACCGGCTGGGCGTTCGGTCATGGTTTCGCCCGGTTGGAGCTGCTCACCGAGCTGGAGAACGCGCCCAGCCATCGGGTCGCGCTGAGCGCCGGATACCAGCGCGAGGGCGTCCGCCGGGGCGCCGCCGCCAGCCGCGACGGCACCCGGCACGACCTGGTCGCCTACGCCCGCCTCGCCGCCGATCCGCCCGGACCGGCCCGGCGGCGCCTGCCCGACCTGCCCGGCGGCCAGCTCACCGACGGGGTGGTCCGGCTGCGCCCGCTCGCCGCCGAGGACGCCGAGCAGCTGTACGCGCTGCGTACGCTGCCCGACGTCGCCGCCACCAGCCTGCCGCCAGCAGTGCCGTCACCGGCCGACGTGGTACGCGCCTGCACCCTCGCCGCGAGCTGGTGGCTCGCCGGCGAACGGGCCGACCTGGTGATCCTCGACGCCGCGAGCGGGGGCTGGGCCGGTGAGATCGGCATCTACCACGGGGAGCCGGTGACCGGCCAGGCCATGGTCGGCTACGCGCTGCTGCCCCGATGGCGCGGGCGCGGCTACGCCACCCGCGCGCTGCTCCTGCTCACCGCGTGGGCGCTGGCTCAGCCAGAGATGGACCGCCTGGTGGCCGGCACCGCGACGACCAACATCGCCTCACAGCGGGTGCTGGAGAGCGCCGGCTTCCGCCGTGACCTGCGGTACGTCCTCACTCCGGCGGACCTGGCCGCCCGGCGGCCTCACGCCGCCAGGCAGATCACCCCGTAGTCGTAGCCCTTGCGGCGGTAGACGACGCTGGGCTTGCCCGACTCCCTGTCGAGGAACAGGTAGAAGTCGTGCCCGACCAGCTCCATCTGGAGGAGCGCGTCGTCCACGCTCATCGGACGCGCCGGGTGCTCCTTCTTCCGCGCGATATGCCACGGCTGGTAGTCATCAACCTCGATGTCGACCGCCACCCGGGCGCTCGCCGCCACCGCGGGGTCCTCGCCGGCGCGGCCGTTGGACCCGGGGACGGGACCGTTGGACCCGTCGATCCGGCCGTTGGACCCGGCGGTCCGGCCGTTGGACCCGGTGACCCGGCCGTTGGACCGCCCGGTGCCGCCCAGCGGCGCGGGGTCGAAGAGATCTGTGGGCAGGGAGGCGGTCGCCGCCGCCACGGATATCGGGGCGTGCCGGCCGCGGTGCACGCGGCGCCGGTCGGCGGCGCGGCGCAGCCTGGTGTCCAGCTTGGCCAGGGCGTTGTCGAGGGCGCTGTAGAAGTCTGGGGCGCAGGCCTCGGCACGGACTACGGGCCCGCGCGACCAGCACGTGATCTCCACGCGCTGGCAGTAGTCGGACTGCCTCGGGTTGCGCTCGTGGAACAGCTCCACCTCAACGCGCATCAGCTTGTGGTCGTAGCGTTCAACCTTGTGAAGCTTCTCGGCGACGTGTGCACGGTAATGGGCAGGAACCTCGACGTTTCGACCCTTCACAACAATATCCACGCTTGACCTCCCCACGGTCGTTCTGTGGTGAGCCCCCGGCGGTGCCGGCGGGCAGCGGCTAGGAACTCGGCCGGGCCACGCTCCCCAGACATCTCCCCGCGGTACGACCGGAACGATGAAAGGTGCCCCTCCTCGCCAGTGAGTCGGTGAAGTATTTCTGACGCTAACTCTAGTACCGCGCGCCGTCATCCCTTGTCCCGTGAAGCTTTCCCAGACACTTGACCCACCCGTCGCACTCGGTCTATCGCGTCACAACAGGCTGTATTTGACGGCGCCGGCCAGCCCGCTGTTGCGGCGCCGGGTGGCCGCAAGCACGGCTGCGTACCCGGGCGGGACACCGGCCTCGGCGAGCCGGCTCGCCGCAGCGGCGAGCGTCGAACCCGTGGTCACGATGTCATCGACGAGCACGACGAGCGCGCGGTCGCGTACCGCCCGGTGCAGGCGGGCCACCCGCGGTGGCCGTACCTGGAAGGCCTGTGCCGCCGCGCGGGCCCGGGCCTGGCTGTCCAGGCCCGCCGAGTCGGGCCGGGGCCGCGCCCGCAGCGCGGCTGCGACGCAGGCGCGACGCCCGCCCGCGCGAAGCGACCAGGCCGCCTGCCGGGCCAGCCGCAGGGCGTGGTCGCCGTAGCGGCGGCGGGCCGCGGCCGCGGTGGCCGGGATCGGCACCAGCACCAGCTCCCGCCCTGGCGGCGCGCCGGCCGCGACCGCGGCGGCGAGCAGCGCGCCCAGCGGCCGGGCCAGGTCGTGCCGGCCGCGCTCCTTGAACCCGAGCAGCAGCTCGCGCAGCACCCCGTCGTAGCCGGCGACCGTGACACAGGGCGGGAAGCCGGGCGGCTCAGGCAGTGGGCTGGTGCGGTGCGGCACCGTGGAGGCCAGCCGCTCGGCGCAGGCTGGGCATATCCCGCCGCAGCCGGCAGTGGCACAGCCGGCGCAGGTGACGGGCAGGACCAGGTCAGCCAGGGCAACGCCGAGGTCGGCCAGCCCGCGCAGCACCGGCACGCGTCAGTCCTGGTAGAAAGGCGCCGAGGGGACGATCGTCGCCCTGGCGGGGTCCGGCGAGGCGCCCGGCGCCAGTCCGACCTCTATCTCGTCGAGTCTGTCCGTGGTGCCCCGCCACGCCTTGTTCTGGAACTCGACCAGGACCTGCCTGCGGGCCAGCCCGTCCCCGGGAGGGTTCGGGTACGCCGAGAGCTGCGTGACGACGGCCTCGCCGAGCGGGACGTGCAGCGCCTCCTCGATGGCGCCGTCGACGGTCAGCTCGGTGAGCGCGTGGCGGCCGCCTTCCTGACCGAGCAGGACCACCCGGTCCGGCCGGCTCCACGCCACCGCGGAGATGCCGGTGAGGCTGGCCGGCAGCTGGCGCAGGCGCTGCAGCTCCAGCGTGTCGCCTTTGCGCACCAGTGTCGCCACGTGAGCCGCGCCATCCGCCGCCATCACCACCCGGAGCCCGTCCGGGGCGACGGAGACGCCGGTGACGGCGCGGGACGCGGTCTTGACCACCGAGGTGCTCGCCGACCCGGCGGTGAACACGTGCAGCCTTCCGTCGACCGCGACCAGCCCCTGCGCATCCGCACACTGTGCTGATGGCGGCGGCAGCCAGGACGGCCGGCTCATCACCACGCCGGTCAGCCTGGTCGCCGTGTAGCTCGGCGTCTCCTGGACCACCTGCCCTACCACCAGCCGCCGCCGGCTACCGGCATCAGTCCGGACGAGGGCGGCACACTGCTGGTTCCTGGCGACCGCCGCGGCGACCACCTGGCTGTTCTGCGGCGCTTCAAGCACGGCCAGATGCTCCCCGAGGGCGCAGTTGCGCTGGACCTTCCCGGCCGCCACGCAGAACGTGGTCGGCTCCGTGGCGTACGGCTGCGCCGGGTTCGCCGGCGCCGAGAGCGTCGCCCGGAACTGCTGCTTGGGTTGGCCCTCGACCCGCAGCTCGATCGAGCCCTTGAAGATCGGGTACAGGGTCCAGGCCAGCTGCTTCGCGAGCGGGACCAGGTCGGCGGCGGCGGCCTGGAAGGTCAGGTCGACGACGAGCCGGTCAACGCTGTAGACGACGTTGCTCCGCAGCACGATATCTGCGGGACTGGTGCGCCCCGCAGTGCCCAGCCACTCCGAAGCCCCGTCGACCACCCACTTGACGAGCAGCCGGAGCCGCTCCTCCTCGCTCACGGTCAGTGGTAGGTAACGCAGGTCGGGGACGAGGGCGGGGACGAGGGCCGCGTCCCAGAAGTAGGCCGAGTAGGGCTGGTAGATGTCCTGGTAGAGGGCGTCGGCCTTGCCGTCGAGCGCGTTGCTGGCCAAATAC
This sequence comes from Micromonosporaceae bacterium, assembly GCA_035707405.1. Taxonomy (GTDB): domain Bacteria; phylum Actinomycetota; class Actinomycetes; order Mycobacteriales; family Micromonosporaceae; genus DASSUC01. Next base: position 14,035 of record DASSUC010000333.1, on the reverse strand, counting down.
ATCCCATCGGGGGCCTCGGCGATCCGCAGCCTCTTGGCGCCCTGGGGCACATCCTGCTGGTCCTGTTCGGAGACCTTGAACTCCAGCGTCCGCCAGGCTGGCGCGCTCGGCTCCACCACGGTGCCCCGGTCAGTGAGCGCCCCGACCAGCCGCACATTGACCGTGACCTTGTGGAAGCCTCCACCGAGCTTGGTCTCCAGCGGGCCGGAGAGCACGCGGACCACGGTCAGCTCGGCACCGGGGAGCCACTCCTGGTCCTGCTCGGGTAGGAAGAACTGGCGCAGCTGGCCGGCGGCCCCCTTCGGCCCGCCGGCACCGGCACTCAGGTAGCGCCGGACCAGGTCCTCCGGGTCGGTGGAGCCGTCCGGGCCGCGGACCACAGCGACCGAGCCTCCGGTCGCGGCCCCCCGCTGCTGCACCGGCCCGTCCAGGGTCACGTCGGTCTCGCCCGGCACCCCGCAGCCGCCGAGGATGAGCAGGAGCGGCAGCACCAGCCACGGCGTCCGCCTGGTGAGCCGGGTCCGGCCCGTCGTCCACCGCCTCGCCGGGCTAGCCATCCGCCGCCTCCCCGGCGGACCGGGCGAGCGCGGCTAGGGACGGGTCCGCCGCGGACGGCGTCGGGAAGGACGGAGCCGGGGCCGGCGGTGCCGCCAGCGAGACCGGGACGTATCCGTCGGCTGGCACGAGCCGCAGCGGCGAGGAGACCAGCCGGTCGCCGGCGTGTACCGGTAGCGTCAGGCGGAACTGGGCGCCCTGGCCCGGTGCGCCCCAAGCCTCCAGCCAGCCGCCGTGCAGCCGGGCGTCCTCCAGGCTGATGGAGAGCCCGAGCCCGGTGCCGCCGGTCTGCCGGGCGCGCGACGGGTCCGACCGCCAGAACCGGTTGAAGACCAGCTTCTCCTCCCCCGGTCTGAGCCCGATCCCCCGGTCCCGGACGGACACCGCCACCGCGTTGTCGTCCGCGGCGAGCCGGACCGAGACCGGGTGGTGCTCGCCGTGCTCGAGCGCATTGCCGACCAGGTTGCGCAGGATCCGCTCGACCCGCCGGCTGTCCACCTCGGCGATCACCGGTCGGTCCGGCAGGTCCAGCTCAATCGCTACGCCGTCGCGCTCGGCGAGCACGGCGAGCCCGTCGGCGACCTGGCGCACCAGCGGGACGAGGTCGGTCGGCTCGGCGTCGAGCATGGCGAAGCCGGCGTCGAACCGGCTGATCTCCAGCAGGTCGGTGAGCAGCGCCTCGAACCTGTCCAGCTCCAGCTGGAGCAGCTCGGCGCTGCGGGCGACCACCGGGTCGAACCCGTCCCGCTCGGAGAAGAGCAGGTCGGCTGCCATCCGTACGGTGGTCAGGGGGGTCCGTAGCTCGTGTGACACGTCGGAGGTGAACCGGCGCTGGAGCCGGGACATCTCCTCCAGCCGGACGATCTGTCGTTGCAGGTTCGCCGCCATCTGGTTGAACGACGCGGCGAGCAGCGCGAGGTCGTCCTCGCCGCGTACCTCCATCCGCTGGTCGAGCAGGCCGGCGCTGAGCCGCTGGGCCGTGCGCGCGGCGAGCCGGACCGGCCGGACGACCAGCCGGGTCACCAGCGCCGCGACGACGGCGAGCAGGACGACCAGCGCCAGGCCGGTGACCGCGACCGTGGTCCGGACGCGGTTGGCCATCGCGTCCTCGCCGGCGAGCGGGAAGACGTAGTACAGCTCCGCCTGGCCCCAGCCCACCGGCACCGGGCTGCCGTACACCAGGTACTTCTTGGGGCCCTTGCCGTCCAGCTCCCGAGTGATGATCTTGTGTGCGACCTGGTTGTGGGTCTGCACGGCCAGCCGCAGGTCGCGGTCGATCGCGGGGCGCACGTCGGCCTCGTCCGGCCAGAAACGGGCCTCGCTCAGCGGCTCGCTGCTGCTCGACAGCATCGCCACGATGATGCCGCCACCCTGCTCCGGGGTCCCGGCAAGCTTGGTGAGCACCTTGGTGATCTCGCTGTGCAGGCTGGAGTCGGAGCTGATCTCCAGCGCAAGCTGCTGGGCCGCGACCTCCGCCCCGGTGCGCACCTGGTGCTCGGCCACGCGGTTCTTGTCGCGCAGCAGCCCATTAGTGATCATGGAGGCGACCAGCACCCCGAAAACGCCTATGAGCAGGCCCGAGACGACCAGCGTGATGCAGACCATCCGCAGCTGGAGCGACTGGCGCCAGGTCCGCCGCAGGGTCGCCCACCCGACCACGGCCCGCCGGCCCACGGTACGGCGCAGCCGACCCGCCCGCGCCGGCGCGTGGCGCGCGGCAGTAGCGGCGATCTGGCCCAGGGCTGGCATGTCGGCCAAACCTACCCGGTGCCGGCCTTGTAGCCCACGCCGCGCACGGTGAGGATGATCTCGGGCCGCTCGGGGTCCGGCTCGATCTTCGCCCGCAGCCGCTGCACATGCACGTTGACCAGCCGGGTGTCCGCCGCGTGCCGGTAGCCCCAGACCTGCTCCAGCAGCACCTCCCGGGTGAACACCTGACGCGGCTTGCGGGCCAGCGCGACGAGCAGGTCAAACTCCAGAGGAGTGAGCTTGACGTCGCCGCCGTTGCGGCTGACCGTGTGGGCCGGCACGTCGATGGTGATCTGGTTGCCCGGCGGTCCGATGGTCAGCAGCTCCGGGGTCACGTCCTCCCCCCGGCGCAGCCGGGCCCGCATCCTGGCCACGAGCTCCTTGGGCTTGAACGGCTTGACCACGTAGTCGTCGGCCCCGGACTCCAGGCCGAGCACCACGTCCACGGTGTCGCTCTTGGCGGTGAGCATGACGATCGGCACGCCGGACTCGGCCCGCACCGCCCGGCACACGTCGATCCCGCTCATCCCGGGCAGCATCAGGTCGAGCAGGACGATGTCCGGTCGGGCCTCCCGGAAGGCAGCCAGGGCCCGCTCGCCGTCGCCTACGAAGGACGGCAGGAAACCCTCGCTGCGGAGCACGATGCCCAGCATCTCGGCGAGTGCGGGATCATCGTCAACCACCAGGACCCGGGCTCTCATGCGGTCCAATATGGCACTTCGCGCCGGAACCGAGGAATCGGGGCTCCGGCCCCAGCGAAGTAGTCAAAACGTCGGCGCAAGGGGCGGCTCAGCTCAGCTGCGATGCTCCTCGACCGCGTCCAGTGCGGCGGGGACGGAGTCGACCACGATCAGCAGCTCCAGCGCCGCGGCCGAGACGAACCCGGGCGCCACCAGACCGCGCAGCCAGCCCAGGAAACCGGCGTAGTAGCGGTCGGCGTCGAGCAGCACGACAGGCTTGCGGTGCAGGTCGAGGGTTGCGGTGGTCCAGACCTCGAAGAGCTCGTCGAGCGTGCCGAGGCCGCCGGGCAGGGTGAGGAACGCGTCCGACTTGTCGATCATCAGCGTCTTGCGGGCGGCCATCCCGTCGGTGACGGCCAGCTCGTCGGCCTCGGTGTCGGCCACCTCCCGGTCGACGAGGGACTGCGGGATCACCCCGAGGGTGTGCGCCCCGCCCTCCCGCGCCCCAGCCGCCACCTGCCCCATCATGCCCACGCACCCGCCGCCCGAGACCAGGGTGTGGCCCCGGCGGGCCAGCTCCCGCCCGGTCTGGCGGGCCAGCTCGAGCCAGCGCCGGTCCAGCGCACGGGAGGACCCGCAGAAGACACAGACCGCCGCCATCAGGCCGCCGGCCCGGAGCGGTCGACCCGGCCCGCCGCGCGGCCGGCGACCGGCCGGTCAGAGCGGCCCGCCACGGGCCGGTCAGAGCGTCCAGCGACCGGCCGGTCAGAGCGTCCAGCGACGGGCTGGTCGGAGCGGCCCGCCCGGGCCGGCCGGCGGTCAGCCCCGGCCGGGGTGGCCGGCGCGGCTCGCTCCGTGGCCGCCTTGGCCTGCTGCAACGCCTCCTCCTGTGCCGCCTCCTGCTCGGCCGCCAGCGCCGCGTCCGCCTCCACGATGTGCGCCACGGCCTGGCCCACGTCGTCGGTCACGCAGAGCAGGTCCAGGTCGGCCGGGCTGATCTTGCCCTCGCCGCACATCGCCTCACGCAGCCAGTCCAGCAGGCCGCGCCAGTACGCCGAGCCCATGAGCACGACCGGGAACCGGGTGACCTTCTTCGTCTGCACCAGGGTGAGCGCCTCGAACAGCTCGTCCATGGTGCCGAAGCCGCCGGGCAGCACCACGAACGCCTGGGCGTACTTGACGAACATCGTCTTGCGCGCAAAGAAGTAGCGGAAGTCGATGCCGATGTCGACCCAGTCGTTGATGCCCTGCTCGAACGGCAGCTCGATGCCGAGACCGACGGACAGCCCGCCGGCCTCGGTGGCGCCCTTGTTGGCCGCCTCCATCACCCCGGGCCCGCCACCGGTGATCACCGCGTAACCGGCCCGGGCCAGCGCCGCGCCGAGCCGCTCGGCCAGCACGCACTCGGGGCTGTCCGGCCTGCTGCGGGCCGAACCGAACACGCTGACCGCGGGCGGCAGCTCGGCCATGGTGTCGAAGCCCTCCACGAACTCCGACAGGATGCGCAGCGCCCGCCACGCGTCCCGGGTCTTCCAGTCCTTGCGGGTACGCGAGTCCAGCAGGCGCTGGTCCGCGGTGCTGGGCGGGATCGCCTCGCGGCGCAGGGTGACGGCGCCGCGGTGCCGCTCCGGTGCCTTGCCGCGGTGCCGGCCGTTGCCATGCGTCATGAGGCCAACATAACCGGAAGGCCCGGCCGCTACGCCCGCAGCCAGCGGTGCAGCGTCTGCGCCCCGGCCACGATCTTGGGAATCTCCACCCGCTCCTCGCGGGTATGCGCGAGGTTCGGGTCGCCCGGGCCGAAGTTCAGCGCGGGTACGCCGAGCGCGGCGAACCGGGACACGTCGGTCCAGCCGAGCTTGCCCACCGGCGGCTGGCCCACCACAGCCAGGAACTCCTGCGCCGGTGCCGCGGCGAGCCCCGGCAGCGCTCCGGGGGCCGAGTCGGCGACCGTCAGGTCGTACCCGGTGAAGAGCTCGCGCACGTGCGCCTCGGCCTGCTCCGGCGAGCGGTCCGGCGCGTACCTGAAGTTGACCTCGACCTCGCACTCGTCCGGGATGATGTTGCCGGCGACCCCGCCGCGGATGCGCACCGCGTTGAGCCCCTCGCGGTAGGTGCAGCCGTCGATGGTGACGGTGCGGGCTGGGTACTCCTCGAGCAGGCGCAACGGTGGACCGGCCGCGTGGATCGCGTTGGCGCCGAGCCAGGAGCGGGCGCTGTGGGCGCGGCGCCCGGTGGTGCGCAGCACGACCCGCATGGTGCCCTGGCACCCCGCCTCGACCAGCCCGTACGTCGGTTCGAGCAGGATCGCGAAGTGCGCGGCCAGCCAGTCCGGGTGCGCGTTGGACACCAGGAACAGGCCGTTGCGCTCGGCCTCGACCTCCTCGGCCTCGTAGAACAGGTAGGTCACGTCGTACCCGGGCTCGACCAGGGTCACCGCCGTGTGCAGGGCGAGTGCCACGCCCCCCTTCATGTCCGCCGTCCCGCAGCCGTAGATCATGTCGCCGTCTACCGTGGACGGAAAGTTGCCGGCCAGCGGCACGGTGTCCAGGTGCCCGGCGAGCACCACCCGCTCTGCCCGGCCCAGCTCCGTACGCGCCACCACCGTGTTGCCGAGCCGGTCCACGCCCAGGTGGCCGGCGGCCCGGAGCACCTCCTCCACCGCGTCGGCGATGGCCTTCTCGTTGCCGGAGACGGACTCGACGTCGACCAGCGCGCGGGTCAGCGCGACCGGGTCGGCCAGGACCTCGGGGGTCAGCGGGTTGCCCATGGCTGGCACGCTACCGTCTGCTCTCATGAACACCGTCTCGCCCGCCTGGGGAACGGGTCTCGCCACGCTCACCGACGAGGGGCAGGTGCTGGACACCTGGTACCCGGCCGGGCGGCTGGCGCTCGGCGTACCTCCGGCCGATGGGCCACCGGCGAACACGCCGCTGCCGGCCGCGGAGAGCGCCGTGCTGCTCGGCCTGCCCGCCGAGGCGGTCGGGCCGCGCCGCCTGCCCGGGGTACGCACCGCGGCGGTGCGCACCGTGGTCGGGTCACTGGCGGACGCGCCGAAGGACACCTACGACGCGTACCTGCGGCTGCACCTGCTCTCGCACCGGCTGGTCCGGCCGCACCAGGCCAACCTGGACGGCGTCTTCGGCCTGCTGGCCAACGTCGCCTGGACCACCGCCGGCCCGTGCCCGGTCGACCGGGTCGACGAGCTGCGCCTGCTGGAGCGCGCCGCGGGCCGGGTGCTGACCGTGTACGGCATCGACAAGTTCCCGCGGATGGCCGACTACGTCGTGCCCTCCGGGGTGCGCATCGCCGACGCCGACCGGGTCCGGCTCGGCGCGCACCTGGCCTCCGGCACCACCGTCATGCACGAGGGCTTCGTGAACTTCAACGCCGGCACGCTCGGCGCGTCCATGGTGGAGGGTCGCATCTCCTCCGGAGTGGTGGTCGGCGACGGGTCGGACATCGGCGGCGGAGCGTCCATCATGGGCACGCTGTCCGGTGGCGGCCGGGACGTGCTCCGGATCGGCGAGCGCTGCCTGCTCGGCGCCAACGCCGGCATCGGCATCTCGCTCGGCGACGAGTGCGTGGTGGAGGCCGGCTGCTACGTGACCGCGGGGACCAAGGTCGTCCTGCCCTCTGGTGAGGTGGTCAAGGCAGCCTCCCTCTCCGGCGCGTCCGGGCTGCTGTTCTGGCGCAACTCGGTGACCGGGGCGATCGAGGCCCGCCCCCGCAGCCGCGGGGTCGAGCTCAACCCCGCCCTGCACGCCAACGACTGACCGCCGAAGACCCGCCTGTCGCGACCGGGGTTGACTCGTCCGCTTTTGGAAGATGCGGGCGGACGGTCTCGGCAAAGCTCCTGGCACCAGCACTGGCCAGGTAGTCCAGGACAGCAGCGAGGGTGAGGCGGGGTCCGTGCCGGCCGGTGTCTGCTGCCTGTTTTTGGAGAACGCCCATGATCAGCTGTGGCTCACGCTCCCACACCCCGAGCAGGAAGTCGTCGGGGTGCTCGGGCTCCACGCCGTGCGGCTCACACGACGCGATGGGAAAGTCGCGCAAGTTGCAGGTGATGATCCGATCCGCGTCGCACGCCACCGCCGCCGCGAGCACGTGCCGGTCCTTCACGTGGTTGGTCATGTCTGAGACCAGATACTCGTACCCGTGGACCATGGCCGTGTCGAAGGCAACGTTCATGAACGCGATCCGCCGCTCGGCCGCCGCCGGCACACCTGGCAGGTTGCGGCGCACCTCATCAAGAATCTGGGCTGACCAGCGCGGCCGGTACACCTCCTCCTCAGCCAACCGAAGCAGCAGGTCACACAAGGCGTTTGGGATGAGGACGTTGGCGTCCAGGACAGCGACGATGGACACGGTCAAGCCGCGCCGCGGGTGTCCGTAGGCGCCGACCCATACATGCCCATCTCCACCGCATCGGCCGTCATCTCCGCCAACAGCTCCCGGCGACGGCGGCTACGTCGCTGCTTGTACGCCAGCACCTGTTCCAAGGGGATCCGACGGGACGAGTTCGGCCGCGAGTAGCCGATCTCCCCCGCATCCAACAGCTTGATCAGCGTCGGGCGTGAGACGCCAAGCAGGTCCGCGGCCTCCCGCGTGGTGAGCTCCCGATCGATCGGAACGACCGCCAAGCCCCGGCCAGAAGCGAGCACCTCGGAGACGCGCGTCAGCACCTCGCGCACCGATTCCGGCAGCTCAGCCTCGACACCGCCACGCAAGAGCGTGAGCGAATGGCCACCGCCCTCATGCAACAGATCAGCAAGACGGACCAGGGCCGCCTGCTCCTCCGCCGTCGGCATCACCGCATCTGTCGTCACCGGTGGCCTCCTTGCGCCCAACCAGCTTCTACGGAAGTGCAAGAAATGCAACGATACCTCGCCGCAGGTCCGATACATAGCGCGATTCGGCGCCTGCCCAAGTCCGTCGGCTCTCCTATCCTGGCCGGATGGACCTGGAGTTCAGCGGCGAGATCTGGTTCTGGAAGGGCCCGGCGCCGTGGTACTTCATCACCGTTCCGGACGAGGAGTGCGGCAGGCTGGAGGCGACCTCCACGTCCGTCAGCTACGGCTGGGGCATGATTCCGGTCGTGGCCCAAATCGGGGCGACCGGGTGGAAGACCTCGCTGTTCCCCAAGGACGGGCGCTACATAGTGCCGGTGAAGGCGGGGGTACGGAAGGCCGAAGAGCTTGAGGTCGGCGACACCGTGACGGTCCGGCTGACCGTCGGCGCCTGACCTGCGACGCACCCGGAAACGCTGCTGGCCGGGTCAGAGCAGGCGGAAGTCGGCGAAGTCGAAGCCGGGCGCCACGACGCAGCTGACCAGCACCGGCGCCGCGCCGGCCGGCGCGGCGGACTGCCACACGCCACCGGGCACCCGCGCCTGCGGCTGCTGGCCAGCGACGACATCACCGCCGAGCAGCACGACGTCCCCAGTGGACGGCTGCTCGCCCGCACCGCCCAGGCGCAGCTCCAGTGGACCGCCGCAGTGCCAGAGCCACAGCTCGTCCGAGCGCACCACGTGCCACCGTGACCGCTCCCCCGGATGCAGCAGGAAGTAGATCGCGGTCGCGGCGCTGCGCGGCCCGTCGTACCCCTCGGGCGAGAAGACCACCGGCGAGCGCCACGTCTCCCGGAACCACCCGCCCTCGGGGTGTGGGGCCAGGTCGAGCCGCTCGGCCAGCGGCGGCCGGGAGGTCATGGGCGTCCTTCAAGAACCGTCATCCGCACCGGGACATCCTGACCTACCCGGTCCCATCGCGGTGCGAACGGTGGCCGCCGCGGGTCAGCCGTCGTAGCTGGCCTGCTGGACGGCGAAGACGTTGCGGTGGCCGAGGCTCTCCTGTAGCGACCACAGCAGGTCCGGGTTTGTCGCGTCCTCCCAGTAGCTGATGCTCTCGCCACTGCTGACCCACGCGTAGGTGAACGACCCGGCCGCGGGGGTCCAGTAGTAGAGCTGCTTGGCCCCGGACGAGTAGAACCACCAGCGCCCGTTGTGCGAGGCGACCCCGTTGAGCTTGTACCAGGGCAGCGCCAGCGCCTGGGACGCCGTGGTCGTCGGAGCAAAGGTCGTGGTGCCCGAGGCGAACGGGAACCGGATCGCGCGCGGGGCCCGGTTCGGGTACGGGATGCACCCGGACGCGCAGGTGTACTCGGTCATCACGATCGACGCGCTGACCCGGTCGAGGGAGATGGTCGACCACACCAGCGAGGTGCCCGAGGTGGTGCTCGCCGTCACCGTGCCGACCTGGGGCAGCACATAGGAGTAGTTGTGGGCGTAGTACGTGCCGTCGGGCTGGCGGCCGATCTGGCTCGAGGTCCCGCCCGGGTTGGTCCGGAGGATCTTCCTCATGTCGAACACCCGCATGCCCCGGCTGGTGTCGGCGACGTAGAGATGGTGGCCGTACCAGGACACGCCGCCGGCGTGGATGCGGATGTCCTTGAAGCTCGGCGCCGTCGTGGTGCCGGTCGGCTCGACGAGCAGGATCTTGCGGTACCGGTCGGGGTAGGCCGCGTCCCAGTCGACGAGCGTGATGCGGCTGCGCGTCTCCGAGAACAGGCACCCGTCGTTGGTGTACCAGCTGACCAGGATCAGCTGGCGCCCGTCATAGCGGCCGTTGTCCACAGTCCCGACGGCGTCGCGGCTGCTGGTGATGCCCTGCGGGTAGTTCGTGCAGTCCATGTTGTCGACCGAGTCGAACGTGAACCCGCCCACGTAGCCGGCGAGCCCGAGCGAGTCGGTGATCGCCGCCCGGTCGTGGTTGGCGCTGTCCATGACCGTGTGCACGGGCACCGTGCCCAGCCTGGCGACGAGCGCGTCGTTCAGCGCGTCGAACTGGCTGTAGTTGGACGTCAAGGTGAACTGGCTGGCCGGCAGCGGTGTGGGTGCGACGGCGGCATGCCCGTTTGTGGCGTTGACCACCGTCGCCGCCGCGAGCGCGAGCCCACCGGCCACCACGGCGAGCATCCTGGTACGTATCGACATGACGCCCCACCCCAGTCGTTAACGCATTGACAGATAACGATACGCATCTTGGGTCCCGCTGTCGAACGGGCACCGGCACAACGCTCCAGCCTGGGCGCCGTCAGGCCGCCGGCCCGGTCCTGGTCGCTCTCGACGCGACGATGACGCGGTTGCCGTCAGGATCAAGAACGGTCGCCATCCGCTCGCCCCACGGCTGGCCTGCCGGCTCGTGGACAACCTCGACACCGCCCGCGCGCAGGCTGGCCAGCGCGGCGTCGCAGTCGCGCGCATAGACCCACAAGGTGATGCGGTCGTTCGAGGTCCTGCCGGGCTGTTCCTGCACGCTGATCCCCAGGTGGGAGGCGCCGATCCGCAGTGCGACGTAGTCCGGTTCCCCGTCCGGAGGGAACCGGTAGGTCACCGCCGCGCCGAGCAGGCCACGGTAGAAGCCGAGCGCCCGCGCCAGGTCAGGAGTGAACAGGATCGGGAACACGTCCTCGAACACGGTGCACTCCTGGCTGTCGGCGACACCAGCTCCGATCAGTATCCACCCTGTCAGCGGTGGAGCGGATGCCTCACCGACACGCCGAGCGCGCGTGCCGCGCTCAACGCCAGGTGCCTATTGCGGGCCGGGCTCGGTCGCCTTATCCCCGTGTATGATCTTCGATGTGTCCACGGACCACGAGGATCCTCTCTGGGACGCTTTCGTCGACGCCATGCTCAGAGCCGGTCACGCCGACGAACGCCGGTCGCGGTTCGGTGACAAGCCAGCGCTGTTCCTGGGGAGTCGCGAGATCGCTCACCTGGAGGCGCCCGGAGTCATAGACCTGCGGATCACCAGCGCCGCCTGGACCCAGGCGAAGCTCCGCTACGGCGGCGATCCAGCCGTTCATCGCGATCCATCGCGCCGCGACTGGATCGAGATTCACCTCAGCTCCCGTGCTGACCTCGGCCGCCTCGGCGACCTGCTAGCCATCGCAATGGCGGCCAACGCCTGAGGCAGGGGCCGTAGGACAGTCAACCCGCGGTTGCGTGCTTGACAGTCGGCCGGTCGCGGGCGCCAAGGTCCTAGGCTGGCCGGCATGGATCTGGCTGCCGTTCGCGAAGACATCGCTGTCATGGACGCACTGCTCAGCGACATTGCCGAACGTCCGGTCGATCTGTCAGACCAAAACTGGCTGGCAAAGCTTTCATCACGAGTCCCGCCCGTGGAGGAGGCCGGAGTGGCGACCGAGGCGGCGGCCGCGCTCGCGGCGCTACTGGACGCGTACGAGCATGGCGACGAGCCGACAAGAAGCGAGGTCCGCCGGATCTTCCGGACGCACACTTCGTTCAGCTGGGCGGTCGGCCTTCCACGAGAGTGGCACTCCCCGGCGGAGTTCCGGCGACGGCTGATCCTTATCTCAGCACGCGACCAGGTCGCGGACCCTCGCGACGAGCTGGTCGAGCTCTGGGCTCTCTGCGACCGCGCCCGAGAACACGGAATCGACCTTGAGCCCGTTGTCCGCGAGGTGGCCAGCATCTCGGCCGATGTCGACCACTACGGTATGGGGTCAACGCGGTCCCTCATCATGCGTGGTCCAGAGCGTCACTGAGCGGGCCAGCGTGAGCACACAACCATCGACGCCACTGCGGTCATCGCGCCCCGTACGTCCGACGCCAGCACTGCGCTTGAACAGATGGCTGGCGCCCTCGCCGACGATGAGCAGCCCGTTTCACCAGCCGAGCGCCGGTATGCCCGCCCCCGTGGAGCCGATGCACATGGCCGGTCGCATGCCGAGAGCACTCTCGTTCTGTCCCGCCCGCAAGTCACGGCATCGCGGGTTCCGGCCCGCCTCTTCGGCCTGGTCATGAGCGTGCACCCAGTGCCGGCCGCCCTCGCCGGCGTGATCCCCTCGACGGGCGAGATGGCGCTGCCTGCCGACGACAGGCAGCGCCGCAACCCGCATTGATGCACGCTGCTTCCCCGGAACCGGGGAGGTACGGCTATGACTGGCCGGGCACGGTCAGGCAGAACGGCTTGTTGGCGGGATCGGCGTAGACCCGGAACGTCTTGCCGCCGCCATCGAGCTTCGTAGCGCCCAGGGCGAGCACCGCCCGCTCCGCGGTGTCGAGATCATCGACGAGCACGTCGAGGTGGTACTGCTGGGGGTGGGCCGGATCCGGCCACTGCGGCGCCGAGTAGTCGGCCACCTGCTGGAACATCACCGGCTGCTCGCCGTCGTTGCCGATCATCACAGCGCCGTCATCCTCGTACGTCACCGGCTTGCCGAGCAGCTCGGAGTAGAAGGCGCCGAGCGCCTTCGCGTCCGGGCAGTCGAGCATCACGCCCATGACCGTGGTGTTCGGGTCATCCGCCTTCAGGCACAGGTCGAGCGGGTGCCCGGCCGGGTCGGCCACCGTGTACCAGGTGTCGTTCTTCTTGAGCAGGGTCCCGCCGAGCTCGATGACCCGGGCCAGGCCGGCTTCGAGGTCGGGCACCCGCAGGTCGAGGTGCGCCTGCTGGGGTCGGGCCTGCCCGGGCCACTGCGGCGGCTGGTGGTCCGGGGCCAGCTGAAGGGCGATCTGCCAGCCGTCAGGCGTGTTGAGCGTGATCCAGTCGTCGTCGGTGTCAACCTCCACCCACCCGGCCAGGTCCCGGTAGAACGCGGACAGGCGGGCGATATCGGCCGCATCGAGCACGACCATCTCCAGTTTTCCGATCATCAGCCACTCCCTCGTGCGGTCTGCTCGCATCCTGCCGTCCAGGTGCGACAGAAACGGTGGAGGCTTCGCGGTCACGGCGATGCTCCAGCCGCCCCGACCCGCCCGGACCCCGCCAGGCTAGGCCAAGGCGAGCCGGGCCGGCGTCGCTTTCACCATGTCGGTGCGGTCGCGCGGCCGGCACGGTCACCGGCGCGGGAAGAGCGGCTTCCCTTCGCGGGTTCAGAACCCCACCGCGTCGGGCAGGCCGCGCTGGTTCACGAGGGCCTCGCCGCGCACCATCGCAGCCAGCTCGTCAAGGCTGGTCACGATCAGCTTCTGCCGGAGCCAGCCGTGCATCCAGTGGTCAACGACGCGCTTCTTGGCGAACTCCGGCACCTCGCCCGGCGCTATCCACCCGTAGATCGGCTGACCCCGGCCGGCCGCGTAGCCGAGCTGCCACGAGGTGTCCATCCCGTACCGGGGCAGCATCGTGACGATCACGTCCGACCGGTCCATCAGCGCGACCGCCTCCACCCGGATCCGCCAACGGTAGTCCCGGGGCAGCTCGCTGCCCACATCAAGGCTGTCCTTCGGAAAGACGACCTCATCGGCGACATCGTGTAGCCCGCTGTTGCGCAGCTCGTCCATTGCCGCCTTGTTACGGAACGGCCCGCACACATGGACAACCTTGTTCCGGCACACGGGGAAGAGGTCGTCGATCGACTCCATGACCGTTCGCTCGTCCCAGCCGTGCATGAAGTTGTCCTTGTAGCTGCGCAGGCGCACCGTACGCTCCTCGTCGTACGCCCGGCCGTTGCGGGTCAGCCCGACCACGCGGCGGCCCAGCGCGTCGGCGTACCCGATCTCCCAGGCCGAGTCCAGGCCGTATGCGTCGACATCAACCGCAATAAGGTCGGCGCCCTCGATCGCCTCCTTACACGCGTCACGGATCTTGCGGGCAGCTTCCCGGCGGCCGTTGAGCCTCGGGTCGATGAACTCCGTCGGCATGGTGACGTCGATGCCGTGCTGGCGGAGCATGAACGCCGCCTCGTTGTTCGACTTGAGGTTGCTGTGCGGTGCACACCAATACAACCGGGGCCGCACCGGTCGCTGTCGACGCCCGAGCGCCTGGATCAGCCTGACCAGGCTGCGGGCGGCCGCGGCGATCTCGACTGCGCCCTTGCGACGGCTGTAGTGCAGAGTCTTAAGCCCCAGCAGGTCACTCGGCCACTTGATGCCCGCCCGGTCGACCAGGGCGATCGCACGCTCGCGGCCGATGCCGAAGGCGAACCCGCCGAACTCTATGAGGAGGTTGTCACGGGGCGCTAGCTGCTCGACGCCCCGCGAGGTCGTCACGTCGTCGGCACCGAGGACCACGACGGCGAAGTCGGTGGTC
>DASSUC010000332.1:0-6120 GCA_035707405.1 Micromonosporaceae bacterium | reverse complement strand
CTACATCAACTCGCCCGGCGGGTCGGTCTACAGCGGCATGGCGATCTACGACACCATGCAGTTCGTCTCCAACGACATCGCCACCATCGCCATGGGCATGGCCGCGTCAATGGGCCAGCTCCTGCTCTGCGCCGGCGCCAGAGGCAAGCGGTACGCACTGCCCCATGCACGGATCATGATGCACCAGCCGTCCGGCGGGATCGGCGGTACGGCCAGTGACATCGCCATCCAGGCCGAGCAGATGCTCTACACCAAGCGGATGTTCCAGGAGCGGGTGGCCTTCCACACCGGGCAGACGCAGGAGCAGATCGAGGCGGACTCCGACCGGGACCGGTGGTTCACCGCCCAGGAGGCGCTCGACTACGGCTTCATCGACAAGGTGATCACAGCGGCGACGCAGGTCCCGGCCGGCGCCGGCACCCGTGACTGAGAAGGGCGCGACCCAATGACCGACCTCTACACCCCGACGCCGACTCCGTTCTCACCGGTGCACAACCGCTACATCATCCCGTCGTTCGTGGAGCGCACGTCATACGGGATCAAGGAGTCCAACCCGTACAACAAGATGTTCGAGGACCGCATCATCTTCCTCGGCGTGCAGATCGACGACGCGTCCGCCAACGACGTCATGGCACAGCTGATCGTGCTCGAGTCGGCCGACCCGGACCGAGACATCATCATGTACATCAACTCGCCCGGCGGCTCGTTCACGGCGATGACGGCGATCTACGACACGATGCAGTATGTCCGCCCCGACATCCAGACCGTGTGCCTCGGCCAGGCGGCCAGCGCCGCCGCGGTGATCCTGGGCGCAGGCACCCCCGGCAAGCGGATGGCCCTGCCCAACTCGCGGATCATCATCCACCAGCCGGCCACCGAGGGCGGCTACGGCCAGGGCTCCGACATCGAGATCCAAGCCAAGGAGATCCTCCGGATGCGTTCGCAGCTGGAGGAGATGATCTCCCGGCACAGCGGGCAGGAGATCGACAAGGTCCGCCGTGACATCGAGCGTGACAAGATAATGACGGCCGAGGAGGCCAAAGACTACGGCATCGTCGACACCGTGCTGGCCAGTCGTAAGAAGGCCCCCGCGGTGGTCGGCGCAAAGGCGGGCGGCTAGGCGCAGGCGTCGCAAACGGCGGCTCGCGCCGCTTTGCCTGGGGCGCGGCAGCCGGTGTCCCGAGCGGCTCCTCTGCCGAACGACAACCGGCAGTGGGGCCGCTCTCGGTTCCCGCTGCCAGCCTCCACTGCCGGGCCCGGCAGGCACCGCTGCCAGCCTCGGGGCCCTGCGTCGGCGCTCGGCCGGAGGGGCCGACCGAGCGCCGGGCCGGTGCAGCTCCGGCGGGCTGAGATCTCGAGGACCGGGAAGTGGCGCTCGCAGGACACACCGGAATTAGGGGGTCGGAGTTTGCGGTCCGAGCGGGTAACGTCGAGGCGTCGGGTTCCGCCGGCTTGGGCTGTTGCGGGCCGCAGACGAGCCCACGAGCGCAGGGGAGACGTAGGTGGCACGGATCGGCGACGGTGGCGACCTACTGAAGTGCTCGTTCTGCGGTAAGTCGCAGAAGCAGGTCAAGAAGCTCATCGCGGGCCCAGGCGTCTACATCTGCGACGAGTGCATCGATCTCTGCAACGAGATCATCGAAGAGGAGCTGGCTGAGTCCAGCGACGTCAAGTGGGACGAGCTGCCCAAGCCGATGGAGATCTGCGCCTTCCTCGACTCGTACGTGGTGGGCCAGGACCAGGCGAAGAAGGCGCTGGCCGTCGCCGTCTACAACCACTACAAGCGCATCCAGGCCGACAGCGGTGGCGGCAGCCGCAGCGAGGCCGAGTCAGTCGAGCTGGCCAAGTCCAACATCCTGCTCATCGGCCCCACCGGCTGTGGCAAGACGCACCTGGCGCAGACCCTCGCCCGCATGCTCAACGTGCCGTTCGCCATCGCCGACGCCACCGCGCTCACCGAGGCCGGCTACGTCGGCGAGGACGTGGAGAACATCCTGCTCAAGCTGATCCAGGCGGCTGACTACGACATCAAGCGCGCGGAGACCGGCATCATCTACATCGACGAGGTCGACAAGATCGCGCGGAAGTCGGAGAACCCCTCGATCACCCGTGACGTCTCCGGGGAGGGTGTGCAGCAGGCGCTGCTGAAGATCCTCGAGGGCACCGTGGCCAACGTGCCCCCGCAGGGCGGCCGCAAGCATCCGCACCAGGAGTTCATCCAGATCGACACGACGAACATCCTGTTCATCTGCGGTGGTGCCTTCGCCGGCCTCGACCGGATCATCGAGGCCCGCACCGGCAAGGGCGGCCTCGGCTTCGGCGCCAACCTGCGCTCGATCTCGGAGCGCTCGACGGACGACATCTTCGCCCAGGTCATGCCCGAGGACATGCTGAAGTTCGGCCTGATTCCCGAGTTCATCGGCCGCCTTCCGGTGATCACCAGCGTCCGCAGCCTCGACCGGGCCGCGCTCGTGCGCATCCTCACCGAGCCGCGCAACGCGCTCGTCCGGCAGTACCAACGCCTCTTCGAGCTCGACGGCGTCGAGCTGGAGTTCGCCGAGGACGCCCTCGGCGCCATCGCGGACCAGGCCATGCTGCGTGGCACCGGCGCCCGCGGCCTCCGGGCGATCATGGAAGAGGTCCTGCTCAGCGTGATGTACGAGGTGCCGAGCAACCCCAACGCAGCCCGGGTCCTGATCACCCGCGGCGTTGTCCTCGAAAACGTCAACCCGACCATCGTCCCGCGCGAGTTCCAGGGCCGGCGCCGGCGGGACCGCGAGGAAAAGTCGGCGTGACCACCCTCGCCGACCTCCTCCTGCGGGTCGAGCGCGGCGCCTACCCTCCGGCCGACGGTGGCCTTACCGTCGTGCCCCAGCCCTCGCCCGGCACCGCTGCCGTCGCCTCCTTCACCGGCCACGTCGTGGTCGCCGCAGACGTCGACCCCACCTGGGTGCGCACGCTCCTGCCGCCGGGCGAGCTCAGCGAGGCCTTCACGCCGCCGTTCCTCGGCGCGCTCGCCGACAAGACCGGCCTCCGCGTCAACGCCATCGACCTGCTGGCGCTGGCCCCACCGGCCAAGGGCGACGCGGGCCTCCCGCTCGCCGCCGCCCACCTCGACCATCCCCGGGTACGGCGTGCCCGCCGGTACCGCGACGACGTCTCGGTGTGGTCCGTCGAGGGCGGTGTGCTGGTGATCGGTCGCGGGCTGGCCGGCCGGTGGGAGGTGGCGATCGAGGTGGACCCGGCGCTGCGGGGCCGAGGGCTCGGCCGGTCGCTGGCGCGGGCAGCCCGCCACCTGGTCCCCGCGGGCCGGCCAGCCTGGGCGCAGGTCGCGCCGGGCAACGCGGCGAGCGTACGAGCCTTCCTGGCCGCCGGGTACCGGCCGGTCGGGCAGGAGGCACTGCTCGTGTCGCACGCCGGCGAGCGGTCCCAGCCGCCGCGATAGACCCGCACATTACGGCGGCCTCGTGTGCGCAGGCACCGGCCCGTACCATTGGCGCTCATGAGAGTCGCCCTGTGCCAGCTCAACTCCCGGACGGACCGGGCCGCCAACCTCGCCGTCGCGCGTGGCCTGCTGGACCGGGCGGCCGCGGCAGGCGCGGACCTCGCGATCCTGCCGGAGTACGTGGACTACCTCGGACCCGCCAGCGACGCGCCCAAGCCCGAGCCCGTTGACGGCGAGTTCGCTGACCTGTTTGCCGCGGCAGCGCGCGAGCTGTCGATGTGGGTCTTCGCCGGCTCGTTCCACGAGGTCGGGCCCGACGCCGAGCGCACCTTCAACACCTCGCTGCTCTTCGACCGCACCGGCGGGCTGGCCGCGCTCTACCGGAAGATCCACCTGTACGACGTGGAGATCCCCGGCCGCGTGTCCTACCGCGAGTCGGACGACGTGGCCCCGGGCACCGAGCTGGTGGTCGCACGGGTGGACGGCGTCGAGGTCGGCCTGTCCGTCTGTTACGACCTGCGCTTCCCCGAGCTGTACCGGCAGCTGGCCATCCGGGGGGCCCGGGTGCTGGTTGTCCCCGCCGCCTTCATGCTGCACACCGGCCGGGACCACTGGGAGGTGCTGCTGCGCGCCCGGGCCATAGAGAACCAGTGCTATGTGCTCGCCGTCGGCCAGATCGGTGACCACGACCCGGGCCGCACCTGCTACGGGCGCAGCATGGTGATCGACCCGTGGGGCACGGTTCTGGCGCAGGCGCCCGATGAGATCGGGGTGACAGTGGCCGACCTGGACCTGGACCGGCTCGCCCGGATCCGGGTCGAGCTGCCGAGCCTCGCCAACCGGCGGCTGCCCAGCGCCTGACCGCCGGTCCTACCCGGTACGGCTGAACCGCCACTCCCGGGTGTCCGCGACCGGCCGGTACCCGATCGCCTGGTAGATCTTGTTGCTGGTCGGGTTGGACAGGTCGGTGTAGAGCATGCACGCCAGCGCGCCGGCATCGAGAGCGCGCTGGCTCATCAGCGCGACGCAGGCGCTCGCGTACCCTCGTCCGCGCAGCCGCGGGGGTGTGTAGACCCCGCTGACCCGGGTCACGCCAACGACCGGCACCGTCAGGTACGCGGTCGACACCGGCTCCCCACCAGCCTCCCACACCCACAGCAGGCCACCCCGGGCCAGGCGGCCGTCGACAGGACCGGCCGGGTCTCCCGGAGGGTCGTCCGGCAGCGCCTCCCGTATGAACGCGTCGACCCACTCGACGAGTAGGTCCCGATCTGCCGGTGTGGCCTCGCGCAGCCGACCGGCGGGCAGCGGCGTCGGAGCCGTGACCGCGTCGAGGCGGAACATCCGGAAAGCCTTGCCCGGGTACGCGCAGGCACCGGTGGCGCTGGCGTACCGCAGCGCGAACCGGTCCGCGACCATGTTGGGCCCGTTCACGCCGGGCAGCTCCGCTGGGGCGAGGTGGTCGGCGAGTGCGTCAACCGCAGCCTTGGACATGTCGGTCACCAGCAGAGCCCGTGGCGGCGTACGCAGCGCCACCGCCGTCGGCCCATCCGGTCCGTTGTCGTGCAGCCAGAGCGCGTCCGGTTCGAGCGGCGTCATCCCGTCCAGGCGGCTCTGGATGAGCGTGCACGCCACGTTGTTGCGCACCGGATCCACAAGCAGGCATGGCAGCACCCGGCGCGCGTACGTGGCCAGGTCCGGCTCGGCTCTCCAGCGCATGCCTGGAAGTGTGGGAGCCCCGGCAGCGCGCTCGCCAGCGACTTTCCGGTGGCGGGACGAATGTGCGATCCCGAGCGGGGCCGTGCTGCACCTCGCGGTGCCGGTGGCACCGGTCACTCTTCCAGCAAGATGCCCAGTACGGCCAAGGCGATGATCGCCGCACCGACAACGACCAGGGCGCGCGACATGCGGGAAGGCCCACGGCGACCCAGCCGCCACCCGGCGACGACCACCGCAGCCAGTACGCAGGCGCCGATGGTCAGCTGCCACAGCGGCAGGAGCAGACCGAGCAGCGCATCAGCGGCGAGCGGACGACCGAGTACGGACACGGCTACCACTCTGGCACGCCCGCCCGTCAAGTACGGCCAGGAGCGGACCAACGGCGTCGGATTTGACGTTGAGGCCGGCTGTCACGTACCTTTCTCCGTGCCCGCCAGTTGGCGATCCGTCCGGAAGGTCCTGATAAGGGAGCTACCCCACATCAGACCAGGCTTGAGGACGCGAACTGGATCGGGTAAAGTTAACAAGCCAGCAGGAGCCGGGCGAGATGGGGCCGTTGCAGCGACCATCGGCCGGTCTGTTGGACCCTCCCCTGATTGATGCGACGGATCGTTGTCGTCGCTTAGACGGGCCGGGCGGTGCAGGACGAGGCGGAAAGTTCCATCTTGACACTGCGAAGCCGACCGGGTAACATAGAACAGTTGCCCCGATTGTAGATCTCCTGACATAAGGGAGACCACTCAGCCGGTGTGTGTTTGTTTCTTGAGAACTCAACAGGGTGTTTGTTTTGCCAGTGCCTTGTTTTTTGGGCCCCGTTTGGGGTTTGCCAGGTTTTTGTTGGAGAGTTTGATCCTGGCTCAGGACGAACGCTGGCGGCGTGCTTAACACATGCAAGTCGTGCGGAAAGGCCCTTTCGGGGGTGCTCGAGCGGCGAACGGGTGAGTAACACGTGAGCA
>DASSUC010000331.1:0-11365 GCA_035707405.1 Micromonosporaceae bacterium | reverse complement strand
GACGCGACCGCGGTGCGCCGCTGGTGCGCGGCCGGGCTCGACGCGCTGCGCCGGCACCAGCGCGAGATCGACGAGCTGAACGTCTACCCCGTGCCCGACGGTGACACCGGCACCAACCTCGTGCTCACCTTCACCTCGGCGCTCCAGGCGCTCGGGCTCGACCAGGGCGGGCCGGCCGCGGGGGAGACCCCGCACGGGCGGGCGCTGCGGGTGATGGCGCGCGGGGCGCTGCTGGGAGCCCGCGGCAACTCCGGCGTGATCGTGTCCCAGCTGCTCAAGGGCATGGCGGACACCCTGGTCGACCGGCCCGTAGTGCGCGGGCGGGAGCTGGCCCAGGCGTTGCGCCGGGCGTCCGTCGCCGCGTACGGCGCGGTGGCGCAGCCGGTGGAGGGGACCGTGCTAACCGTGGCGTCGGCGTGCGCGTCCGGGGCGGAGGGTGCCGGCTCCGACGACCTGGCGGCGGTCACCCGGGCGGCGTGGGTCGCCGCCGCCGACGCGCTGGCCCACACGCCGGAGCAGCTGCCGGCGCTGGCCCGGGCGGGCGTGGTCGATGCGGGCGGGCGGGGCCTGCTCGTGCTCATCGGCGCGCTGCTGGAGACGATCACCGGTGAGGCGCCCGAGCCGGAGCCGGCCACCGACCGCCGCCGCGTCCACCCGCCGGCGACCGCCGCGCGCGAGACCGGCTCCGACGAGTACGCGTACGAGGTCCAGTACCTGCTCGAGGCGACCGAGGCGGCGGTCGGCCGGCTGCGGGGGCGGCTGGCCGGGCTGGGCGACTCGCTGGTGGTGGTCGGAGCCGGTGACACCGACCCGGACGGGCGCCAGACGTGGAACGTGCACGTGCACGTCAACGACGTCGGCGCGGCGGTCGAGGCCGGGGTCGAGGCGGGGCGGCCGTACCGGATCGCGGTCACCCGCTTCGCGGACGCGCCGGAGCCGGGACCCTGCCTGACCGACCCGCACCGGCGGGCCGTGGTCGTGGTGGCCCCGGGAGACGGCCTGGCCGAGCTGTTCCGAGGCGAGGGCGCGACGGTGGTGGGGGGCAACCCGTCCACCGCGGAGATCCTGCGGGCGGCCCGGGGCAGCGGCGCCGCCCAGGTCGTGGTGCTCCCCAACGACCCCAACAGCCACGCCGTCGCGGTCGCCGCGGCGGCGGAGGCGCGAGCGGACGGGTTGCTGGTGCGGGTGGTGCCGACCCGGTGCCCGGTGCAGGCGCTGGCCGCCCTGGCAGTACGCGACCTGGATCGCCCCTTCGACGACGACGTGATCGCCATGGCCGAGGCCGCCGGAGCGTGCCGGTACGCGGAGGTGACCACCGCCAGCCGGGAGGCGCTGACGGTGGCCGGCCGGTGCCGCCCCGGCGACGTCCTGGCACTGGTCGACGGCGAGGTCAACCTCATCGGCAGCGACCTCACCGGCACCTGCCGCGACCTGCTGGACCGGATGCTCGCCGCCGGCGGCGAGCTGGTCACGCTGCTGCTCGGCGCGCAGGCGCCGGAGGGCCTCGCCGACGACCTGACCGCGCACGTCGGCGCGGCGTGGCCGTTCGTCGAGGTCACCGTCTTCCACGGCGGGCAGCCGCACTACCCGCTGCTGGTCGGGGTCGAATGACCACCGTGGACACCCCGCTGGGCAAGCTGGTCGGGGACAAGACGGCCAAGGCCCTGGCCCAGCACCTCGACCTGCACACCGCCGGCGACCTCGTCTACCACTTCCCCCGCCGGTACGACGAGCGGGGCGAGCACACCGACATCGGCGCCCTCACCGTCGGCGAGCAGGTGACCGTCCTGGCCCAGGTGCTGCGCAGCACCGTACGGCCGATGCGCGCCCGCTCCGACTCGATGCTCGAGGTGGTCGTCGGCGACGACGCTGGCGGGGTGCTCAACCTGACCTTCTTCGGCCGCCGGCAGGTGTGGCGGGAGCGGGACCTGCGCCCGGGCCGGTGGGGCCTGTTCGCCGGCAAGGTCACCGAGTTCCGCGGCAAGCGGCAGCTGAACAGTCCGGAGTACCTGCTCCTCGGGGTCGAGGGCGACCCGGTGGAGGAGATCGAGGAGTTCGCGGGCGCGCTGATCCCGGTCTACCCGGCCGCTGCGGCCGTGCCGACCTGGGTGATCGCCCGGTGCGTGCGGGTCGTGCTGGACACTCTGGCGCCGCCGCCCGACCCGCTGCCGTCGGCCATGCGCGCCACCCGGCGGCTGATGGACCTGCCCACCGCCCTGCGCGAGGTGCACCGGCCGTCCACCCGGGAGGCGCTGGCCGTGGCGCGGCGGCGGCTCAAGTGGGACGAGGCGTTCGCCGTGCAGCTGACGCTGGTGCAGCGCAAGCTGCGCGCCGCGGCCTGGCCGGCGCAGCCGCGCCCGCGCCGGGGGGACGGCCTGCTGGCGGCGTTCGACGCGGCGCTGCCGTTCACCCTCACCGACGGGCAGGTGGCGGTCGGCGAGGAGATCGCGGCCGAGCTGGCCACCCCGCACCCGATGCACCGCCTGTTGCAGGGCGAGGTGGGCAGCGGCAAGACCCTGGTCGCGCTGCGCGCGATGCTCCAGGTGGTCGACGCCGGCGGCCAGGCCGCCCTGCTCGCGCCGACCGAGGTGCTCGCCGCGCAGCACCACCGCACCGTGGCCGAGCTGCTCGGCCCGCTCGGGCGGGCGGGCGAGCTGGACGGCGCGGCCCAGGGCACCCGGGTGGCGCTGGTCACCGGCTCGCTCGGCGCGGCCGCCCGCCGCGAGGCGCTGGCGCACATCGCCTCCGGCGCCGCGGGCGTCGTGGTGGGCACGCACGCCCTGCTCTACGAGGGTGTGGACTTCGCCGACCTGGGCCTGCTCGTGGTCGACGAGCAGCACCGGTTCGGCGTCGAGCAGCGGGACGCGCTGCGGGCAAAGGCCGGCCAGCCGCCGCACGTGCTGGTCATGACGGCCACCCCGATCCCGCGTACGGTCGCCATGACCGTCTACGGCGACCTCGAGGTCTCCACCCTCACCGAGCTGCCCCGGGGCCGGTCCCCGATCGCCTCGCACGTGGTGCCCGCCGCGGAGAAGCCGGCCCACTTCGAGCGGGCCTGGCATCGGCTGCGCGAGGAGGTGGCCGCCGGCCACCAGGCGTACGTGGTGTGCCCGCGGATCGGTGACGGCGAGGCGGCGGAGGACGTGGCCGACGCCGACGGGACGGCCGTGGGCGGCGGGACGGTCGCCGGGGACGGGCCCGGGCCCCGGCCGCCCGTCGCCGTGCTCGAGGTGGCGCCGCTGCTGGCCGACGGGCCGCTGCGCGGCCTGCGGATCGGGATCCTGCACGGGCGGCTGCCGGCGGACGAGAAGGACGCGGTGATGCGGGCGTTCGGGGCCGGCGGCCTCGACGTGCTGGTCGCGACCACCGTGGTCGAGGTCGGGGTGGACGTGCCCAACGCCACCATGATGGTGGTGCTCGACGCGGACCGGTTCGGCGTGTCCCAGCTGCACCAGCTGCGCGGGCGGGTGGGGCGCGGCTGCGCCGCCGGGCTGTGCCTGCTGGTGACCGAGCAGCCGGAGGGGTCCGCCGCCCGGGAGCGGCTCACCGCGGTCGCCTCCACGGTGGACGGCTTCCGCCTCGCCGAGCTCGACCTGGAGCAGCGCCGCGAGGGCGACGTGCTCGGCGCGGCCCAGTCCGGCCGCCGCTCCCACCTGCGCATGCTCTCGCTGCTGCGGGACGCGGACCTCATCCGGGACGCCCGCGCCGAGGCGGTCGACCTGCTCACCGAGGACCCCGAGCTGGCCGGCCACCCCGACCTGGCCGCCGCCGTGGCGGCACTGGTCGACGAGGAGCGGGCCGAGTACCTGGAGAAGGGCTGACGCGCGCTCGGTTCGCCGGCCACGATGGGTCACCGGTAGCGTCGTGGTTGTGACGCGTATCGTCGCCGGGGCGCTGGGCGGCCGCCGCATCGCGGCCCCGGCCGGGCTGCACACCCGGCCCACCTCCGACCGGGTACGCGAGGCGCTGTTCAGCACGCTCGCCACCATGGCCCCGCTGCGCGGTGCCCGGTTCGCCGACCTGTACGCCGGCTCCGGCGCGGTCGGCCTGGAGGCGGTCTCCCGCGGCGCCGCACACGTGCTGCTGGTCGAGGCGGACCCCAAGGCGGCACGGGTGATCCGGGAGAACGTGGCGCTGCTCGGCGCCGCCCCGGTCGCCCGGCCGGTGACCGGCAAGGTGTCCACAGTGCTCGCCGCCGGCCCGCCGGACGGGCAGCCGTACGACGTGGTCTTCGCCGACCCGCCGTACGCCGTACCGGAGCAGGATCTCACCGCGATGCTGGCCGCGCTCGTCGACGGCGGCTGGCTGGCCGCGGACGCCGTGGTCGTGGTCGAACGGTCGAGCCGTGCCCAGCCGCCCGCCTGGGTCGATGGCCTGGTCCCGGAGCGTGGCCGGCGCTATGGGGAGACCACGCTTTGGTACGGTCGCCGGGTCTGCCGCGGGGCCCGGGGACCCGGGGCGCGGGGACCCGGCTTGCGGGGAGCGGACGAACACGAGGAGCGGGCATGAGGCGGGCGGTGTGTCCAGGCTCGTTCGACCCGGCGACCAACGGCCACCTCGACATCATCGGGCGGGCCTGCCGGCTCTATGACGAGGTGATCGTCGCGGTCCTGGTCAACCCGGCCAAGGCTGGGCTGTTCACGATCGACGAGCGGATCGAGATGCTGCGCGAGGTGACGGCGGGCTACCCCAACGTGCGGCTGGAGTCGTTCCACGGGCTGCTCGTCGACTTCTGCCGGGCGCAGGGCGCCGACGTGGTGGTCAAGGGCCTGCGGGCGGTCAGCGACTTCGACTACGAGCTGCAGATGGCCCAGATGAACGTCGGGCTGGCCGGTGTGGAGACGCTGTTCATGGCGACCAACCCGCTCTACTCGTTCCTGTCGTCGAGCCTGGTCAAAGATGTGGCGAAGTGGGGCGGGGACGTCTCGCCGCACGTGCCGGACGCGGTCGCGCGGCGGCTCGCGGAGCGGCTGCGCGGCGTCGCCGTCAATGGGGCGACGCCGGACGGGAGGGGGACGACCGAGCGCCGTCCCGCCGTGGAGCGCAGCCCCGCCGTGGACGGAGCCTGAGCCTCCCTCGGTCCGTCGGGCAGGTCTGCCCGAGGCTCGCCGGGGTCTGGCCGAGGCTCGCCGGGGTCTGCCCGATGCTCGCCCCGCTGTGGCCGATGCTCGCCGTAGTAGTGACCGATCGGGCCAGTTGTTGGGATCCGGTCGCATCATGGAGAGCAGCATCATGAAGCTGAGCAGTGTCGTGGGTTGCGGCGCATGATGTAGTCGGCTCACAAAAGGACAGGAGTAACCACCGGTGGACCCGCTCGAGCGCATCGATGAGATGCTCGCCATGGTGGAGGCCGCGCGCTCGGTGCCCATGTCGCGCAACAACTGCATGCTGGACCGCGGCGAGATGATCGCAGCGCTCGAGCAGCTGCGCGGCGACCTGCCGGCCGAGCTGCGCCGGGCCGGCGCCCTGCTGGAGGAGCGCGACAAGATCATTGACGCCGGGCGGCGCGAGGCGGAGCGGATCATCACCGAGGGCGAGGCGGAGCATGCCCGCCTGGTCTCTGTGAACGAGATCACAGTCTCCGCCGAGCACGAGGCGGCCCGCATCGTCGGCGAGGCGCGGGCCGAGGCGCAGCGGCTGCGCGACGAGGTCGACGACTATGTGGACACCGCGCTGGCAAACTTCGAGCAGTTCCTCACCCGGGCCCTCGCCTCCATCGAGCGCGGTCGCGACAAGATGCACGCGCTGCGCGAGATAGGGTCGTTCGTGCCCGACGGAGGGGACCGGCCGCTGCCCTTCTGAAAGCACAGCCCATCTGACGGCACTGTCCCACTGGCGACGCTGACCTGCGGGGGCTGGTTCGACGGTCCGGGCGGCGCTCGGGTAGCCTGTTTCGTCGGCCTCTCCTGGCCGGAGTCCAAGGATGCATGACCACTCACCGACCCACCTCGACCCCCGGGCGCCCCTGGTCCTCGACACGCGGGACCTGCCACGCCGCCCGGGCGCGATGCGTACGGTCGAACGGACGGTCCCTGCGCCCGCGGACCTCGGCCTCGAGCTGATCGGGGTGCCCCAGGGTGCCGCGATCCACCTTGACCTGCGGCTGGAGTCGGTCTCCGAGGGCGTGCTCGTCAGCGGGACCGTCACCGGGCCGGTCGAGGGGGAGTGCGGGCGCTGCCTGCGCCCGCTCACCGACACCCTGGCGGTCGACCTCCAGGAGCTGTACGCCTACGCGCACAGCACCACGGACGAGACCACCGATGAGGATGAGGTTGGCCGGCTGCAGGGCGACCTGATCGACCTGGAGCCGGTGCTGCGCGACGCCGTCGTGCTGGCGCTGCCGAACCACCCGCTGTGCCGGCAGGACTGCCCCGGCCTGTGCCCCGACTGCGGGGTGCCAAGGGACGACCTGCCCCCCGACCACAGCCACCAGCAGCTCGACCCCCGCTGGTCGGCGCTGTCCCAGCTCACCAGGCCCGCTGAGTGAGCCTGAGCCGAGGAGTACGAGAGCCGTGGCCGTCCCCAAGCGCAGGATGTCGCGCAGCAACACCCGGTCCCGCCGGGCCCAGTGGAAGACCACCGCGGTCGCGACCGTCGCGTGCCCGCAGTGCCGCTCGCCGAAGCTGCCGCACGCGGCGTGCTCGGTCTGCGGCACGTACAACGGGCGCCAGGTCATCGAGGTCTGACCGGTCTGGACCAGCTGACGCGATCCCCGAGGCCGCTGCCGGGCCCGGCGCGGATCGCCGTCGACCTCCTCGGCGGGGAGGACGCACCCGCCGTCGTGGTTGACGGCGCTCTGCGGGCCAGCAGCGTCGACCCTGAGCTACGCCTGCTCCTCGTCGGACCCCGGGAGGTGGCCGACGAGGTGGTCTCCGCGCTGCCGCCGGCCGCCCGGGACCGGGTGGACCTCTTGCTGGCCGCCCACGCGGTCGGCGCCACCGACGAGCCGGTACGCGCGGTCCGCCCGGGCACGACGGTGCTGGCGGCGGCCGGCGCGGTCAGCCGCGGGGCGGCCGACGGGCTGGTCTCCGCCGGGCCGAGCGGGGCCACCGTCACCGCTGCGGTGCTCGCCCTCGGGCGCGGGGTGCGCCGCCCGCCGCTCGCGGCGGTGCTGCCGGGACGCGCCGGTCCGGTGGTGCTGCTGGATGTGGGGGGCTCGGTCGACCCGGCACCGCCGGTGCTGCTCGCCAACGCGCTGCTCGGTTCGGCCTACGCCCAGGCGGTGCTCGAGGTCGAGGCGCCGCGGGTCGGGCTGCTGTCCATCGGGATCGAGCCGGGCAAGGGCGACCGGTGGCGCCGGGCCGCGTACAGCAGGCTCGGCCTGCACCCCCTGCCGGAGGGGGCGCGCTTCGTGGGCAACGTGGAGGGGCACGACGTGTCGCTCGGTGATCGGGTGGACGTGGTCGTCACTGACGGCTTCACCGGAAACGTCCTGCTCAAGGGCATCGAAGGCGCGTACGCCCTGGCCGGTGGCGAGATGCCGCCGGAGACCGCGCCACGGGCCGCGGCGCTGCTCGGGATCGGCGGCACGGTGGTGGTGTGCCACAGCGCGGCCGACGGCCGGGACCTGGCATCCGGCATCACGCTCGCCGCGTTCCTGCACCGGGTCGGCGCGGCGGCCCGGCTCAAGGCGGCGGTCGGGCACGTACGGGCGGCCAGCGCCCAGCTCGGCGCGGTCCTGCGCAGCGAGGTGATGTCATGACGGCCCGCCCCGCCCTCGCCCATCTGGAGGCCGCCTTCGGCGTGAGTCTCGACCCCGAGCTGATGAACCGGGCGCTGACCCACCGGTCGTACGCGTACGAGAACGGCAACCTGCCCACCAACGAACGCCTGGAGTTCCTCGGCGACTCAGTGCTCGGCCTGGTCATCACGGCCGCGCTGTTCCGCAACCATCCGGACCTGGCCGAGGGGCAGCTGGCCAAGCTGCGGGCGAGCGTGGTTAACATGCGGGCGCTAGCCGACGTGGCGCGCGGGCTGGGCCCGTTCGGCCTCGGCCCGTACCTGCTGCTGGGCAAGGGCGAGGAGGCCACGGGCGGCCGGGACAAGGCGAGCATCCTCGCCGACACGCTGGAGGCGCTGCTCGGCGCGATCTACCTCCAGTACGGCCTGGACACCGCGACCACGGTGATCCACCGGCTCTTCGACGGCCTGATGGCCGAGTCGGCCAGCCGCGGCGCCGGGCTGGACTGGAAGACCAGCCTCCAGGAGCTGACCGCCATGCTCGGCCTGGGCGTGCCGGAGTACCGCATCGAGGAGACCGGCCCCGACCACGCGAAGACGTTCACCGCCTGGGCGGTGGTGGCCGGCGAGCGCTACGGCGGGGTGGACGGGCGCAGCAAGAAGGAGGCCGAGCAACGGGCGGCCGAGGCGGCCTGGCGCGACCTCACCAAGGCCGCGGAGCAGGACCCGGCCGGGGGTACGAGTCCGCCGGCTGCCGCGCCGGCGTCACAGGCCTGCGCCGGGAAGGGGTGACCGTGCCGGAGCTGCCTGAGGTGGAGACCGTCCGGCGGGGCCTGTCCAGCTGGGTCACCGGCCGCCGGATCGCCACGGTCGACGTGCTGCACCCCCGGGCGGTGCGGCGCCACCCGGCGGGCGGGGCGGACTTCGCCGCCGCGCTGGCCGGCCGCACCGTGGTCGACGTGCTGCGCCGGGGCAAGTACCTGTGGCTCCCGCTCGACAGCGGGGATGCGGTGGTGGGGCACCTGGGCATGTCCGGGCAGCTGCTGGTGCAGCCGGAGACCGCGGCGGACGAGACGCACCTGCGGGTGCGGTTCCGCTTCACCGACGGCGGGCCGCAGCTGCGCTTCGTGGACCAGCGGACGTTCGGCGGGCTGGCCGTGTCGCCCGGCGGCGCCGAGCTGCCCGGTGAGATTTCTCACATCGCGCTCGACCCGCTCGACCCGTCGTTCGTGGACGAGGAGTTCGTGGCCGCCCTGCGCCGGCGCCGTACCGGGGTCAAGCGGGCGCTGCTGGACCAGACGCTCATCTCCGGTGTGGGCAACATCTACGCCGACGAGGCGCTGTGGCGGGCGGGGCTGCACGGGACCCGCCCCGCCGACGCGCTCACCCGGCCCGCGGCGCGCCGCCTGCTCGGCCACGTCCGCGAGGTGCTCCTGGCGGCGATCGGGTCGGGCGGCACCAGCTTCGACGCCCTCTACGTCAACGTGAACGGCGAGAGCGGCTACTTCGACCGGTCGCTCAACGTCTACGGGCGCGAGGGCGAGCCGTGCCACCGGTGCGGGGCACCGATCCGGCGGGAGCCGTTCATGAACCGCTCGTCGTACTCGTGCCCGCGCTGCCAGGTGCGACCGCGCGCCGCGGCCCTCCGCTGAGCCGCGCCTGGGCCGCACGCCTACCGGCTGCCGAACACCTGCGCCCAGTACGCCGTACCGCCGCCGCTGTAGGCCAGCCCGACGCCGACCGCCCGGGCGTCGCAGTTGAGGATGTTGGCGCGGTGCCCCGGGCTCTCCATCCACCCGCGCATCACCTCGGCCGCCGTGCCGTAGCCGTAGGCGACGTTCTCGCTCATCGGGTAGGCGTACCCGGCCCGCCGGGCCCGCTCCCAGGGGCTGCTGCCGTCGCTGCCGGTGTGGCTCATCCGCTCGTGGGCCGCCATGTCCGCGCTGTGCGCCCCGGCCGCAGCCCGGAGCCGGTCGTCGACGCGGACCGGGCCGCAGCCGCGGGCCTGCCGTTCCCGGTTGACGATCACGACGACCTCGTCCTCAACGACCTCGATCCGGCTGCGGCTGCGCACCGGCGCGGGTGTCCCACCCCCGCCCGCCGCCGGGACCCCGGCCGGGACAGGGGTGGCCGAGGCCAGCGCTGCCGCTCGAGCCGGGCTGGAGCCGGACGGGACGGCGTACCCGTCATGTGGCCCGACCCCGGCGCTGCCGGGTGCCTCCCCACCGCCGTGGGGCAGGGCCATGCCGCGTACCGCCGCGCCGACACCGCCGACGGCCAGAGCCGCCACGAGCAGCCCAAGTGCCGCGTACGCCGGCACGGGCGCGGTGCGCCGGCGCCGGCCGGCCGCGCCTGCCTCCATCACCCCTCCGTCGTCGGGCCGCGGAAACCATCGCCGAGCGAGGCTACGCTCTAGGCTGAAACCGGACAACCCGCCCGCGAGTTGAGCCAGGATGGCTCAGGTCTTCTCCGTCCGCAACTTGACTATGGAGACGCGGGGACGGAGTATGGATATGTCGCCAGTCGCGCCCGACCAAGCATCTGTGCCTTATGTGCTGGATCCTGGTTGTCGCGATCCGCTGGGCGCGCGTTGGCCGGCTCTCCGGCGACGCATCACGAGGAGACGATATGGCGAAGGCCCTCTACGGCCACGTCGGGAGCGCGCCAGACCGGCGCCTCCTCGACGAGGTGACAAAACTGCGTGCCAAGGTGCAGGCACTGGAGTTCGAGGTCACCCGGTTGCGAGCTGAGAACGATCGGCTCGCAGCGGCGGCGGCAGATCCGGAGCAGCTGCTCCGTATCGCCGAACCGGCTCTGACCTGACGTCCTGGGCGCCGGTGCCCCCTGGTGCCGGCGCCACACCTCGGCCCCTTCCACGTAGTAGCGATCCCGTCACGTCGTACCGATCACGCGCCGACATACAGGTCGGCGCGTTTAGTTTTTCCTCCCGGGTCGGTTGGGTACCGGCCGGTTGGCGCCTACCGGTGGGCTGTTCCGGCACGTGGCGTTCTCGGGCACGTGGCGTTCCACGGGTGGCGGCGGGTGCCGGGGTAGCCTGCGCAGGAGCGGCGCTGCTGTAGAGATCCGTAATGATCAACGAGGACCGATCGATGACCGGAGGGGCGTGCATCTCAAGACGCTGACGGTGAAGGGTTTCAAGTCCTTCGCCTCCGCCACGACCTTGAAGTTCGAGCCGGGGATCACCTGCGTGGTGGGGCCCAACGGCTCGGGCAAGTCAAACGTGGTCGACGCGATCGCCTGGGTGCTCGGCGAGCAGGGCGCCAAGGCCCTGCGCGGCGGCAAGATGGAGGACGTGATCTTCGCCGGCACGGCCGGCCGGCCGCCGCTGGGCCGGGCCGAGGTCACCCTCACCGTCGACAACACCGACGGCGCCCTGCCGATCGACTACACCGAGGTCTCGATCACCCGCCGGATGTTCCGCTCCGGCGAGAGCGACTACGAGATCAACGGCAGCTCCTGCCGCCTGCTCGACATCCAGGAGCTGCTCAGCGACTCCGGCATCGGCCGGGAAATGCACGTGATCGTCGGGCAGGGGCAGCTCGACGCGGTGCTGCACGCCAAGCCGGAGGACCGGCGCGCCTTCATCGAGGAGGCCGCGGGCGTGCTCAAGCACCGCAAGCGCAAGGAGAAGGCGCTGCGCAAGCTCGACGCCATGCAGACCAAC
>DASSUC010000330.1:0-5152 GCA_035707405.1 Micromonosporaceae bacterium | reverse complement strand
CAGGAAGGTCGCCGGGACCGCGGCGCGGCCGCGTCTGGCCGTGTACCGCTCCAACCGACACATCTATGCGCAGCTCGTGGACGACGATGCGGCGCGCACGCTGATCGCCGCCTCGGATCGCGACGTGCGGGTGGGTGGGGCTGGAAAGGTGGGCGAGGGTGGAAACGGGAAGGCTGTCGGCGAGGGCAAGACGGCCCCGGCCAAGGCCGTCGGCGAGCTGCTGGCAGAGCGCGCGAAGGCGGCCGGGATCGACCGGGTCGTGTTCGACCGCGGCGGCAGGCTGTTCCACGGTCGCGTCGCCGCGCTCGCCGAGGGTGCGAGGGAGAAGGGACTGCAGATCTGATGCGGCGCTACGACTCACAGGGCGAGAAGAGCATCTACGAGGAGCGGGTGATCTCGATCAACCGCGTGGCCAAGGTCGTCAAGGGTGGACGCCGGTTCTCGTTCGCCGCGCTCGTCGTGGTGGGCGACGGCGCCGGCCGCGTCGGCCTGGGGTACGGCAAGGCCAAGGAGGTGCCCGCGGCGATCGCCAAGGGCGTCGAGGAGGCGAAGAAGCACTTCTTCAAGGTGCCGCGGATCGCCTCGTCGATCCCGCACCCGGTGCAGGGCGAGGACGCGGCGGGTGTGGTGCTGCTCAAGCCGGCCAGCGCCGGCACCGGCGTGATCGCCGGCGGGCCGGTGCGCGCCGTGCTCGAGTGCGCGGGCATCCACGACGTGCTCTCCAAGAGCCTCGGGTCGTCGAACCCGATCAACATCGTGCACGCCACCGTGGCGGCACTGAAGATGCTGGAGTCGCCAGAGGTGGTCGCGGCCCGCCGCGGGCTGCCGGTCGAGGACGTGGCACCGGCGGCGATGCTGGCGGCCCGCGCCGGCCTGGGAGCGTGAGCCATGGCTCGCCTGAAGGTGACCCAGGTCCGGTCCGGGATCGGCCGCAAGCAGAACCAGCGGGAGACGCTGCGCACGCTCGGCCTGAAGAGGATCAATGACGTGGTGGTCAAGGAGGACCGTCCGGAGATCCGGGGGATGATCGCCACCGTGACCCACCTCGTCAAGGTCGAGGAGGTCGAGTAATGACGATCAAGGTGCACCACCTGCGTCCCGCCCCGGGCTCGCGTACCGAGAAGACCCGGGTCGGCCGCGGTGACGGTTCGAAGGGCAAGACCGCGGGCCGGGGTACCAAGGGGTCGAAGGCCCGCAAGCAGGTCCCCGCGTCCTTCGAGGGTGGGCAGATGCCGATCCACATGCGCCTGCCGAAGATGAAGGGGTTCCGCAACCGGTTCAAGGTCGAGTACCAGGTGGTGAACCTGGACCGGCTGGCGGAGCTGTTCCCGGACGGCGGCGAGGTCGGCCCTGTCGACCTGGTCCAGGCCGGGGCCGTGCGCAAGGGCCAGCCGGTCAAGGTGCTCGGCGACGGCGACCTGGGCGGGGTACGGCTGTCCGTGACGGCCCACGCGTTCAGCGCCTCGGCCAAGGAGAAGATCGCCGCGGCCGGTGGTACGGCGACCGTGCTCGGCGGCGCGCAGGCGCAGTGACGCGCCCCGGGTTTCCGGGGTGGCAGGACGGCGGTACGGCGCCCGCCAGGCTGCGCAAGCAGCCCGGCGGGCGCCGTCTTTGCCCTGCCCAGCAGCGGGCGCACTAACCGAACGACTGTCCGGCTGTTAGAGTCCCTTTCCAGCATGGGGTTTCGGCCCCGTAGATCACCCACGCCGCCATTGCCGACCGGTGGCCCGCCTCGCGCAGGAGGAAGAAGTTGCTCTCCGCCTTTCTCAGTGCGTTCCGCACGCCTGACCTGCGCAAGAAGCTGCTGTTCACGATCTTCATCATCGCCGTCTACCGGTTCGGCGCGACCATACCCAGCCCCGGCGTGTCGTACGTGGCCGTGCAGGAGTGCATCAAGATCCTGGACAGCGGCGACCAGACCGGCGTCTTCACGCTGCTGAACCTCTTCTCCGGCGGGGCCCTGCTGCAGCTGTCCGTCTTTGCGCTCGGCATCATGCCGTACATCACCGCCTCGATCATCCTCCAGCTGCTGACCGTGGTGATCCCGCGCCTGGAGCAGCTGCGCAAGGAGGGCCAGTCCGGCCAGGCGAAGATCACCCAGTACACCCGCTACCTGACGCTCGCCCTGGCCGTCCTCCAGTCGTCCGCGTTCGTCGCGCTGGCCCGCTCCGGCCAGCTCTTCGGCGGCGCCGGGGCGTGCCCGGACGTGATCCCGGAGACCGAGCTCGGCCTGCCGCTCACGGTGAGCCTGCTGGTCATCACGATGACCGCGGGCACCGGCGTGATCATGTGGCTGGGTGAGCTGATCACCGACCGGGGCGTCGGCAATGGCATGTCCGTGCTGATCTTCACCTCGATCGCGGCCCGGCTGCCCTCCGAGGGCTGGCAGATCGCCCAGCGCAGCACCTGGACCTTTATCGGCGTGATGGCGTTCGGCATCCTGGTGATCACCGCGGTGGTCTTCATCGAGCAGGCGCAGCGGCGGGTCCCGGTGCAGTACGCCAAGCGCATGATCGGGCGCCGGATGTACGGCGGCACCTCGACCTACATCCCGCTCAAGGTCAACCAGGCCGGCGTCATCCCGGTCATCTTCGCCTCGTCGCTGATGTACATCCCGCAGCTGGCGTTGCAGTTCATGGACGCGGAGAACCCGAACGCGTTCTACCGCTGGATGAGCAACAACATCGTGGACCCGGCGAAGCCGGCCCACATCGCGCTCTACTTCCTGATGATCATCTTCTTCACGTACTTCTACGTGTCGATCACGTTCAACCCGACCGACGTGGCCGACAACATGAAGAAGTACGGCGGCTTCGTGCCCGGCATCCGCCCGGGCAAGCCGACCGCCGAGTACCTCGACTTCATCCTCAGCCGGATCACCCTGCCCGGCGCGCTCTACCTCGGCATCATCTCGGTCCTGCCGAACTTCTTCATCGGCCTCACCGGCGCCAACCTGCAGAACTTCCCCTTCGGCGGCACCGCCGTGCTGATCATCGTCGGGGTGGGCCTGGAGACGGTCAAGCAGATCGAGAGCCAGCTCATGCAGCGCAACTACGAAGGGTTCCTGCGCTAGTGCGTTTGGTGCTCGTGGGCCCCCCCGGAGCGGGCAAGGGGACCCAGGCCGAGTTCATCGCCGCACACCTCGCCGTGCCCAAGATATCGACCGGAGACATCTTCCGGGCCAACGTGGCGCAGGGCACGCCGCTCGGCGTGCAGGCGAAGCGGTACATGGACGCCGGTCAGCTGGTGCCGGACAAGGTCACCATCGACATGGTCCGGGACCGCCTGGCCGAGCCGGACGCCGGCGACGGGTTCCTGCTCGACGGGTTCCCGCGTACGGTGCCGCAGGCCGCCGCGCTGGACAAGCTGCTCGCAGACCTGGGCACCGCCCTGGACCTGGTGCTGGAGCTGGTCGTCGACGACGACGAGGTGATCCGTCGGCTGTCCGGCCGGCGTACCTGCCGGGGCTGCGGCAAGGTGTGGCACGTCGAGTTCGACGCACCGACCCGGGACGGCGTGTGCGACCGGTGCGGCGGGGCGCTCTTCCAGCGCGACGACGACAAGCCGGAGACGATCGCGGAGCGGCTGCTGGTCTACGCCCGCGACACGGCTCCGCTGGTGGACTACTACGGCGCCCAGGGCAAGCTGGTCGGCATCGACGCGACCGGCCCGGTGGAGGACGTGACGGTGCGCGCCATCGACGCGCTGCGCTCGTACGGGGGCTAGGTGCGCGCCTCGGTCCTTGCCATCCAGTACAAGACGCCGGAGCAGATCCGCAGGATGCGCGCTGCTGGGCTGCTCGTGGCGGCCACGCTGGACCGGCTGCGGGCCGCGGTCGCCCCTGGCGTGACAACGGCCGAGCTGGACGCGCTCGCCGAGCAGACCATCCGCGCGGCCGGCGGGGTGCCGTCGTTCCTGGGCTACCACGGGTATCCAGCCTCGATCTGCTCCTCGGTCAACGAGCAGGTGGTGCACGCGATCCCGTCGCCGCGGCAGGTGCTGCGCGACGGGGACCTGGTCTCGGTCGACTGCGGGGCCGTGCTGGACGGGTGGCACGGGGACGCGGCGGTCACCGTACCCGTTGGTGAGGTGCGCTCGGACCTGCTGCGCATGGCGGCGGTGGTGGAGGACGCCATGTGGGCCGGCATCGCGGCCGGCGCCCGCGCCGCGGCCGGTGGCCGGGGCCGGCTCACCGACATCTCCCACGCCATCGCCCAGGCGGTGCGCCGGGCCGGCCGGTACGGCATCGTGCAGGGCTACGGCGGGCACGGCATCGGCACCGAGATGCACCAGGATCCCGACGTGCCCAACCTGGGCCGACCCGGCAAGGGACCGCGGCTGGCCCCCGGCCTGGTGCTGGCGATCGAGCCGATGATCACGATGGGCGGCCGGCACACGGTCGAGCTGGCGGACGGCTGGACGGTGGTCACCCGGGACGGCTCCGTCGCCGCGCACGTGGAGCACACCGTGGCGTTCTGGGCGGACGGCGCCTGGGTGCTGACCGCCCCGGACGGCGGCCGGCAGCGCCTCGGCAACCTGGTCAGCCCTACGCTGGCAGGCTGACCGCGGGTGCGGTCCTGCTCGCGACGACCTTCAGCGGGCTGGCCAGCGGCGCCCCGAGCCGGTGGGCGCAGAAGCGGCGGTGGGCAGAACAGCGGCGGCCGGACGAGAAGCGGGAGCGCAGGCGACACCGGTATTGACAACGGTAATGACACGCCCGAGCGCGGGTGCGCCGGGTGCCGGTTTGGCGCGGCGGTTCGGCACCGCGTACACTGGCCCAACGGCGCACCGCGTCCTCTCTTTCATGCCTGCCCCGCGCTTCGGGCTGGCGTGCGGAGCCGCGGCTGGCTCGGGTCGGCAGACCCGTGCGGACGGCAGTGCGCTGATCCAGACCCGACGTCAGTTAGCGGAGGACATGCCGAAGAAGGACGGGGCCATCGAGATCGAGGGCCGGGTGATCGAGCCACTCCCGAACGCAATGTTCCGGGTGGAGCTCGCCAACGGCCACCGGGTCCTGGCCCACATCAGCGGCAAGATGCGGCAGCACTACATCCGCATCCTGCCCGAGGACCGGGTCGTCGTCGAGCTCTCGCCGTACGACCTCACCCGCGGGCGCATCGTCTACCGGTACAAGTAGCTGACGGCCGGCGTC
>DASSUC010000329.1:0-2858 GCA_035707405.1 Micromonosporaceae bacterium | reverse complement strand
CGGCGGCATCGGCACGCTCTGGGGCGGCGTGCTCGGCGCGGCCCTGGTGGTACGCCTCGAGGACTGGCTCTCCTTCTCCGGGTTCAGCCAGATCGGGCTGGTGACCGGCGGCATCTTCGTGGTCGCGGTGCTGCTGTTCCGCCGCGGCATCTGGGGTACGGCTTCCGAGCTGGCGCTCCGCCTCGCCGCCCGGCGCGGGCGCGGGCGCGGCATGGCACGAGGAGAACACCCATGAGCGTGGCGGTGGACCTGAGCGGGCGCACGGCGGTGGTGACCGGCGGGGCGAGCGGGATCGGGCGGGCGTGCGCGGTGCGCCTGGCCGAGGCCGGCGCGGCGGTGACCGTGGTCGACCGCGACGAGGCCGGCGCCAAGGAGGTCGCCGCGGCGGTCGGCGGGCGACCGCTCGCCATCGACCTGTCCGACCTGGACCGGCTGGACCGTCCCGAGCTCGCCGGTGACATCCTGGTGAACAACGCCGGCCTCCAGCACGTGGCGCCGGTTGAGGAGTTCCCGCCCGAGGTCTTCTCCAACATCCTGCGGGTGATGCTGGAGGCCCCGTTCCGGCTGGTCCGGCTCTGCCTGCCGGGCATGTACGAGCGCGGCTGGGGCCGGGTGGTCAACATCTCCTCGGTGCACGGGGTGCGGGCCTCGCCCTTCAAGTCGGCCTATGTCGCGGCAAAGCATGGCCTGGAGGGGCTGTCCAAAGTGGTCGCGCTGGAGGGGGCGGCGCACGGGGTGACGTCCAACTGCGTGAACCCGGCGTACGTGCGTACCCCCCTGGTGGAGCGGCAGATCGCGGCGCAGGCGGCGACCCACGGCATCCCGGAGGAGGATGTCGTGCGCGACATCATGCTTGCGCCGGTGGCGGTGAAGCGGCTGGTGGAGCCGGCCGAGGTGGCCGAGCTGGTGGCGTACCTTTGTTCGCCGGAGGCGTCGTTCGTCACCGGTGCGTCGATCATGATGGACGGCGGGTGGAGCGCGCACTGAGCCCCGGGAGGAAGGCCATGGCGGCGTCCGCGACGGCCTTCCTCGACCTGCTCGCGCGGGAGGCCCCGGCGGTGGAGTTCGAGCGGCCGGCGCTGGAGGCGCGGGCCGCCGGGGCACCGACCGAGGTCATCGACGAGCTGGAGCGCGCCCGTGGGGTGGCGCTGCGGGTACGGGCGCTGCTGGAGCGGCGCAGCCGGCGCGAGGCCGAGCTGACCGCGCTCGTGGACACCGTTGCCGACCTGGCCATGCTGCACGACCTGGACTCGGTGCTGGAGGCGATCGTCCGGCGGGCGCGCAAGCTGCTCAACGCGGACGTGGCGTACATGACCCTGCAGGACGACCAGCGTGGCGACACCTACATGCGGGTCACCGACGGGTCGGTCTCCGCCCGCTTCCAGCAGCTGCGGCTGCCGCTCGGCACGGGCCTCGGCGGGCTGGTGGCGCAGACCGCCCGGCCCTACGTGACCCCGGACTACCCGCACGACCGCCGGTTCCACCACTCCGCTGAGATCGACGGCGCGGTGGCGGAGGAGGGCATCGTCGCGATTCTCGGCGTGCCGATGCGGCTGGGCGCCCGCATCGTGGGCGTGCTTTTCGCGGCCAACCGCAGCGCCCGCCCGTTCGCCCGGGACGATGTGACGCTGCTGGTCTCGCTGGCCGCCCATGCCGCGGTGGCGATCGACAACGCGCGGCTGCTGGAGGAGACCCGGGCGGCGCTTTCGGAGCTGAGCACGGCCAACCGGGTCAGCCAGGAGCACTCGCAGGCGGTGGAGCGGGCGGCCGAGGCGCACGACCGCATGGCCGAGCTGGTGCTGCGCGGTGGGGACGTGACCGACCTGGCGGCTTCCGTGGTGGAGCTGCTCGGCGGGGCGCTGGCAGTGGTCGATGTGGACGGCCGGTGCCTGGCGTCGGTGGGCGACATCGGTCCGTCGGCCGGGTACGGCGAGGCGGTCACCGCGGCGCGCGGGCTGGGGCGTACGGTCCAGCGCGGCGGGTGGTGGGCCACGTCCGTGAACGCGGGCGGCGAGGCGCTGTGCGGGCTGGCGCTGCGGCCGGCCGGGCAGCTGGCAGACGCCGACCTGCGCATCTTCGAGCGGGCCGCGGTGGTGACCGCGCTGCTGCTGCTGTCGCGGCGCAGCGTGGCCGACGCGGAGAGCCGGGTGCGGGGTGAGCTGCTCGACGACCTGTGCAGCCCGGCCCGGCCCGGGGCGGACGCGGACACGCTGCGGGAACGGGCGCGCCGGTTAGGTGTGGACCTGTCCGAGGCGCATGTGGTGCTGGTGCTCAACGCGGCACCGGAGCTGCGCCGGCGGATCACCACCTGGGCGGCCGGGCACGCCGCCAACCACAGCGGGCTGGCCGCGTACCGCGACGGCGTGGGCGTGCTGTTGCTGCCCGGTGAGGATCCGGGCGCGCTGGCCCGGCGGGCCGCCCGCGAGGTGCGGCAGGCCGTTGGCGCTCCGGTCACTGTCGGGGCAGCCGGCCCGGTACGGCTGCCGGGGGAGGTCGTCGACGCGTACTGCACCGCCCAGCGGTGCGCGGCAGCGCTGCTCGCGCTGGGCCGGGCCGGGGACGGGGCGAGCCCGGCGGACCTCGGCTTCGTCGGGCTGCTCATCGGCTCCGGCGGGGGCATCGACGGGTACGTGACCGCCGCCCTCGGTGCGGTGCTCGACTACGACCAGCGGCGGGGTACGGCGTTGTGCCAGACGCTGGACGCCTACTTCGGCGCCGGATGCAGCCCGGCCCGGGCCGCCGAGGTGCTGCATGTGCACGTCAACACGGTGACGCAGCGGCTGGAGCGGTTGACCACGCTGCTCGGCGAGGGGTGGCAGCGGCCGGAGCGGGCGCTGGAGCTGCAGCTCGCGCTCCGC
>DASSUC010000328.1:0-2970 GCA_035707405.1 Micromonosporaceae bacterium | reverse complement strand
CCCTGACCCCTTGCATGCCATAGACGGTATGGTTCCTGGCCGGGTGCTGGTCAACGGCGTCCGCGCAGGTGAACCGGCAGGCCGAGGGGTCCGTAGTTGACCGGGGTTGTCCGCTGCTGTCCGTTGGAGCATGCCCCAGGTGTGCCCCAACGGGGCGCTCGTGACGGCTCTGGCTCCCCCGTGGTTGGAGGGTGAGGCCGGTACCCCGGTGACCGTCGTGTCGTCGCCGGGCCGGAGGGCGGCCGGAGGCCGCCCGCAGGGCCGGCCTTGAGTTCGTAGAGAAAGTACTCACGAGCGCAATGGGGCTCTTCCCAGTTGAGGGTGTAGCTCGAGGGTCCGGTCGTGGTTGGAGGGGTCGGCGCGTCGGTGCCTGTGGAGGGGTCGAGGTCTTCCGAGGATGGGAGTTCCGACACTGCC
The DNA here is from genome assembly GCA_035707405.1 of Micromonosporaceae bacterium. Taxonomy (GTDB): domain Bacteria; phylum Actinomycetota; class Actinomycetes; order Mycobacteriales; family Micromonosporaceae; genus DASSUC01. The sequence continues at coordinate 2,553 of DASSUC010000328.1, read as the reverse complement.
CACCTAGCTAGGCCGGCTTGCGGACTAGGGCCTCAAGTACGCTCAAACGGCCCTCGTCCACACTCCGGGCCGCGTTGATCTGAAATTCCCCAATCCGCTCGCCCATGAGCGTCTGCAGCCCCAGCGGCGGCAGCCCGTGTTCCTCCAACCGCCGGCGGTTCTCCCGCAAGTCCGGCAGGACCTCCTCCGTCTTGTCCCGGAAGATCACGATCTCGAACCCCGCGGTGAGAACTTGCTCCCGTGTCTCCTCGGGCGAACACAAAAAGCTCGTGCCCGGCCCTGCCGCCCAGGGCAGCGGGTAGTCGGGCTCGCCTTTCGGCCCGGCTCCGTAGTGGGAGAATGCGAACACCGCGCCGGGGCGAAGCACACGAAGCGCCTCGGCATAGAAGCGCCGCTTGTCGTCGATGTTCATCGCCACGTTCTCGGAATAGGCTCGGTCGAACCCATCGTCCTCGAAGGGCAGATCGGTCGCGCTGCCCTCCACCACGCGCACGCGATCCGAGAGGCCGGTCGCGGCATTCAGCTCCTCCGCCGCGCGGCAGAACTCCGGCGTCAGGTCGAGCGAGGTCACGTGGCAACCGAAGTGCGTCGCGGTCCACCGCGCCGGTCCGCCGATCCCGCCGCCGATGTCGAGGATGCGCTCGCCGGAGAGGGGTTCGAGGAGCGCTACCATCTCCTTTGTCGCCTTCAGCCCCCGGCCGTGGAAGTGGTCGAGTGGGGCGAGCGCGTCGGGCGTAATCGGGCCCGCCTCGCTGCCTCCTGCCGCCCTAAGCGCAGCGAGGATGCGGGCTGCGATGCCCTCGCTGGCGTAGTGGTCGTGGACCTTGTTACCGGCTGCGGTCATGTTTTCGTTCTCCTCCCGAGCCGCCCGCGGTCCATGGCTTGAGGGGGTTCGTATGATAATCCCTGAGAGGCTCAAGGTTAGCTAGGAAGACCTCGCCGTGCCTGACGCTACCTTCGCGACCCCTGATGTGACGACGTTCTGCCGCCTCGACGAGCTGGGTCTGGTGGTGGTCGGCCAGCACCTGCAACCGGATCGGGCGGTGCTGGCCTGCCGGGTCGCCGACGACGCGGTCGAGGAGGCGGACCGCTGGTGCCGGCGCTGCGGCTGCGAGGGCAGACCCCGCGACACCGTCACGAGGAGACTGGCGCACGAGCCGCTCGGGTGGCGGCCGACCACGCTGCTGCTCACGATCCGCCGGTACCGCTGCACCGGCTGCGGGCATGTGTGGCGGCAGGACACCAGCCGCGCCGCGGGGCCGCGGGCGAAGCTGACCCGCACCGCGCTGCGGTGGGCGCTGGTCGGGCTGGTTCGTCAGCATCTCAGCGTCGCTCGTCTCGCCGAGGCCCTCGCGGTGTCGTGGACCACCGCCAACAGCGCTGTCCTGGCTGAGGGTCGGCGGGTGCTGCTCGACGACCCGGCCCGCTTCGACAACGTGCAGGTGATCGGCGTCGACGAGCACGTGTGGCGGCACACCCGTCGGGGTGACAGGTTCGTCACCGTCGTCATCGACTTGACCCCGGTCCGGGACCGGACCGGCCCGTCGCGGCTGCTGGCGATGGTCGAGGGCCGCTCCCAGCAGGCGTTCCAAGCCTGGCTCGCCGGGCGCCCCCGGGCCTGGCGGGACGGCCTGGAGGTGGTCGCGATGGACGGGTTCACCGGCTTCAAGACCGCCACCAGCCACGAGCTGCCCGAGGCGACGGCGGTGCTGGACCCCTTCCACGTCGTCCGGCTCGCCGGCGACGCTCTGGACCGCTGCCGGCGTCGGGTCCAGCAGGACCTGCACGGCCACCGCGGCCGCAGCACCGACCCGCTCTACCGCGCCCGCCGCACCCTGCACACCGGCGCCGACCTGCTCACCGACCGCCAACAGCAACGGCTGACCGCCCTGTTCGGCGATGAGGACCACATTCAGGTCCAGGCGACCTGGGGCATCTACCAACGCATGATCGCCGCCTACCGCCACCCCGACCGGGCGGCCGGCCGACACGCCATGACCCGCCTGATCATCGCGCTCAGTGCCGGCGTCCCGGCCGCCCTCACCGAACTCCGCACCCTCGGCCGGACCCTGAAGAGGCGAGCCACCGACATCCTGGCCTACTTCGACCGCCCCGGCACCAGCAACGGCCCAACCGAGGCCATGAACGGCCGCCTGGAACACCTCCGCGGCTCAGCCCTCGGCTTCCGCAACCTCACCCACTACATCGCCAGAAGCCTGCTCGAGGCCGGCGGCTTCCGGCCACAACTACACCCTCATTCGTGAAGAGCCCGCAATGGTTGCTCTGCTGGACGGAGCGGACCGCGAGCATGCCACCCGCGTCCCGCACCGTCGCATGGCTGGTCGACCTGGCTACTGGCGCTCGGTCCTCGTCGCCCTGGCCGTGGTGGCCGTCGCCCATCGCAGGCTAGGTCCCAGCTCCTCGGCCAGGACCTCGACGACGGATCGGGCGCTGCCGTCCTCAGTGGTCCAGCTCCGCTGCTGGAGCCGGCCAACGACGACGACCCGGGTGCCCTTCGCCAGGGACTCGGCGGCGTGCTCGGCCTGGTCGCGC
>DASSUC010000327.1:0-11006 GCA_035707405.1 Micromonosporaceae bacterium | reverse complement strand
AGTAGTCGAAGACCCGCTGGCTGATCAGCCCGATCAGGCCGACCACGGACTGGCCGTCGTCGCCGTGCATGGGCAGGTAGAGAGGCAGGACGTTGTCGCCGAACGTCTGCTGGCAGGCCGACACCGTCTCGTCGAAGTCGGCGCGCTGGTGGTCCAGGCGGGTGACGGCGACCGCGCGGGGCATGCCGACCGCGGCGCACTCCTCCCACAGGGCCGCCGTGGCCGCGTCCATCCCGTCCACGGACGACACGACGAACAGCGCGGCGTCCGCCGCGCGCAGGCCGGCTCTCAGCTCACCGACGAAGTCCGCATAGCCGGGGGTGTCGAGCAGGTTCACCTTGACACCGTTGTGCAGCACGGGGGCGCAGGCCAGGCTCACCGACCGCTGCTGTTTGACAGCGGCCGGATCGTGGTCGGAAACCGTGGTGCCGTCGGTCACCGAGCCCGCACGGCCGATGGTCCCGGTCGCCGCGAGCAGCGCCTCCACCAAGGTGGTCTTGCCAGCGCTCGAGTGACCCACCAGCACCACGTTGCGTACCCTGCCGGGGTCATCCACCACCGGCGCCGGGCCGGCGACCCCTTTCTCCTGGCTCTTCTGCGCCATCAGGCGCACCTCCTCATCGTTGACCCGTACCCATCATGAACCCGTCATTGGGCGGTGGCGGCCGGGGGATATCTCACCTCACCCCGCGTAACGTAGCTCGCCGGGGCATATGGTGATCCCACACCCGTCGGCGGCTGCCGCACAACCCCGACGCGCCATATCCCGCGCGGTAAAGCCGGCACAGCGCCACTAGTGTGGGTCGCGATGGCAAAGATCCTCCATGTCTCAGCGCGGTCCGTCATGGCCCGGGTCTTCGACCCGGTGGCCCGGACCCTCCTTCGCCTCGGCGTATCGCCGAACGCGGTGACCGTGGCCGGCACGCTCGGCGTGCTGGTCGGCGCCGGGCTGGCCACCCAGGGCTGGCTCCTGGCTGCGCTGGCAGTGGTGACGCTGTCCGCGCTCACCGACACGATCGACGGGACCATGGCCCGGATGCGACCGCGCCCCGGGCGCTTCGGCGCGCTGCTCGACTCGACCATGGACCGGGTGGCCGACGGCGCGGTGTTCGGGGCGGTGGCCTACTGGATGGCCGTGACCGGGGACCTGCCCTCGGTGCTGGCGGCGCTGCTCTGCCTGGTCGTGGGGCAGCTGGTCTCCTACGTGAAGGCTCGGGCGGAGGGCCTGGGGCTGAGCTGCGACGTCGGCTGGGTCGAGCGGCTCGAGCGGCTGCTGATCGTCGGCGTGGGTGGGCTGGCCACCGGGCTCGGGCTCGACTGGGGCCTTCCGGTCGCGCTCTGGGTGCTCGCCGTGCTCTCGGCGGTCACCGCCGGACAGCGGATCTGGCATGTCTACCGGCAGGACCGGGCAGCGGTGGACCGCGCAGCGGCGGGCCGGGGGGCAGCGGGCCCCGTGGCGGCCGGCCGGGCATCGGACCGGACGGCATGAGCAGCCGGCTGGTCGAGTGGGGGTACGCGGCCGGCTGGCGTACGGTGCGCGCGCTGCCCCAGCCGGTCGCCGCCGCGCTGTTCCGCGCGGGCGCGGACTATGCGGCCCGCCGGCCCGGGCGGGGCACCCGCCAGCTCGCCGCCAACCTGCGCCGGGTGGTCGGCGACGCGGTGCCGCCCGCCGAGCTCGACGCACTGGTACGCACGGCGGTGCGCTCGTACGCCCGGTACTGGCTCGAGGCGTTCCGGCTGCCGTCACGCTCGACCGAGCAGATCCTGCAAGGCTTCCGGCTCGGGCGCCACCACCTGCTCGCCGAGGACGTGGCGACCGGGCGGGGAGCCGTGGTGGCCCTGCCGCACGGCGGCAACTGGGACGCGGCCGGCGCCTGGGTGGCGGCCCAGGGCTGGCCGATCACCACCGTCGCCGAGCGGCTGCGGCCGGAGGGGCTCTACGAGCGGTTCCTCGAGTTCCGGCAGAGCCTCGGCATGCACATCATCCCGCTCACCGGAGGGCAGCGGCCCCCGCTGGACGTGCTTGCGGACCGCCTGCGGCAGGGCCACATCGTGCCGCTGCTGGCCGACCGGGACCTGTCGGCGCGCGGGGTGGAGGTCAGCTTCTTCGGCGGGCGCACCCGGATGCCGGCCGGCCCGGCGCTGCTGGCGCTGCGCACCGGCGCCCCGCTCTATGTGGTCGACATGTGGTACGAGCCGGACGCCCCGGTGGGTCACCTGCACGGGCCGGTACGGCTGCCCGGGCCGGGCGTGCGTCTCGACGAGCGGGTCCGGATCGTCACGCAGGGGATCGCCGACCAGTTCGCGACGGGCATTGCGGAGCACCCGCACGATTGGCACATGCTCCAGCGACTATGGCTGGACGACCCAGCCGGGCAGCCGGCCGCGAAGGACGCGGGCGGTCACCCGGGTGCGGGTCGGCATCCGGTTGACGGCTGAGGGGGCCCATCGTGCGCATCGGCATCGTGTGCCCGTACTCGTTCGACGTCCCGGGCGGGGTGCAGAGCCACGTGCACGACCTGGCCGAGACCCTGATCGGGATGGGCCACGAGGTCAGCGTGCTCGCGCCCGCTGACGACGACGCGCCGCTGCCGCCGTTCGTGGTGTCCGCGGGGTGGGCGGTGCCGGTGCGCTACAACGGGTCGGTGGCGCGGCTGTCCTTCGGGCCGCTGTCGGCCGCCCGGGTCCGCAAGTGGCTGGTGCAGGGGCGCTTCGACGTGCTGCACGTGCACGAGCCGATCACCCCGAGCCTGTCCCTGCTGGCGGTGTGGTCGGCCCGCGGGCCGGTGGTGGCCACGTTCCACACCGCGATGACCCGCTCCCGGGCGATGGCGGCTGCGCAGGGCGTGGCGCAGCTGGTGCTGGAGCGCATCACCGCCCGGATCGCGGTCAGCGCGCTCGCCCGCAAGGTGCAGGTCGAGCACCTCGGCGGCGGGGCGGTCGAGATCCCCAACGGGGTGTCCGTGGCGCGCTTCGCCGGCGCCGAGCCGCTGCCCGGCTGGCCGGGGGAGGGCGGCGCGCTCGGCTTCCTGGGCCGGTTCACCGAGCCGCGCAAGGGCTTCGCCGTACTGGTGCGGGCCTTTGCCGCCCTGGCGCCGGCGCGGCCGGGCCTGCGGCTGCTGGTCGCCGGCCCGGGCGATGCGGCCGATGCGGCCGCCGACCTGCCCGCGCCGCTGCGCGGGCGGGTGGTCTTCCTGGGCCGGGTCTCCGAGGAGGACAAGGCACGGATGCTGCGCAGCGCCGACCTCTACGTGGCGCCCAATACCGGCGGCGAGTCGTTCGGGATGATCCTCACCGAGGCGATGGCGGCCGGTGCCCCGGTGGTCGCCAGCGACCTGGACGCGTTCCGCCGGGTGCTCGACGACGGCCGGGCCGGGGCGCTGTTCCCGACCGGCGACGCGGACGCCCTGGCGCAGACCCTCAGCCGGCTGCTCGACGACCCCGGCGCCCGGGCGGCGCTCACCGCCCGGGCCAGCAAGGTCGTCGCCGGGTACGACTGGCCGGTGGTGGCCGCCCGGGTGCTCGAGGTGTACGCCTCGGCCATCGAGGCCTCCGAGGGCGTGGTCATCGAGCCCGCCGAGCCGCGCTAGGTCCCGCCGGGCCGCGCCGGTTGTCGCCGCGGGGTGCCGGCCCGGGGCGCGGGGCCGGCTACCATGCGCCCCATGTGGTGGGTGGTGGGTGTGGTCGTCGCGGTCGCGCTGCTCGCCACGTACTGCACCTGGACCGCGGCCCGGGTGGACCGGCTGCACGTGCGGGCCGCGCGGGCCGGCCGGGTGCTCGACGCGCACCTGCTGCGCCGCGCCGCCGCGGCTGCGGTGCTGGCCGAGGAGTCCGGGCGCACCGAGCTCTACGCCGCCGCCCGGGCCGCCCTCGACGCCGGCCCGGACGAGCGCGAGGCCGCCGAGAACGACCTGACCAAGCGGTTGCGGCAGCTCGCGTTGCCGGCGGCCGGGGCGGCGGCGGAGAACGTGGTCGCCGCCAGCCGCCGGGTCGGACTGGCCCGGCAGGTGCACAACGACCTCGTCCGGGACGCCCTCGGGGTACGCCGCCGGCGGCTGGTGCGGCTGCTCGGCCTCGCCCGGCGGCATCCCAGCCCGGCCTACTTCGATGTGGACGACCCGACGCTGGAGGAGGCGTGACGGGCCCGGGCGCCGGGGGAGCAGCAGCCGGTTGACGGGGTGGCGCGCAGGCCACGCGCGGCCGATTGGCCGTCGGGCGGGCGAGCGCCCGCGCGTACGATCGGATCTGAGACCCCCTGTACGCGTAAGGAGCGTGCTGCCGTGTCCGAGCCAGTCTCCATCGAAGATGGTCGAGCGCATCGCGCCGCTGAGGGTGACGCCCGGCCGGTCACCGGCACCGCGCGGGTCAAGCGCGGCATGGCCGAGATGCTCAAGGGCGGCGTGATCATGGATGTCGTCACCGCGGAGCAGGCGAAGATCGCCGAGGACGCCGGCGCGGTGGCGGTGATGGCCCTCGAGCGGGTGCCGGCGGACATCCGCGCCCAGGGTGGCGTGTCCCGGATGTCCGACCCGGACATGATCGACTCGATCATCCAGGCGGTCTCCATCCCGGTCATGGCGAAGGTCCGGATCGGGCACTTCGTCGAGGCGCAGGTGCTCCAGGCGATCGGCGTGGACTACATCGACGAGTCCGAGGTGCTGACGCCCGCCGACGAGGCGCACCACATCGACAAGTGGGCGTTCACGGTGCCGTTCGTGTGCGGCGCCACCAGCCTGGGCGAGGCGCTGCGCCGGCTCGCCGAGGGGGCCGCGATGATCCGGTCGAAGGGGGAGGCGGGCACCGGCAACGTGGTGGAGGCGACCCGGCACATGCGGTCGATCCGCGCCGAGATCCGCCGCCTGGCCGGCCTGGACCACGCCGAGCTCTACGCCGCGGCCAAGGAGCTGCGAGCCCCGTACGAGCTGGTGAGCGAGGTGGCCGCGACCGGCCGGCTGCCGGTCGTGCTGTTCACCGCCGGAGGCATCGCGACCCCGGCGGACGCGGCGATGATGATGCAGCTCGGCGCCGAGGGCGTGTTCGTCGGCTCCGGCATCTTCAAGTCCGGCGACCCGGCCAAGCGGGCCGCTGCGATCGTCAAGGCCACCACCTTCCACGACGACCCGGACATGCTGGCCAAGGTGTCGCGCGGGCTGGGCGAGGCGATGGTCGGCATCAACGTGGCCGCCTTGCCGGAGTCGGAGCGCCTGGCCTCCCGCGGCTGGTGAGGCCGGTGGAGCCGGTCGTCGGGGTGCTCGCCCTCCAGGGGGACGTGCGCGAGCACCTGGGGGCGCTGGCCGCCTGCGGCGCGTCGGGCCGCCCGGTACGCCGGATCGAGGAGCTCGACAGCGTGGACGCCCTGGTCCTGCCGGGCGGCGAGTCCACCACGATGAGCAAGCTCGCGGTCGAGCTCGGGCTGCTGGACCCGGTGCGCAAGCGGATCGAGCAGGGCATGCCGGTGTACGGGTCGTGCGCCGGCATGATCATGCTGGCCAGCCAGGTGCTGGACGGCCGGCCGGACCAGCAGTCGTTCGCCGGCATCGACATGGCGGTGCGGCGCAACGCGTTCGGGCGCCAGGTCGACTCGTTCGAGGCGCCGGTCACGCTCGCCGGGGTCGAGGGCGGCCCGTTCCACGCGGTGTTCATCCGGGCGCCGTGGGTCGATCGGGTGGGTCCGGGTGTCGAGGTGCTGGGTCGGGTGAGTGAGGGCCCGGCCGCCGGTAGAATCGTCGCGGTACGCCAGGGAAACCTGCTCGCTACCGCCTTCCACCCCGAGCTGACCGGGGATCTTCGGGTGCACCGGCTCTTCGTCGAGGTGGTGCGGGCGGCACGGGCTCCCGCCGATGGCCTGGCTGGCGCCGCGGGCGCCGGACCGCCGCCACGCGACCCGACGGAGGGGTGATGTCCGGCCACTCGAAGTGGGCGACGACCAAGCACAAGAAGGCTGTCGTCGACGCCAAGCGGGGCAAGCTGTTCGCCCGCCTCATCAAGAACGTCGAGGTCGCCGCGCGCACCGGCGGCGGTGACCCGGCGGGCAACCCGACCCTGTTCGACGCCATCCAGAAGGCGAAGAAGAGCTCGGTCCCCAACGACAACATCGACCGGGCGGTCAAGCGCGGCTCGGGCCAGGAGGCCGGCGGCGCCGACTGGCAGGCCGTGACCTACGAGGGGTACGGCCCGGGCGGCGTGGCGCTGCTCATCGAGTGCCTGACCGACAACCGCAACCGGGCCGCGACCGAGGTGCGCACCGCGCTGACCCGCAACGGTGGCTCGCTCGCCGACGCCGGCTCGGTGGCGTACCTGTTCACCCGCAAGGGCGTGGTGATCGTCCCCAAGGGCGACGGCGTGACCGAGGACGACATCCTCGGCGCGGTGCTGGACGCCGGCGCGGAGGAGTGCAACGACCTCGGCGAGGCGTACGAGGTGGTCAGCGAGCCGGCTGACCTGGTCGGGGTGCGCTCGGCGCTGCAGGGCGCGGGCATCGAGTACGAGTCGGCCGAGTCGTCGTTCGTCCCGTCGGTGACCGTGCCGCTGGACGTCGACGGCGCGCGCCGCGTGTTCAAGCTGATCGACGCCCTTGAGGACTGCGACGACGTGCAGAACGTGTTCGCCAACTTCGACGTCTCCGACGACGTGATGCAGCTGGTCGACGCCTGACCGGCGACGCCGGGCTGCGGGCGGAGGCTCGACCGTCTCGGGACGTCGTCCCGCAAATGAGACGATCAATGCGGCGTTGTCGCACTACCAGCTGACGTAACCGCCTGGATGGGCCGTCGGACCGCCGCACCCGTTGGCCGGCGCCGTCGATTGTTGTGTCCATTTTGTTCTATTTCGTTTCCCTCTCGCTTCTCAAGATCGCGATCTCGGCAGGAAATGTTCAGCGCGGCTGCATATTTGGTGTCCGGAATCGTGATCTTGGTTGCGCGCTGGCCGTTGAAGGTAGGGAACATGACCGAAATAGTCATTAATGTCAGGATGGGACGCTTGCGACATGCCGCCGGCCGTCGACGAATGGGGTGGTGGCAAAGCGGGTGCAGCGGGGCGCCGCTGGGGACGACGCCCTGGGCTACCACAGATCGAAGTATTTCCATATCATGTGTCCATGCGTCTACGTGTTGCCGTCCTGGCGGTGGCGGCCCTGATCTTCCCGCTGGTCGTGGCGACGCCGGCCTCGGCCGAGGCGACCGACCTAGAGCTGGCGCTGCGCTGGGCGCCGGTCCACTACCAGGACACGGCGTCCTGGGACTACGACGCCGACTACCTGTCCAAGGTGGACTTTGACGCGGAGTGGGACACCCTCAACAACTGGGAGCACCAGGACGACAACCTGGCCTGGCTGACCGGGACCATCTACTACTCGGTGGTGGAGACCTCCACGCACTGGTTCATCGTCTACGCGTTCTACCACCCGCGCGACTGGGTCGAGTGGGACCCGTTCGGCCTCTCCAGCCACGAGAACGACATGGAGGGCGTGCTGCTGACCGTACGCCGGGACGGATCGACGTACGGCGTGATCGAGGCGATGGTGACCAACGCGCACGGCAACTTCTACTCGTACGTGCCACCCGGCAGCCCTTACACGGCGGGGCGGGAGACGGTCGACGGCTCGGTGATCATGCAGTCGTACGGCGGGTTCAGCCGGCCGACGACCCGGCAGGAGGCGAAGGGCCACGGCGCCTACGCCTGGAACGGCGCGGAGTTCCCCGGCGGCGACGGGGTGGTCTACCTCCCGTCCGCAACCACCGCTGAGGTGCCGTCGAGCGGCAACGACCGGTCGGTGGCGTACCGCCTCGTGGACGTGTTCGCGTCGGGCGGGATGTGGGACCGGCGGGCCGACCCGCTCACGTACGCCTGGTTCGGCACGTTCCGCGGTGACAACGGCCAGGACAACGCGGCGAACACCCCCTGGGGCTGGGACGACGGTGACGACGGCTCCGACCTGCCGCGCGGCCTGCCCGCCACGGACCCGGCCAAGCTCGTCTCCACCTACTTCGCCAACGAGGGGACGTTCTCGCTGACCTACACCAGGAACGGCTACCGCTGACCCGACCGCCTGAGCTCGCCGTGCAACCCCGGCGTACGTGTGGGCGCCCGCCGGTTCGCCGGTGCGTCCCTAATTAGTGCGGTCACCGGGCCGGAACGTGCAGATGCACAGTACTTCTCACTCGCCGCGACAGAGCTATTTCCGAAAGCATGGCGTCTACCCGACAGGCGGCTATCAAGGGCTTGACATCGGGCGGGCTGCAATAATGACAAGATGGCCACGGACATTGACTCAGCGCGATCACGCCGCTTATGGGCCGCAGGCGTTTTCGCGGTGGTCGCTTTTCTTGGCCTGCTGATGTTCTTCGGGTGGGGGCCCGATTCCCGGCTGGCGCGTTTCGACAGCCTGAGCAGCATCGGCGGTCTTGTCGTCGCGGTGGCCAGCCTGGTGATCAGCGCCCGGTCCCTCACCCTCGCGGTGCGTGCGCCGGCGACAGACCCCGCGGTGCTGCTGCAGGAAGCCGTCGAGGACCTCGCCGCCCAGGTGCTCCGGCAGTGGCAGGACGAGCTGAGCGTGCGGGGGATGGGCCATCTCGACCCGATCCGGCTGCGGTGGTCGGCCACGGGCCGGCCGGTGATGCCCTCGCCCGCCGAGGTTGTGGGTGCGGATCGGCTCCCGCCGGCTCCGGTGCGGGTGACCCGGCTGCGCCTGGCCGGCGACCTCGACACCGTGACCCGCACCCTCACCCGCCTGCCGTCCCGGCAGCTGGTCGTGATCGGCGCGCCAGGCGCCGGCAAGTCCACCCTGGCCATCCTGCTCACCTTGGGCCTGCTCGCCCGGCGCCGGCCCACCGACGCGGTGCCGGTGCTGCTGACCATGACCGGCTGGGACCCCGATCGCGAGCACCTGCACAGCTGGCTGGCCGGGCGCCTGGCGCAGGCCTACCCCGCGCTGGGCAGCCGTGGCCGCTACCACCCCGACACCGCTGTGCGACTGGTGGACCGCGGTGTGGTGCTACCGGTCCTCGACGGCCTGGACGAGATCCCGGAGCCGGTCCAGGCCGCCGCCCTCACCGCGCTGACCGCCGCGGTCGGCCGGGACCGGCCGCTGGTGCTGACCAGCCGTGCCGAGCAGTACCAGGACGCGGTACGCCGGGCCGGCGCCCCGCTCGCCCGCGCGGCCGTGGTGGAGATCGAGCCGGTCACCGCCGCCGACGCCGCGGCCTACCTGGCCGCCGGGCAGGCCGAGCCGGTCCGCTGGCGCCCGGTGCTGGCGCACCTCACCGCCGCTCCGGACGGCGCGCTCGCCCGGACGCTGCGCACGCCGCTCATGGTCCACCTGGCCCGCGTCGCCTACCAGGATCCCGACAGCGACCCGGCCGGGCTGCTCGCCTTCACCGACCCGGAGACCATCACCTCCCATCTGCTCCACGCCTACCTACCCGCGGTCTACACCCGCCCGGTGCCACCCCCACCGCACCGCGGCGTCTCCGGCCGCCGGACCCCGCGCCGGTACCCGCTCCCACAGGCACGTCAGTGGCTGGCCTTCCTCGCCGCCCACCTCACCCAGCAGCAGACCACCGACCTGGCGTGGTGGCGGCTGCGTGACGCGGTGCCCAGCTTCCGGCTCGCGCTCGCGCTCATCGCAGGGCTCGTGGCCGGACCCGTCTTCGGGCTCGTCTTCGGGCTCACGTCCGGGCCCAGGACCGGTCTCATCGCCGGCCTCACGGCCGGTCTCTCCACCGCCCTCATGTACGGGCTGCTGGTCGGGTCCGTCGGTGGCCGTAGCGCACCACAACGCACCCAGGTCAACATCGACCAGCTGGCGGTCGGCGCGATGAACGTGCTCGCTGCCGGCGGGCTCGGGCTGGCGCTGGGGTTCGGGGTCGGGCTCGTGGCGGGGTGGCGGGACGCGCTCACCGGAGGGCTGGTGCTCGCCGTCATGTTCGGGCTCATGACCGCGGTCACCTACGGAACGGAGGTCCTGCTGGGCGCGCCGGTGAGCCTGGCCCAGGCCGTCACGCCCGGGTCGACCCTGGCCAGCGACCGGAGGGTCAGCGGCGTCATCCTGGTCGCGGTCGCGCTGATGTGGGGGGTCCCGGTCGGCAACGAGGACGGGCTCGTGGTCGGGCTCGCCGTCGGACCCGCGGCGGGGCTGCTGGCAGCGGTGTCCTCGGCGGCGTGGCCCGCGTTCGTGGTGGCCCGGGCGCTCCTCGCGGTCCGCGGACGGACCCCTTACGACCTCATGCGGTTCCTCGACGATGCCCACCACCGGGGCGTCCTGCGCCAGACCGGCGCCGTCTACCAGTTCCGGCACGCGCGCCTGCAACAGCACCTCGCCATGCTGCACCACGCCCCACCGGCAACGCAGCTCACCGTACCCGCCGGGGCTGACCATGACCCGCCGCCGGGGCCGGGCCGCCCGGAGAGCCGTAACGGATCGGCTAGCCCGGCCGGGCAGAAGGTCCAGCCTACTTGATATATATAGACTCTTCAATGGCTATTTTGCGGGTGACCCACTAAATAGGCTTCTCTCGATCAGTAGACCGCTGATCGAGGGGAGGAACGTCCAGATGACTCTCGGACCCAGGACCCGCCGGTTGGCCGTGCTCGGGGTCGCCACCGCGGTGGTGACCGTGGTTGCGTCGGCCGCGGTGTCCGGCCCGGCCAGTGCGGCCGGTGGCGAGATCCGCCACGCGGGTGGAGCGACCGCGGTCGCCGGCAGCTACATCGTGGTGCTCAAGGACGGGGTACGCGCCAGCGCGCAGGGCCTGACCGCGCGCTACGGCGGCACGGCCGGCTTCGTATACACGGCCGCGCTGCGCGGCTTCGAGGTGTCGGCGAGCGAGGCCGTCGCGAGGCGGATCGCCGCTGACCCGGCGGTGGACTACGTCCAGCAGAACCACGTGCTGAGCCTGGTCGGCACCCAGCCGAACCCGCCGTCGTGGGGGCTGGACCGCATCGACCAGCGCAGCCGGCCGCTGGACAGCTCGTACACCTACCCCAACACCGCGTCCAACGTGCAC
>DASSUC010000326.1:0-6144 GCA_035707405.1 Micromonosporaceae bacterium | reverse complement strand
CATCGTGCTCGCCACGGTAAAGGGCGACGTGCACGACATCGGCAAGAACCTGGTCGACATCATCCTGTCCAACAACGGCTACGAGGTGGTGAACATCGGCATCAAGCAGCCGATCACCGCGATCCTCGACGCCGCCGAGTCGCACTCCGCCGACGCCATCGGCATGTCCGGCCTGCTCGTCAAGAGCACCGTGATCATGAAGGAGAACCTCGAGGAGATGAACACGCGCGGGGTCGCGCAGCGCTGGCCGGTCCTGCTCGGCGGGGCGGCGCTGACCCGGGCGTACGTCGAGGACGACCTGCGCGCGCTCTATACCGGCCAGGTGCACTACGCGCGGGACGCGTTCGAGGGACTGGCGCTGATGGACCGGGTGATGTCCGCCAAACGCGGGGGAGGGGCGGCGGTGGACGCCGGCCGGGAGGCCGCGCTCGCGGCCCGGCGCACGCGGCGCGAGCGGCACCGGGCCATGGTCGCCGAGGACCTGCCGGACCTGGACGACTCCTCGGTACGCTCCGACGTCGCCGGCGACGTGGCAGTGCCGCGGGCGCCGTTCCTCGGCACCCGGGTGGTCAAGGGCATCCCGCTCGGCGACTACGCGTCCATGCTGGACGAGCGGGCCACGTTCCTCGGCCAGTGGGGGCTGCGCGGGTCGCGGGGCGGCGGCGGGCCGTCGTACGAGGAGCTGGCCGAGACCGAGGGCCGGCCGCGGCTACGCTACTGGCTGGACCGGCTCGTCTCCGACCAGGTGCTGGAGGCGGCCGTGGTGTACGGCTACTTCCCCTGCTACAGCGAGGGGAACACGGTCGTCGTGCTGGACGAGAACGGGCACGCCGAGCGGGCCCGCTTCGAGTTCCCGCGGCAGCGGCGGGACCGGCGGCTGTGCATCGCCGACTTCTTCCGGCCCTCTACTCCGGACGGTGGCCGGGATGTGATCGCGTTCCAGCTCGTCACGGTCGGGCAGCCGGTGAGCGAGTACACGGCGAAGCTGTTCGCGCGGAACGCGTACCGGGACTACCTGGAGGTGCACGGGCTGTCGGTGCAGCTCACCGAGGCGCTGGCGGAGTACTGGCACCGGCGGGTGCGCAGCGAGCTGGCGCTGCCGGACGGGTCCACTGTGGCCGACGACGACCCGGCCGACCTCGCCGGCGTCCTCCGTACGGAGTATCGGGGTTGTCGTTACTCCTTTGGTTATCCGGCGTGTCCGGACCTGGAGGACCGGGCGAAGGTGGCGGCGCTGCTCGACGCGGAGCGGGTCGGGGTGACGCTGTCCGAGGAGTTCCAGCTGCACCCGGAGCAGTCCACCGACGCCCTCATCGTCCACCACCCCGAGGCCAACTACTTCAACGCCAAGTAGCAGCCGTAGCGACGTACGAGCGCATGTAGGTGGAACTCTCCGCGAATAACCTCTGGGCGAGAGCCCGGTAACGTCATGTCTCGCTCAATGTTGTGGTCTCCGACGAGCGCCTTCTGCATTACGGTCATATGGCTCGGCGAGCTCCGGCTTTCGTATCGTTCTTTGGGATGATGACGCGATCAGGAGGGAAGGCGTGGAAGTTGAAGGATGCGAAGGCTATGAAGGACCACTCGCTGAGTTCGTCGCACTCCGACAGGAAATGGATTCCGCAGGGCAGCGACAACTTCAAGTATCGGCGCTGCAGCTCACCGTTGTCGGCGCGGTGTTCAGCTTTGTGGTCTCACGTAGGAACTTGGAAGGGCTAATGTTAATCATACCCTTTAGCAGTTTCATACTCTGTGGGCGAGCTTTGGATACACACTATGGAGCACAACGTCGCGGGCGGTACATACGGGAGTTCCTGGCCTATCGCATACCGGGCGGGCTGCATTGGGAAGGTTGGATACTGGAGAATCCTCGCCCGGGCCAGGTGCTGGGTGGGTGGTTGCCTGCTATTCTCGCCTTCCCAGGGGCGAGTCTTCTGGCTCTTTCCTGGGTGGTGCCATCCCTCTTTAGCCCAGATGAGCACAGCAGTGTATATACGCATTTCGGGCTAGCTGGCCTGTGGTTAGCTGGCTTGGCCGTCACGGGTTTTATGGTCTTTCTTCTCGTTCGGGCTCTTCGCTACACAAAAGCTGTTGCTGATGACCGCCCGTAGAGATCTACTACGCTCTTCCGTCCGCTGTCGTCTCACGATGCCAGTGGTGATCTTGGCGGGGGCTTATGATCTCCCCTGGCCATGGCTGGGGGCGAGCTACGAGATCAGGGGCTACTGGCGCGGGCCAGGAACGACACCTGCCAATCCTCAAGACTCTTATCATCAACCCATAGTTCCCATGTGTACCGACCTGGCTGCAGCAAGAGCGGGGGAATATTTATCGCAACGGGTGCTTCTAGTTGCATCCCTTCGGGAAGATCCGGAGGGCGCTCGACCTCAAACTCGCCAGTCAGCTCGACTGGCGCAAGCTGGCCGGTCAAGTTTGGTTGGGTCACGGTCACCCCGTTGCTGCCAACCAGCCTGACTTTGAAGCTTATGTTCGAGCTGGCCTGAGACCAGGGTATCTGTAGGAGGACCGCGATTGCCGAGGGCGGCGTCGGCGTCCCCGTAATACTCCATCCACCCCCGGAGATGAACAGTTTCCCGTCCGCGACCTGAGCATGATCACAAAGCATTATCGTGACCCGGAGCTGGGAGTTGGTCACAAGAGACTCCAAATATTAGACTAGCCGGCGCGCGCTACGGTCGAGCGCGCTGTGAGGTGTCCAGCCGTCAGCGTCAGGGACCTGGTTGTCAAGACCCCCGCGGCCTTAGTGCCCTGCGTCACCAGCGTGCGCCAGAGGGCTGAGCCGGCAGATACGACCTCGGATGCCGCAGTAGCCGTCCACACCGGCTCGACGTCTGGAACCAGGTCGATTACGTCAACGGGCTGGTCGAAGTAGAAGGCAAGCCCGTCGCGCACCTGTTCCCGTAGCTCGTGGAAGGTGTCTGCCGCAGCAGAGAAGCCCGGTGCATCGGGGCACTCGGCCCAGCATCCCGCAGGCTCCCAGTGATAGATCACTGTAACTCGCTCCATCATCACCCTTTGAGTATCCTGTGTGCTTCCTCTTCGTCAAGGCCGATGTCCGACATGAGAATCTTCCGCACGAGGCCTGGAGCTATTGAAGCACTGTCATGGAACGCGAAGGTCAAGTCGGGCCGTCCTGGCGCACTCAACCGACGGTGTGATCCCCGCTGCCGCACCACCTGATACTCCAACGGCTTACGACGAAGGACTGCCAGCAGATCGCGGCCGGTCATCGCGGGGAACGTTGGCACGAACACGGATGTTCTCATGCAAACCGCCGCGGTTCCAGCACTACACGCCCTGTGCGCGGCCGGTCATGTGAACTGGAGCCAGCCGCAGTCGGTGGCGCCTCGCCACCTGGTGGGGAAGTCGTCAGCGGCGCGGCCCACGCGGGGAGACGCCAGGGCAGGTGTGATGTGAGGGGACGATCGCGATAACCACTGTGGACACCGCCGGCGCGGGCAACCGCCGCCCGGTCCGGTGGAACCTGGTCAAGGTGAGGGTGACCTCCCCGCCATCGGCCAGGAGGTAGTCCTGTCCGGTGCGGTCCCTCGTGTCCGTCGTGCTTGTCAGGCGGTCGCTGGCGGTATCGACCGAACCGCCCGGATCACGTCGTCGATATTGACCAGGTTCGTCTTGACGCGGCCGGCGAGCATCGACTCGATGGCGCGCCGGACCAACACCGACGCCGGGATGCCCTCGGCCTCGGCCGCCTCCTCCAGGCGCCGGTTGAGGTCTTCGGGCAGGCGCAGCGAGCGGACCACGTTGAGCAGGGCGCCCGGGTCACCTGGCGGCGGCAGCAGTGCGGCCAGCTCCCCCTCCTGCTCCGCTGTGCCGGGAACCGGTGTCAGGGAGTGCAGGAGCTCGCTCACCTGATCGGGGGTCATGTCGCGCAGGTCGGGACGGGGCAGCGCGTCGCGGAACTGGCGAAACTCAGCGTCGCTCATTGGCTCTCCCCACGACTCGAACTCCTTCCGCTCGTCGTCGGTCATGTCACAGGCCCCGGGCTCAGGCGAGCGTCCGGTCCACCGCCTCGGGGGAGAGCACCCGCTCCAGCACCAGGTGTACCAGCCCCACCGTCGCCGCTCGCTCACCCAGCTCACTCGGCACGATCCGCAGCGCCTCCGTGCTGCGGTCCAGCGTGACGTGGCGTACCCGGCCAGCGACCGTCTCCACGACGGAGGGCAGGGCGCCGATGGTGCCGCCGAGCACGAGCGTGCGCGGGTTGGTCAGCGCGATCAGTGCGGCCAGCACGCTGCCGACCCGGCGCGCGGCCGCCCGCAGCGCGGCCCGCACCGCCGGGTCGCGGCCGCAGGCCCGCTCGGCCAGGTCGTCCAGGCAGGTCACGCCGGCCGGGCGGAGCCGGGCCAGCAGGGCATGACCTGAGGCGTACGCGGCGAGGCAGCCCAGCCGGCCGCAGCGGCACCGCGGCCCGCCCCGGCTCACCGTGACGTGCCCGATGTCCCCGGCGGCCCCGTCGTCGCCGCAGAGGCTGCGGCCGTCGACCACGAGCCCGGCGCCGATGCCGCTGGCCCACTTGACGCCGAGCAGGGTGGCGCCGGGGTGCTGGGTGGCCTCGCCGAGCACCAGCGCCCGGGCGTCGTTCTCCAGCACCAGTGGCACCGGCCACTGCTCCCGCAGCCGCTCCAGCAGGGGGTAGCTCTCCCAGCCCGGCATCGTCGTGGTCGGCCCGGTCAGCCCGGTCGCCGGGGAGACCGGCCCGGGCAGCCCGACCCCGACCCCGATCAGCCGCTCCCCGCGACCCCGGGAGAGCAGGGTACGGGCCAGCGTCACCAGCGCCCGCACGGTCCGGTCGGGTGGCGTGTTGGTGACGTCCAGCCGTACCCCGGCGCAGCGCAGCTCGGCGCCGGGCGCGGCGGTGACGGCGACCCGGCCGTGGGTGTGGCCCAGGTCGATGGTGAGCACCACCATGTGCCGGTCGTCGAAGCGGATCAGCTCGGCCGGGCGCCCGCCGAGCGAGGCGCCCACCCCGGCCGCGTAGACCAGCCCGTGGCGGAACAGCGGCCCGAGCCGGTCCAGCAGGGTGGGGCGGGACATCCCGGTGGCGTCGAGCAGCTGCTGGCGGGTCCAGGCCGGGCGGGAGCGGATCAGCGCCAGGAGGTGCCCCGGGGTCGCGCCCGTCGCCGGGCGGGACGGGCCAGGTTTCGGCGTGTCGGTCACTGTGCCCCATTGACAGCTCGATCGGCGGGCTGAGAACTTGTGTCAGCTAGTTTGACAAAAGTTCTGCCATGACACATCCAGGGAGCCTCGATGACGAACAGTTCCTGGTACGGCCCGAGAATCAGCCGGCGCGCAGCGTTGGGCCTCGGCCTCGGTGTGGCGGCAGCGCCGGCCCTGGCCGCCTGCGGTGGCGTGTCCACCTCGGGCGCGGACGGCGGCAGCGGATCCGTCAGCTTCCTCTCCACCCAGTTCGCCCCGGTCGAGGAGCGGCAGCGCTTCGAGCAGATCCTGAGCAGCCGGGTGACCACCGCCAAGGTCGCCTACAACACGGCCGACGGCGGGGTGTTCGCCTCCACCATCCAGTCCCAGGTCGAGGCAAACAAGGTGCAGATCGGCCTGGTCGGCGGCCTGCACGGCGAGCTCGCCCCGCACGCCGGCCGCCTCACCGACCTCGACGACCTGGTCTCCGCGCTGGCCGACCGGGGCATCGAGCCCGACCTGACCGACCTCAGCAAGCTCGGCGGCAGTGCGGCCAAGTACATACCGTGGATGCAGGCCTCCTACGTCGTCGCCATCAACAAGAAGGCGCTGCAGTGGCTGCCCAGCGGCGCCGACCCGCAGAAGCTCACCTACGACCAGCTGCTGGCGTGGGCGGCGGCGGCCAAGGCCGGCAACGGCGGCAAGGCCGTCCTCGGCATCCCGGCCGGGCCGAAGGGCCTCTACCACCGGTTCTTCCAGGGCTTCCTGCTGCCCAGCTTCACCGGCGGGCAGATCACCACGTTCCGCAGCCCGGAGGCCGTGCAGGCCTGGCAGTACATGAAGGAGCTGTGGGCCAACACGACCCCGGCCTCCACCAACTACGACTTCATGCAGGAGCCGTTGCAGCGCGGTGAGGTGCTCATCGCCTGGGACCACGTGGCCCGCCTGGTCAACGCGCCGAAGGAG
>DASSUC010000325.1:0-12440 GCA_035707405.1 Micromonosporaceae bacterium | reverse complement strand
GCCACGTCCACCTGGTCCAGCACGTCCGCGTCGGCCGCGCCGAGCCGCTCGGTGAAGCGCGCCTTGCGGAACGCGCCGGCGTCGACGACCGCGGCCACCCCCTTGACCGGCTCGGTGACCGGCACGCTCACCAGCGACTCGCGGGCCACCGTCGGGTCCTCGATCGGCACGCACTGCACGATGTCGTAGAGCTGGGTCACCGCGTCGTTGCCCACCACCAGGACGATGCGGTCCCGGCCGACGGTCTCCACGCGCCAGACCTCGCCCCGCCTCACCGGCGCGATCCCGAGTCGCGCTCGATCGTGTCGTACCAGTCGTCGCCGGCGCCCCGGTAGCCGTCGACCGCGAGCTGGGCCATGGCGTCGCGCACGACCGCGTTGCGCAGGGCCCGGTCGGCGTAGGCCGAGAAGGACGTGCCGGCCTGCTCGGCGGCGCGGCGGGCGGCGGCGACCGTCGCCGGGGACAGCGTGACCGTCACCGTGTCCATCGCCATGCGGATCACCATACCAACCGGTAACCGCGCCAACGGGTGGCCGCCGGTCAGGACACCATCGAGCCGACCACCGGCTTGGTGAGCAGGGCCGACTTGTTGCGCTCGATGCCCGGGTCGAGCGAGCGCTCGACGAAGATCGCGTGCCAGACGCAGAACACGAGCACCGTCCAGATCTTGCGCGAGTGGTCGGCCTCCTCCCGCCGGTGCGCGTCCAGCAGCCCCCGCACATAGCCCAGGTCGAGCAGGTCCCCCGCGCCCGAGGTGGACAGGATCTGGTGCGCCCAGTCGTACATCTCCGTGCGCAGCCAGACCCGGGTCGGGGTGGGGAAGCCCAGCTTGACCCGGTTGACGATGGCCGGCGGGACGACCCCCTCCAGAGCCCGGCGCAGCGCGAACTTGGTCTCCACCGAGCGTGGCGGCAGCTTCAGCTCCACCGGCACGGTCGCGGCGACCTCGAACACCTCCCGGTCCAGGAACGGCACCCGCAGCTCCAGCGAGTGCGCCATGGACATGCGGTCGGCCTTGACCAGGATGTCCCCGCGCAGCCAGGTGTAGAGGTCGACGTACTGCATCTTGGTCACGTCGTCCAGGTCGGCCGCCTCGGCGTACACCCGCTCGGTGACGTCGGTGTAGCGCACGGCCGGGTCGTACCGGCGCAGCAAGCGCCGCTTGTCCGCCTCGGTGAACATGCGCGCGTTGCCGTAGTAGCGGGCCTCGATCGGGGTGGTCCCGCGCTGGAGGAAGCTCTTGCCTTTCACCCCTTCCGGGATCGCCTTGGCGACCAGCCGCAGCCCGTACTGGACCGGGTCGGGCAGGCCGGAGACGGGCGCCAGCGACAGCGGCTCGCGGTAGATCGTGTAGCCGCCGAAGAACTCGTCCGCGCCCTCGCCGGAGAGCACCACGGTGACGTGCTCGGCGGCCTTCTTGGCGACGAAGTAGAGCGGCACCAGCGCCGGGTCGGCCACCGGGTCGTCCAGGTGCCAGACGATCTTCGGCAGCGCCTCCATCATCTCGGTCGCGCCGATCTTGGTGGCGATCGTAGTCACGCCGAGCTGCCGGGCCGACTCCTGGGCCACCTCGATCTCGGAGTAGCCGGGCACGTCATAGCCGACGGTGAAGGTGAGGATGTTCGGGTTGAACTCCCGGGCCAGCGCCACCACCGCGGTCGAGTCGATGCCCGAGGAGAGGAAGGCCCCCACCGGTACGTCCGAGCGCATGTGGATGCGTACGGAGTCGCGCAGCGTGTCCTGGATCCGGCGGTAGAGCGCGACCGGCTCGTCGGTCGGCGTAGGGCGGAACCGCGGCCGGTAGTAGCGCCTGGTGCGCAGCTGCCCGCCCGGCTCGTAGGTGGCGCACTCCCCCGAGCCGATCCGCTCGATGCCGCGGTGCAGGGTGCCCGGCTCCGGCACGTACTGCAAGGTCAGGTAGTGCGACAGGTGGGCGGTGTCGATGGCGGCGTCCCCCGCCATCCGGCCCTCCTGCCACTGCAGCGCCAGCAGGGCCTTCTTCTCGCTGGCGAAGTAGATCCCGTCGGCGGCCTCGAGGTAGTGCAGCGGCTTGATGCCGAACGGGTCGCGGGCGGCGAACGCCCGCCGCTCCACCGAGTCCCAGATGACAAAGGCGAACATGCCGCGCAGCCGGTCCACCACCGACTCGCCCCAGTAGTGGTAGCCGGCGAGGATCGCCTCCCCGTCGCCTTCGGTGGCGAACCTCGCCCCGAACTCCCTTCTCAGCTCCTTGCGCAGCTCGAGGTAGTTGTAGATCTCACCGTTGAAGGTCAGCAGGTACCGCCCGTCGGCGTACGGCAGGGGCTCGTGGCTGAGCGCCACGTCGATGATGGCCAGCCGCTTGTGCGCGAACACCACGTCAGCCCCGATCGGGCTGTAGACCATCTCCACCCCGGTCTCGTCCGGGCCACGGTGGTGCAGCACCTCCAGCGCCTCGGCGATCCCGTCCCGGCGCCGCTGCGCGTCCCCGTAGGCGCTGATGTAGGTGAGCAGTCCACACATGGCCGCCATCCTTTCACGCGGTACCTTCGAGGCGGACCAGGTCACCGACCCGGGAGGTCAGCGATGGGTGAGCAGGAACCGGCGACGCAGGGTGCGCAGACGCACGACCCGGACTACCCGCAGCGGCTCGCCGAGCTGATGCGTACCGGGTGGCGCGACACCGGGCTGGAGGTGGCGCCCCGCCCCGAGGCGCCCAACCACGCCAAGCGGCGCGCCCAGCTCTCCGCCGCGTTCGGCGAGGACACCCTGGTGATCCCCAGCGGGCGGGAGAAGGTGCGGGCCAACGACTCGTTCTTCCGGTTCCGGCCCGGCAGCGACCTGGTCTGGCTCACCGGCGAGCAGGACCCGGACGCGGTGCTGGTGCTGCGCCCGACCGGCTCCGGGCACGACGCCACCCTCTACCTGCGCCCGCGCTCGCCCCGCGACACCGACGAGTTCTTCCGGGACCGGGTCTACGGCGAGCTGTGGATCGGCCGCCGCCACACGCTCGCCGAGAAGAGCGCCGAGCTGGGCATCGAGACCGCGGACCTGGCCGAGCTACCGGCCGCGCTGGCCGCTTGCGCGCCGTCGCGGACCAGGGTGCTGCGGGGGTACGACGCCACGGTCGACTCCGCGGTCGCCCCGTACGACGCGACCGAGCCCGGCCGGCGCGACCGCGAGCTCGACACCGTGCTGTCGGAGCTGCGCCTGGTCAAGGACGAGTGGGAGATCGCACAGCTCCAGGACGCCGTCGACGCGACGGTCCGCGGCTTCGAGGACGTGGCCCGGGTGCTGCCCGCCGACCGGCCGGTGGCCGAACGGCTCATCGAGGGCGTGTTCAACCTGCGCGCCCGCCACGACGGCAACGACCTCGGCTACAGCTGCATCGTCGGGGCCGGCCCCCACGCCACGATCCTGCACTGGATCCGCAACGACGGGCAGACCCGCCCGGGCGAGCTGCTGCTGATGGACATGGGCGTGGAGAACCGCAACCTCTACACCGCCGACGTGACCCGTACGGTCCCGGTGAACGGCAGGTTCACCCCTGCCCAGCGGCGCGTCTACGACATCGTCCACCGCTCCCAGCAGGCCGGCATCGACGCGGTACGGCCGGGCGTGAAGTTCGACGACGTGCACCAGGTGTGCATGCGCGTGCTCGCCGAGGGCCTGGCCGACCTCGGCGTGCTGCCGGTCAGCGTGGACGAGGCGATGCAGCCCGACTCGGTCGCCTACCGCCGCTGGTCGCTGCACGGCTTCGGGCACATGCTCGGCCTGGACGTGCACGACTGCGCCCGGGCCCGCAAGGAGCGCTACCGCGACGGCGCCCTCGCCGAGGGGTACGTGCTCACCGTCGAGCCGGGCCTGTACTTCCAGCCCGAGGACGAGCTGGTCCCCGAAGAGCTGCGCGGCATCGGCGTACGCATCGAGGACGACGTCCTGGTCACCTCGACCGGCGCGACCAACCTCTCGGCCGGCCTGCCACGGAGTGCCGACGACGTTGAGGAGTGGCTCGCGGTGCAGCGCGAGGCCGGCCCCCGCCTGCCGTAGCACCGACGACAGGGCTTCACCCGCGAAGCGTTCTTTCGCGTGTACGCGTGACACATTTCTGAGGTCGAGTCGGGCTCGGGTTCGATACGCGACCCGCCGAGTATCGAGACCTGCACAAGCTCCCTCGCGTAAGGCCTTTGCCCTGCGGCTTCGCACCCAGTCGTTGCCGTAAGGAGATCGTCTAGCTCCGTTCAGATTGCCCAGGCATGCAGCCGGATCGCCCGCCTGACCACCGACGACGTGCGACACGACGGCCGTCAGTCGCGTCGGCATTGGGCGCTAAGGCCGTCCAGGTACCGCGGCCTGTAGACAACCTGATCACCCAACTCGTGCAGCAACGTCGTGTCGACACTACTGCCGCGGGCTGTTCCCCGGCGGCGGGGTGGTCGGACGACCGTTCAAACGCCGAACAACTGTCCCGGCGGCTCAACGCGATCGGAGTCCGGGTACGGCGGCGCGGAACAGGGCCGTGCTCGGCCTCGCCAGCGACAGTCCAGCCGTTGTGCTGAACCGCTGACCCACCCGTGCCATCTGCTGCGCACGCACCGCCGCACCAAGGACACCCCGGTGGCGGCGCCTGGACCACGGCCAGCAGGCGGTGATGACCCTGCCCACCTGCGCAACAGCGACATCTACCGTGGCAACGTTCGTCGCGTTGACGACCTGCCCACTGAACGAGCACTGCGCGTCCTCCAGACGCTCCAGCAACGCCAAGCGCCAGGGGTGCCGTTCAAAGCGTCCCGACGCGGTTCCCGCCGTAGGCGTGGAGAGCACGGA
This sequence comes from Micromonosporaceae bacterium, assembly GCA_035707405.1. GTDB lineage: Bacteria > Actinomycetota > Actinomycetes > Mycobacteriales > Micromonosporaceae > DASSUC01. The sequence continues at coordinate 7,634 of DASSUC010000325.1, read as the reverse complement.
CGATGAGGTGGCGTCGTGCCCGTAAGACGTTGATGGGGCATACGGCGACCGCGCCGAGGCGTGGCAGGAAGCGTGCCCCGCCGCCGTACCCATCGAACTCGGGGAACATGTTCGCTCCGGCGCACCATGCTACGAGGTGGAGGTTGCCACCTTCCAGGCGCATGACCTCGACACGGTCGAGTACGTGCCAGGGAAACCAGGAGGTGTCGCTGCGGGAGAACACCTGGATCCCCTGCCCACCGATCTCCAGCCGTATCGGCGCGGACGCCATCTTCCCGAAGCCGATGGTGATGGCGACGAGAAACACCTCGATCACCCCGACGATGAACTTAGCCAGGACCGAGGTCTCGGGGACGACGATGACAAGCCAGCACCAATATCAGCAGGACATTGATCCCCACGATGGCCCAGTAGATGCCACTGCGGCCGTGGAACGCGACGTACTCGCCTTGTCGGTTGCCCCGGTCGTGGCGTGACACCTGCCAGCCGTTCGCCGACGGAGGCACCGCCGCGGACCACTGTCCGGACAAGGCCGGTGCGGCGCTTGGCGCAGCAATGGTCGGTTGCGCGGCGTCGGCCGTGGTCGCCCCGCCGGTGGCGGGTGCCGCCACGGAACCGGTGATACCGACCGGGGCGACGGCTGCCGCGTCGACCTCCAGGGCCGTCCGGATCCGGGCCACGACGAACGGCATCCGGCCGTCGGTTGGCTGGCAGTAGGCAGCCACGTAGACAGACCCGTCCGCAGCTACGGCCAGCTCATTGACCGAGCCGTGCAGGTTCAGGCCAGCGACCTCGACACCTTGCCCACTACCGAGACTGGTGCAGCGCAGGCTAAGGGCGTCACCTCCGGTGAGCACGCTCGTCGGCGTCAGGCGGACCAGGCCCATCGGGTTGGCCTGGGACACCCGCAGCCACCGTAGCGCCCGGCCCGGCACTGACACCGAAAGTCCTGAGCTGCCCACGGCGACGACCTCGCCGCTGCTGACCCAGCATCCGTTCATCGCGCACCCGGCCGGATAGTCGTGGGCGATGCGCTCCTCGTCGCCCAGCCGGCCGCCCAGTCGGGTCACGGCAGCCCCGATCGCGCCGCCCGGCTCGCCGTTGCTGAACACCCAGGTGCTGCCATCCGGATGCCGCATCAGGCAGGTATCTCCCGCGAACCCTCCGGCCATCACCGTCAGCTCCCCGCTGCGGTACCGGCCCACCCCGTTTCGCCGGGTGAACACCACGGCACCATCGGTGTCGACGAGCGGGCTGCGATGGCATCCCGACACAGGGACGACCCACCCAGCGCCCCGACTAGCGAGATCGACCGCCATGATCCCGTGCTGCGTCGTGACCAGCAGATGCTCAGGATCAAGGCACACGAGACCCAACTGGTTGGAGTCCGGCACGCTGAACAGCACCTCACCCGTGACTCCCGGTGGGGCCGTGCGCAGCAGCGGCCCGGTCAACTGGTTCGGGATGCCAAATGTCACGTGCGGCGCCACAGTCGAGACGATCAGGGTTGCCAGCGGCGTGTGCGCTTCACCGTAAAAGGAAGCCCGGTCAAGCAGCAGCGAAAGCATCTCCTCCGGTGGGACCAGCCCGGCCAGCATCGCCTCGAAGTGGGACGCATCCAGTAGCAGGACCTCCAGGCGCTCGCCGTGCGCCACATCAGCCAGCGCCTCGCGGCTGTAGCCAGACATCGACAGGAATACCCCACACGTACCCGCGAAACGCTGCCGCACCCGTTTCTGCAACTTCGCCACATGACCGGTGTCGGCCTTCGCCCGCTCCCACTTGGCCTCCACGACGTACCGGACCCCGCCGACTGAGAACCCGACGTCGATCTCACCCAGGGACCGGATCGACGTCGTGGCCTCAATGTCCCAACACCGCAACATCTCCGCGATGACCTGGTTAAGCCGCTGACCGCGAGTCTGCGGGGTGTGAAGCTCCAATCTCCGCAGTCCGCGATACTCAGAGATCAAGTCCTGAAGCCGCACGATGTCGAACACGGGTACAGTCTGCGTCCTCACCCCACCGAATCGACCAGCGTGCACGACGGGGTCTCGTTGGAGAAGGCCGAGCGGAACATCGTCTTAAGACTCGCACGTCGGGGTGCTCGGCACCCACCAGTCGACCACGACCTCGCCGTCGGGGTTGGCGGCGGTGAGCGTGGGCTGGCCAAGGATGGCCCTCTCCGAGATCATGTGGTCCCCAGCAAACTCCATGATCACCGATGGATTGCACCCGTCCCACATGTACCCGGACCCGCTCAAGCGCCCAGCTCAACCACCTCTCGCCCACTACGCAATAGCTCTGTACCTTGCCCGAGACACGCTTCCCAGCCGGCCACCCCAGCCCCCCAACACCCACCGAACGATCATGAACGCCACCGTACGGACCGCCACATCACCGACCCTGCCTGACCCACATCCCACAGGCCAGGACCGCCACCCTGAAGCGGCACCCACAGGCAGGTCAGACTGCCGGGAGGACGGCTCAGGTCACTGGTGCCCGGCTCATCTCGTTGGCGAGGGCGGTCAGGACATCCGGTTGGATCGTGACTAGGACGTCCAAAGGTGTTGTCCAGTCACCTATAGCGAGGGCACGGGCAACCAACTGTTGGGCATGGTCCGAGTCCACATACTTCGCTATGGCGGTCAACGCTTCCGCCTGCCGGTTGGGGTCATTGATGGTTCGGGCCAGGGCCTCGGCTCGTGCTGCGTCACCGCTGGCGGCCATGATCAAGGCGAGTCTGGTTAGCGTCTTGGCCTGCAGGTTGCGATCGGTGACGGCGACCGCGGCTTCGACCTGTTCAACAAGTGCGCGAACCCATCGCCTATCGCAAATGCCGGTAGCTGGGGTGAGGAGAGCGGTCAACGCCTGCGCCCGGTGGCCCGGATCTATGACGGACCGGGCCGCGGCTTCGGCCTCGTAGGCGAGCGCCCGGATCCATCGCTCGTCGCGAATCCCTTTGGTTACGGTGAGGACAGCGGTCAACGCCTGTGCCCGCTGGCTCGGGTCCGCGATGGCGCAAGCGGCAGACTTGGCCAGCTCGGCGAGCGTCCGAGCCCAATGCGCCTGTCCGGCGGTAGCGGCTGCGGTGAGGACAGCGGTCAACGCCTGTGCGCGCCGGCTGCGATCGTCGATGGCGTGGGCCGTGGCTTGGGCCTGTTCAGCGAGTATCTCAACGCGTAGCCGGTCCCCGGCTTCAACGGCTGCTGTCATGAGGGCGGTCAGTGCCTGCGTCCGATGGTCCGGGTCGCAGATGGCGCGCGCCACCACTTCGCCCCGCTCAACTGCGCCGGCTGCGGCTGTCGTCTTGACTACCTCGATCAGTGCCCTCGCTCGCCGGTCAGGATGTCTGATGGCGCAGACCACCGCCTCGGCACGCTCGGCGAGCGACTTGGCCTCTTCCAGGTCACCTGTCAGGCCAACGGCTCGCAGTAGGACGACCAGTACCTGCGCGTGCCGCTCCGGGTCCCGGATGGCCTGGGCAACGGCTTCGGCCCGCGCGGCCACCGACAGCGCCTTGCCGGGGTCACCCGCTGTGGCCACTGCCCGTGCCAGGCCGGTCAACGCCTGGGCCTGCCAGTAAGGGTCGACCAGCTCGCGAGCCATCGCCTCAGCCCGGGCGACGTCGCCAAGCCCACCCACGATCGCCACCAGGGCAGCGTGAATCCTTGCCCTACGGTTGACATCAGCAACTGTCCGGGCCAGCGCGTCCGCCTGCTCGGCGAGCAGGCGGACGCGCTGGCGGTCACCGGCACGGAACACCATGTGCGCTAGCGCGGTCAACGCCTGCGCCTGGGAGCCAGGATCGTCGATCACGCGGCCAACCGCCTCGGCTCGCTCAAGGTCGCTGGCGGCGACCAGCACCTCTTGTAGCCTGGTCAACGCGTACACCCGCCCATCCGGGTCGGGAATCGTAAGCGCCACCGCCTTCGCCTGGTCGGCCACAGACCGGCTCCGTTCACGGTCGCCGGTGGCGGCTACCGCTTGGACCAAGACGGTCAGGGCCTGTGCTCGTCGACCCGGTTTAGTGACGGTGCGGGCTACCTCCTCTGCCCGCTCAGCCAGCAACCGGGCCTGGTCAGGCTCATCGGCCACCACCACGGCCGCCGCCAACGCGGTCAACGCGCCCGCCTGCCGGTCAGGATCCCTGATCGCACAAACCACAGTCTGGGTACGCTTCGCCAGCGACCGGACGTGCTCCCGATCACCGGCCGCCATCCGGACCAGTGCGATCAGGGCCGCCGCACGCTGTTCGACCTCGGTGACTGCGTGGGCTGCTGTCTCAGCTCGGTCAAGGTCACCACCGGCAGCCACCGCGCGCACGACGGTAGACAGCAACTCCGCCTGCCAGCCCCGGTCGGGCACCGCACGGGCCACCGCCTCGGCGCACCCGGCCAGCCTCCGGGCACGTTCGTGGTCACCCACCGCGACCGCCGCCGAGAGGAGACGGGTCAACGCCTCCACCTGTCCGCCCGGGTCGGTTATAGCCTGCGCGACCGCTTCCGCATATTGGGCCAGCGACTGGGCTCGCAGGAGATCGCCGGCCATAGCCGCCGCAGGCACCAAGGCGCCCAGCACCTGCACCTGCTTATCGAAGCCGATCATCTTATCGGGACCGGCCATCGTGCGGGCAGCCACCTCCGCCTGGTCTAGCAGCCAACCTGCTCGTTCCAACTCGCCGGCCGCAACTGCCGTGGGCACCAGCGCAGTCAACACCGCCGCCCTGCGGTCCGCGAGGCTGACGGCAAGGCCAAGCGCCGCAGCCCGGTCAAGGTCACCGATGGCGGCGACCTGCCGAACTACAGTGGCCAGTGCCTGTGCCTGCTGATCCTTCTCAGTGATGGCAAGGGCCACGGCTTCGGCCCGGTCCAGGTCATCGGCCGCAGTCGCAGCCACCACCGCCACGAGAGCGTTCAACGCCTTTGCGCGCTGGTCTGGGTTGGTGAGGAAGCTGGCCGCAGCCTCCACTTTATCGGCCAACAACCGTGCCTGCTCCCGATCACCCGCAGCCATTACCGCCTGTACCAGCGCGGTCAACGCCTCCGCCCGCTGGTAGCGGTCGACGATGGCGTGCACCACGGACTCGGTTCGCTCAGCCAGCCACCGCACCCGCCCGCTGTCGCCGGTGACGGCGAGCGACCGCATCAGGGCGGTCAACACCCGCGCCCGCCGATCCGGCTCGGTGATGTCGTAAGCCACCGCCTCGACCCGCTCGGCCAGCGACCGGGCCCGCTCCAGGTCACCCGCGACAGCCACTGCCTGCATCAGGTGACCAATGCCGCTGCCCGTAGCGCTGGCTTGGCGATGAGGCGGATCACCGACTCGACCCGCTCCGTCAGCGACCTGACGCGCTCAGCATCGCCGCCGGCGACCGCCACCCGCAGCAGTGCTGTGAGGGCCTGCGCCTGCCGCTCAGGTCCGGCGATGACGTCGACCACGGACTCGGCCCGTTCCAGGTCGCCGACAGCGGCCACCACCCGCACCACCGCTGTCAACGCTTCTGCCCGCCGTTCCGGATCGGTTATGGCCCGGGCCAGGGCTTCGGCGCGTGTCGGTTGCCCGATGGTGGCCCAAACCGCTGGTAGGCCGGCGGGAATGTACGCGTTGCGCCCGGCGATGCTGCTTCGGCGCATAGCCAGTCGGGCCATGGCCAGCAGGTCGGGGCTGTCAAGGCCGAGAACCAGGCCCTGTGCGTCGGCAATCTCGGTCAGGGCTGCAGTATCGCCACCTGTGACGTCGAGCATCCGGTTGTGGCGGCGTTCGTCCGTCGCGCATGCAACGGCTCTGGCGACGTCAACGCAGTCATGCAACATCCGGTAGTACCCACGCAGCAGGTACTCCGGCGTTCCAGAAGGCCAGCCCCGCGCACGGTACCCGTCGGCCCAGGTGTGAAGCCGTTGTCGGTACAAGGCCAGGCGCGCATCGCCCAGGAAGCGCGTCACGGCTAGCTGGAGCTCCTCGTGCCCGAGCACGTACACCTGCGGCGCTGATTCCGGCTGCCAACGGCTCATCTGCCTGGCGAAGGTTCGACCGGTAACCGCGTTGAGATGCTCCTCCACCTCGTATGCGGACAGCCCTGTAAGCTCGGCAAGGTCCACGCCGCTGAGGCCACCGCCGGCGGCGCTCACCAGCCCCAGCAGATCCTGCTCGGTCTCGGTGCCGTGCAGGAGCCGTTTAAGCTCGCGTTGCATGTCGGTGCGGACCACCTCGGCCCACATAGACTTGGTCAAAACGCGCACGATGTCCTGGCCATGGAGCCAATGATCGGCGGACACATCGGACGGGATCGGTGGGTCGGGCCGCCCTGTCACGACAATCCGCAGGTCGGCCACCGGCCGTAGGGGCAGCATTGCAGCGATGCTGTAGGCGTCCGGACCAGCGGTCACCCCGCGGTCTTCATCCAGACCATCCACGACGAGCACAAGCCGCTGCCCCCGCCGCCGGCACACCTCGGCCGCGTCAGCCAACATCCGTAGCAGGTGCGCCTCGCGCGTGGCCTCGGTCAGGTACGCCGGCATCGACTGTCCCAGCAGCGCCGCGAGCTGTTCCAGCACGACCTCAGCGAAGGCCACCCGGTCGTTCTGGCCGGCATAGCGAGCAGTCACGAAGAACGACACGACCTGCACGCCGGGGGGCGGGTGCAGCACGAACCACGCCATCAGAGCGGACTTCCCCGTCCATGCCGGTGCCCGCCACCACACGTACGGCTCCCGCTCTGGCTCGGTGCAGAACGCGGCCAGCTGCTGGAGCTCCTCGTCACGTCCATGCAGCTGCGCTGGGGCGATACGACGGACCTGCTCTAAATACGCCGATCGCACGACGGGGCCAGCATGGACCACGATATCGCCGGCCACGCCCTGTACCTGCCACAAGTCACCCGCTACCTGCGTGCCGGTAATCTCCTGGCCACCCTCAGCCGGTCGTGCCCCAGCGTTCATCCCCGCGTCACATCGTCATTGGCCCCGGCTATCTGGTTCAGGTTGCCGCCCACCCACACACCATTGACGGACTGCCCACCGAGGAAGCGGTCAGCCGGCGGCGCCACCTGATCCGCTGCAATGGATGCCCGCGCGACGCGGTTGCTGGTATCGCGACGTATTTGGGTGAGATGCCCGCCGACCACGGTCTTCGTCACGGTCTGCGTGCAAGCTGGACCGATGGATTCGGCCCGTGGTTCAGCCCGCCGATCGCGGGTGCGAGAGAACAGGTACGGCGCCGCGAATGCAGCAGCGGCAACCAGCAGGCTCAGGACGCTTGCAAGCTTGTCCGCGCGCTCCAGCCCAACATGGAACAAATACATCACCAGACCGGTTGTCACCGCCATGGCGACGAGGCGGCCTCCCCAGACCCAGCCAGAACGACCACGCAGCACAGGACGCCCCTTCCCGAATCCGCCGCTCCAAGGAAGACAGCCGACTCCCTCCAGGATGCATCACGATGACATCCGCGTCCCAGGGGCCACGCTTCAGCATCTTGTGCCAGCTCAACGCCTGGCGTTCCGCAGCTGAGGGCTGATTCTGGACACACGGCCGGGTAAAAGCCCAGGTCAGCGGATCACAGGTGGCCGCGGAACGCGAAAGCCACTGGACACACGATCAACTTCATAGGCCTTGTGTCTCAAAGGAAGCAGG
>DASSUC010000324.1:0-2334 GCA_035707405.1 Micromonosporaceae bacterium | reverse complement strand
TCCGGGTCGTCGAACACGTCGTCGAGCGCCACCGGGGAGACCGGGCGCCGGCCAAGGCCCTGTGTGGTCTCCGTGGCATCGCTGGAGTAGTCGGTCACCGCATTAGCTCCCTGGTCGGTGCTATGAGTCATCCGCACGGGTTCAGTCCTGACGCGCAAGGCCCGGCTCACCGGTCGGGGCGGGAGCTGGCCGACTCGTCGTACACCATCCGTGCGCCTTCCGTCGGTGGGCGGTCGGCCGGCCCCGCCGAACGATCAGTCGCGTTCACCGGGCCGGTCGGTTGGGTTTCGGTCGCACCGTACCTGGGTCGGCGCGTACATAACACCCCCGACCCGGCTTACCGCCCCGGATCGGCATCGCCCTCATCCGGCTTGTCCGGTGGCCGGGGGACCCGGCAGGCCCGCTCCAGCAGCAGCGCAGCCACCCCGAGCGCGAGCGATGCGGCCAGGCCACCGGCCGCCACCGGCAGGTCAGCGGCTGCCACTGCCAGCTGCCGCTCGAGCATCAGCCAGACGGCCGCGCCGCCGTACAGGCCGGCGAAGATCGCCGCCGCCAGCGAGGACGCCTTTGCCAGCACGACCAGGCGGGCGACCAGCAGCGGGTCAACCGGCGTACGCCCGGGCCGGCGGTCGATGCGGGCCTTGGTCGCGAACGCCGAATACCCTTCGATCGCCGCGAGCGCGACCAGCGTGACCACCGGCAGCCAGGTCAGCCGCGGGATCTCGCCGTAGAAGCGGCTAATGCCCAGCCAGGACAGCGCGGCGGCGGCGAGCGCCGCGACCACCAAGGTGGCCAGGCTGGTCGGGCCCATGGTCGGCGTCCGGGTGGGAGGGGACTGCGTCATCGGATCCCGCCTGGCCGCGTCCCGATCCTCATGACCAACAGGCAGCTCACCTCTTCCATCCAGCCGACTCTAACGTTAGGCCGGCCCGCCCGCGGGCGGGCCGTAACCCAGGGCCCGCCCGTGGGCGGTCACAGCTCCAGCTCCGCCCGGGCGCGGACGCCGGCGAGCTGGCTGGCCACCGGCTCGGCGCGCAGCAGGTCGGTCAGCCGGCCGTGTCCGGGCAGCACGGCGTAGGGCTGGATGTCGACCCAGGGACGCAGCACGAACGCGCGCAGGTGCGCCCGCGGGTGGGGCAGGGTCAGCTGCGGGTCGTCGCTTCGCACCGGCTCCCCGTCGTCCGTCCACACCACGACCACGTCGACGTCGAGCGTGCGCGGGCCGAACCGCTGCCCGGCCCGGCGGACCCGCCCCGCCGCCAGCTCCAGCGCCCGGGCCCGCTCCAGCCAGTCGCGCGGGGTCGCGGTCTCGTCGTGCACCAGCGCCGCCGCGTTGAGGTACGGCGGCTGGTCCGGCTCGCCCCACGGGTCGGTCTCGTACACCCCGGAGACCGCGAGCAGCCACTCGTCCAGCCCGGACACTGCGGCCCGCAGGTGGCCGGCCGGGTCGTCCAGGTTGCCGCCGAGCGACAGCACCGCCCTGGTCATCGCGCTCCTCCCCGCCGGGTCAGCTGGACCGCGACATCGACGAACTGGTACGGAATCGGGGCCTGTGGCTTGTGCACGGTCACCGTCGCGGCGGCCACCCGCGGGTCGGCGAGGCAGGCGGCGGCCAGCCGCTCGGCGAGGGTCTCGATGAGCCGTACCGGCTCCCCCGCCACGATCGCGGCCAGCCGCTCGGCCAGCTCGCCATAGTGGACGGTGTCGGCCACGTCGTCGCTGGCCGCCGCGGTCGCCAGGTCCAGCTCCAGCGCCACGTCGACGACGAACTCCTGCCCCTGCTCCCGCTCGACCGGGTAGACCCCGTGCCGCCCGCGCACGCGCAGCCCGGTCAGCGTGATCCGGTCAGCCACGACCTAGCTCACCGCCCGCAGCCGAGGCGACCCGGTCGCCTGCCAGACGGCGAGCGCGTCCGCGGTGGGGCGCACGTCGTGCACGCGTACCCCCCAGGCGCCGGCGGCGACCGCGAGCAGGCTGGCCGCGACGGTGGCCGCCACCCGGTCGCCGGCCGGCCGGGGCTCTCCGGTCGCCGGGTCGGCGAGCAGCGCGCCAAGATACGACTTGCGGCTCGCCCCGAACAGCACCGGGTGACCCAGCGCGACGACCTGGTCGAGGTGGGCGGAGAGCAGCCAGTTGTGCTCGGCCGTCTTGGCGAAGCCGAGCCCGGGGTCGAGCACCACCCGCTCGACCGCCACGCCCGCCGCGACCGCGGCGTCGACCCGCTCCTGGAGCTCGGCGCAGACCTCCTTCACCACGTCGGTGTAGCTGGCCAGCTCCCGCATGTGCCGGGAGTGCCCGCGCCAGTGCATCAGCACCCACGGGCAGCCCGCCTCG
>DASSUC010000323.1:0-2918 GCA_035707405.1 Micromonosporaceae bacterium | reverse complement strand
TGCGGACGGCGGTCGCCCAGTCGGCCGAGCGGCGGAAGTTGCCGGTCCGCAGCATCGCTCCCTTGGGGCCGGTGAAGACGAGCGCCTCCTGGTCAGCCTCGACGTAGGTCAGCAGGTGCGGGCGCAGCGCCGCCATTGCCGAACCGGGCAGCGCGACGGTGCGGTTGCCCGCCTCGGACTTGGGCGGGCCGAACTCCATGCGGTTACGCAGCGCGGCGAGCTTGCGGGGCACCCGGACTGTGCCGGCGGTCAGGTCGATGTCGCAGCGGCGCAGCGCGGCCAGCTCGCCCCACCGCAGCCCGCTGAGCGCGGCGACGATGACCAGGGCCCGATACCGCTCGGGCAGGGCATCGGCGAGCGCGAAGACCTGCGCCACGGTGGCGATCGGTCGCTCGGGGGTGTGGTAGCGGTCGTATCCCTTGATCCGGCATGGGTTCTCGCGGATGATGCTGTCTTCCTTGATGGCTGTGTTCATCACGGCCCGCAGCACGCTGTACGCCTTGACCGCCTGCGGCTCGGAAACTCCGTCGTCGAACAGCCGCTTGCGCCAGGACCGGATGGTGGCCGGCTGGACCGCGCCCAGGTCCAGACCGCCCAGGTACGGCCGGATGTAGAGGCGGTGCAGGTCCTCGTACGCCTCCCGGGTGCGCGGCGCGAGGCTGCGCTCGGCGATCCAGCGGGAGACGTACTCCCCCAGGTTGACCGCGCCCGCCTCGGGAGGCGTCCATTCCCCTTTGATGATCTCCGACTCGACAACCGTGAGCCACCTCTGCGCCTGCCGCTCGGTCTCGAACGTGTGCGGGGCGGTGCGGGTGAGCCCGTCCGGGCCGATGTACCGCGCCTGCCACCGGCCGGAGGAGCGCTGGCGCACGTTGCCGAAACGGCGATGGTCCTTCTTGTTCGCCATCAGGCCGCCTCACGCAGGTAGCGGTGCAGCCGTGCCCGGTCCATCGGAACCACCCGGTTGCGCTCGATGTACTCGGCGACCGCCCGGGCCTCGAACCGCACCAGCCGGCCGACCTTGACGTAGGCGATGCGCCGTTCGGCCACGAGCCGGCGTACGAACCGTGGCGTGGCGCGCAGCCGCTCGGCTACCTCTTCCGTGGTGAGCAGGTCATGGTCCACCGTGGTCATCCCTCCCCCGGTGCTCGGCTGGGTGGCTGTCGGTGCGGTCGGGTGGTGGCCCGGCGCGTTCGCGGGCGGCTTGGATGGCCTGCCGGTGCTGGATGCGGGCGGAGATGGCGCGTAGCAGCCGGTGCTGTACGGGTGGTACGTCCGGGTCGTTGGGGTTGGCCTTCTCCCAGGCGACGGGGTTGGGTGTGCCGGGTTCGTGTACGACTACTGCGGCGTGTTCGTGGCTGTCGGTCTGGTTGAGCAGTGCCCGCAGCCACGCTTGGGTGTCGGCCTTGTGGTCGGCGAGGGTCTTGCCGGACCACTGGCGGGACACGAGCACCCGCCGGCCGCCGATGCCGAGGGTGGCGCGCTGGTGGACCTTGGCCTTGCAGCGGCCGGGGTGCTGGTTCTTCCGGGCGTTGCGAGGTTGGACGCCGTAGCGCAGCCAGTTCGGGCAGCGCGGCGAGCAGGGGATGTAGCGCAGCTCCTGCCAGAGCCGTTCCAGGTGCGCGCGTTGCGGGTCGGTGTCCACCTTGTGGCAGGCGTCGACGGCCTTGGTCAGGTACTTGGTGAGGTAGCCGATGAGCTTGTCGGCCTTGGGGGTGCCGGCGAGTACGCCTTGGGAGTGGACCTGCGGGCCGAACCGGGCCACGTGCACCGGCGTGGCCTGGTCGTCGGTGTCGAGGGCATCGAGGGCCTGGTCCCAGGTGGGCAGCGGCTGGCCGGTCTGCGGGTCGCGGTAGGTCTTGGCCTCGGTGTCCCAGACGGGCGGGTTGTGGTCGGGGTAGCGGATGGTGTCGGTGGGCGGCCACCAGACCTGGTGGTAGGTGGCCGCGGCGCAACGGCGCACCAGCTCGTGGGGCAGGGTGCCGCGCACGGCGAAGTGGGCGTGTGGGGCGAGCCGGCGTTGCGGCTCGACGGTGCCGAAGTACTGGAGGTTGCGCCCGGCGGCGCGGCGTAGGTTCTGCCAGAACCGGTCCAGCAGCGCCGGGAAGTGCACCGCGTCCCAGGCGGCGCGGCGGTAGTCGTAGGCATCCGGGTTGACCGGGGTGCCGTCGGGCCGGACGGGGCCGTAGGTGTCGAGGGTCAGGGTGAGGAAGGTGGAGGGCTGGAACACCCGCCCGTCGCGGCCGGTGAACGTGCGCCCGAGAGTGGATGGGTTGATGGTGTGGCGGGGCAGGTCGGGTGCGTCCTGCCGTCGCCTGGTGGAGCGCACCCGCCGGTGCCCGGTCTGTTCCTCGGCCTGGTCGCCGTCGCCGGGTGTGGGGCCGACCGGGGTGAGCCGGCCACGCAGGCCCGACTCGGTGATGGCCTGGTCGACCTCGCTGATCGCGTCGTCGAGGTCTGCGACCTGGTCCCACTCGGCCGACTGCTCGGCCCGGCCACGCTCGAACACGAAGTGCGCCCGCAGCTCGATCAGTGCCCGCTGCTCGTCGTCCGCGTCCTTGGGTGGGGGTAGCGGCTCGTCGCTACGATGCCAGCCTTCCCGGCACTGCTGCTGGCGCAGTCGCCGGGCACGTTTGGCGCAGGGTGGGCACTTGTCCTCCCGGGTGGCGCCGCAGGGCAGGTCGATGACCTCGGTCTGGCCGGTGGCCAGGTCGGTACGGCGCAGCAGGACGGGGCGGGTGCACACGCCGTACTCGTGGGCGAGCTGACGCAGCGCATCGACCGCGCGGGGCATTGCGAGCCGGGCCGCCCGGGACCCCGGCCGCGGTTCGGTCGCCTCTGTGGGCAGGGTGGGAGCGGTCATGGGGCCGCTCCGGTGGTGGCGCCGTTGCCGGCCGGTCGGCGGGTGAACGCCGCCG